>NZ_JAVHUX010000014.1:0-244307 GCF_030954545.1 Serratia sp. MF1(2023) | reverse complement strand
CATGCGTATTCTGACCCAACGTGAACATCCATTCTGGCGGAACGTGAACGCTATTTCTGGTTTTGCGTGAACGCGTATTCCGGCGGAAAATACCACGATTTTGCACCATGACCAGAATCACTGTTCATTTTGCCAGAATCGGTGTTCACCCAACCGGAATTGCTGTTCACATTGCCAGAATCATTCTTAACGCATTGATTTTTGATGCTATATCTATCCCTTTTATTCCAGGGAGTGATATATGCCAAACAAGAGAATCGCAATGCGTAAAATCCATGAAATTTTAAGGCTGCGTTTTGAAGTCGGCCTGTCCTTCCGCCAGATAAGCCAGTGCGCCGATGTCAGCACCGGGGCCATCCAGAAAATGCTCAAACGACTTGAGGCCACTGGGATCTCCTGGCCACTCCCGGAAGGTATGTCAGAGCCCCGACTTGCCAGTCTGCTGTATCCTGAGTCTGACAGTCGCCCCGGCGCGCTGGAGGATCCCGACTGGGCTGAAATCCATATGGAGCTGCGTAAAAAAGGCGTCACCCGCCACCTGCTGTGGGAAGAATATTGCCAGAGGATGCCGGTCCGGGCGTACAGCTACTCGCAGTTCTGCTGCCGCTACCAGACCTGGTGCCAGTTACAGAAACGCTCCATGCGCCAGCAGCATCTCGCCGGTGAAAAATGCTTTATCGACTACTGCGGACCTACTGTGCCGGTTATCTCACCTGAGACGGGTGAATGCCGGCAGGCCCAGATCTTCGTGGCGGTACTGGGTGCATCAAACTACACCTTCGCGGAGGCTACCTATACGCAGTCGCTGTCAGACTGGCTTCTCAGCCACGTCAGGATGCTGGAGTTCTTCGGTGGAGTCCCCGAAATCCTGGTTCCGGATAACCTGAAAAGCGGGGTCAGCAAAGCCTGTCGTTACGATCCCGAGCTGAATCCCTCCTATCAGCAGCTGGCTGAGCATTATCAGGTTGCGGTGATACCAGCCCGCCCCAGAAAACCCAGAGACAAACCGAAGGCGGAAGTTGGCGTTCAGATCGTCGAACGCTGGATACTGGCCCGGCTCCGGCACCAGGTCTTCTTCTCGCTCGCCGAACTGAACCACTGTATCCGTACGCTGGTAACCGGGCTCAACGAACGTCCCTTCAAAAAACTGCCGGGCAATCGCCGTGAGGCCTTCGAAAGGCTGGACAAAACTGTGCTCAGGCCATTACCGGTGCAGACGTGGCGCTACCGGCACATCAAAAAAGCAAAGGTAAATATCGATTATCATGTTGAATATGAACAGCATCATTACTCAGTCCCCCATCAGCACGTCGGTAAAACGGTGGAGCTTCATGCCTTCGACAACCTGCTTGAAGTCTGGTCTGACGGGCAGATGATCGCCAGTCACCCGCGGCGTCTTCATCCGGGCAACAGTACCGCAGCAGAGCATATGCCGGAGCGCCATCGTCATCATCAGCAGTGGACGCCGGAGCGGCTGAAAAGCTGGGCGGCCGGTGTGGGCTCCGACACCTTCACGTGGGTCAGCGAACGTCTGGCAGAAAAAGCGCATCCGGAACAGGCCTATCGCCTGTGTCTGGGGCTGCTGAGCCTGACGCGTGAATATCCTTCTGAGCGCGTCAATAACAGCTGTCGGCTGGCCAATACAGAGGGGTTAACCCGGCTGAAGCAGATAAAGTCGATCCTGAAGAATAACCGCGACCTGGTTCCGGCGGACAAAGATCTGCATCCGTCCCAGGAGCTTCCTCAGGAACATGAAAACATCCGTGGCCCACGCCACTTCCACTGAAATAAGGGACCCGACAATGCCACATACGCTGATGAAACAGCTGACAGAAATGAAACTGACGGGAATGGCGTCCGCGCTGTCCTCACAGATGGAGCAACCCGGCACTTACGAAGAGCTCTCCTTCAGGGAAAGACTGGCGTTACTGGTCACGCGCGAATCACTCGAAAGGGATCAGCGTAAACAGAAACGTCTGCTTCAAAAAGCCCGGCTGAGGCTTGAAGCCTCGGTCCACGACATCGACTACCAGCCAGCGAGAAACCTGGAGCGTTCGCGGATCGCTCAGCTAAGCCAGAACGAATGGGTGGTCAGGGGGCAGAACCTGCTGATAACCGGCCCCTGCGGCTGTGGCAAAACTTATGTGGGTTGCGCTCTGGGCAACAACGCCTGCCAGCAGGGTTACAGCGTGCAGTACTGGCGACTGAGCCGGTTGCTGGTTGAACTGACGCACAGCCGCGCAGACGGTAGTTACCGGAAGCAGCTGACTCAGCTGTCAAAAACGCAACTGCTTATCCTGGATGACTGGGGCCTTGAGCCGTTGCTGCCAGCGCAGCGTAACGACCTGCTGGAACTGATGGATGACAGATACGGAAAGAACGCCACGGTGATGATAAGCCAGCTGCCAACGGATGAGTGGTACGGTTGCGTTGGCGATAACACACTGGCAGACGCGATCCTTGATCGTCTGATGCATAACGCCCACCGGCTGGAAATGAAAGGCGAGTCGATGAGAAAACGACTGGCACAGGTTGACTGAAAGTGAACGGTCGGTGTAATAAAAAGAAGTTAGGGCGCGTTAGGAAATAACGCGTTCACGTTCCCCCGGAATAACCGTTCAACTTCGGCAGAATACGCAATGGTCGCGCGGCGCCATCCCGAACGCACGATGTTCACGTACAAACCGCTGGTTACCGCCCCATTCGGCGTCATGCGCGTCGTCGATAAAGACGCATTGCACTCAGGGAAATCTCGCGAGGCGGTCAATAAATAAATCAATATAACAATAACAAGGGCAATAGCAGCAGATAATGCCAGGTAGAAAGCACGGCGCGAGCTAACCTTCATTGATCACCTCAAACTCATCTTCACAGTGCGCATCCATATTCTTAACGCGGTGTTTCGGGCAATACGAGATGAAATCAATCAGCTTTTTGTAGTTCGTATAATGGTATGTCAATCGAGAGTAATAAACCGTTGCCGGTACATCACAATCAAAACCACGGCTTTTGAGCCTTTCCAGGGCGTCGGCAATATACCGCTCGTCGATCCGCTCGCTGGCGTTCAGCGTCTCCACGCGGCAAGATTTGTAGCTAGCGATCTGGGTCTGATAAGCGGTGTCGTAACGTTCGGTAAAAAAGTAAACGCCCGCCAATACCAACGCAATCCCGATAAACAGCAGCGTTACCTTAGGTAAAATGGCATCGCAACGGCGCCGGACGGGTAAAGGCGCGGCAGGAACAGTTTCGTCCTGCGTCATATTGTCCGCCACGGAATGAATGCTGGCGGCGGTAAACATAAATCCCTGCCTCGGCACGGTAACCAGAATTTCGCTCTCTCCCAAGCCGGAAAATGTACGGCGCAGGCTGGCGATATAGTTGTTCAGGTTACTGTTCGAGGCCGTTTTGCCATGATCGTCCCAGACGGTGGAAAAAATAAAGTCCCGGCTAATCAAGATGCCGTTATTTTTTACCAACAGCGCGAGCAGACGATTGGCTATCGTGGTGAGCGTCACCGGCTCGAGGTTCTCCTCCGCCAACGCCAGCGTCGAGTTATCCTCATCGAAGATAATTCGGTTATTGATTAAGAACCTCATAATCGCTCTCTTAGACCTACTCCTGGCGCGGATTATAGCTGAAACATAAGAATCTTCCTATCACACGAACAATTAACCGCCGCGCGGTTAGACAAGTCTTTCTCACAACGTAACCACGTCGAGCGTGACGGCCAGCCTCTCTGACCTTCCGCCGGCATTGAGCCGGTGTCCACTAAACGAACAGCGCATTTTGCATGCAGCATGAGCAATCTTTGCTCAGCCGATCAGTGCCCGCAGGGAGGGAATACTTAGGATTCAGGAGGGATACAGCGAAGGAAGAGGCTCACTGCAGCAGGAAAAACCCCAGCTCACTGGCTCGCCACGTCATTACGAATAACAACTCAACATATTGAATTATATGGCAAAAAATAAATTATGATAAGTTGATTTCATAATTTCACTTTTAATTTCATATTTTCAAAACGCCCTCTGCTTCTAATATCATGTTATTTCACCTTCCCAGGACGCATTTTAGGGCTATTCTAGGCAACGAATACTTGATCCCAGAGACATAAGACGAACACAGACCAGCGTCGACACGAGAACAACTGATGAAAACCCAACGGCTTTTCTTTTCCCTGGGTTGGCGTTTTTATGGAATGATAAATAAGACTTTATCGGATTTATACCTAAACGAGTTAATTATAAACATACGCAAGCTTTCATTGGGACTTTCATGGAAAGAAATACGCCCGTAGCCTTTACCTGATGTGCTACCGAATTCTAAACGGGCATTTAAATAATGCGGTATTTTTGGCCCGCACACCTTTTAATTACATTTAATTCGTGAAGCTTACTTATAAGAAAAAGGCAGCCTGGTTGCTATAAGCCGCCCTTCTGCAGCCGTATTTCTGGGTATTATTCTCATTATACTGGAGCTTATTAATGAATCAGCGTTTGGATATCATCGGTATTGGCCTTGGCCCGTCGAATCTTAGCCTGGCGGCCTTAGGGAGTGAAATAGAGGGATTTACGGGGCAATTCCTGGAACGCAAACCCCATTTCTCCTGGCACCCAGGGATGATCCTGGCGGATTGCAGCATGCAGACCAACTTTTTAAAAGACCTGGTGAGCGCGGTTGCCCCAACCAACCGGTACAGCTTTCTCAACTATCTGGTAAAAAACAGGAAGTTCTACCGTTTCCTGACCACGGAGCAGCGCACCGCATCGCGTGAAGAGTTCGCCGATTACCTCTCCTGGGCCGCCGGCGGCATGCGCTCATTAGCATTTAATCAAGACGTTCAACGGGTCGAGTTTGACGATCGGCAGCGTCAGTTCGTGGTGACCACCTCGAATAAGGTCTTCCACGCCAGGCACGTCAGCATTGGGATTGGCAAGAAAATAAAGTTGCCTGATTGCGTGACGGCGCAAAGCGATCGCTGTTTCCATGCCAGCGAAATGATGCTGCGCAACCCCGATCTGACAGGCAAACGCGTGGCGATCGTCGGCGGCGGCCAGAGCGGCGCCGACCTGTTCCTGAATATTTTTAAAGGGGAATGGGGGCAACCGGAACAGCTCGACTGGATATCGCGCCGCAACAATTACAACGCGCTCGATGAAGCGGCCTTTGCCAACGAATATTTCACGCCCGATTACGTCGAGAGCTTTTACTCACTGGATAGCGCGGCCAAGCGGCATATGCTGGCCGAACAGAAGATGACCTCAGACGGCATCACCAGTGAGTCGCTGCTGGCGATTTATCGCGCCATGTACCACCGCTTCGACGTCCTGCGCGAGAAATTATGGGTGCGCCTGCTGCCCAGCCGTTCGCTGACGGCCGTGAAACACACGCTGGATAACGCCTACCAACTCGAAACGCGCCATCATCTCGATCACGGCGAAGAAGCCTTCAAGGCGGACGTGGTGATCTTTGCCACCGGTTACCAATCGGCAACGCCAGAGTTCCTTGAGCCTTTGGCCCACCGTTTGCTGACCACTGCGGATGGCGAATACCGCATCTCCCCCGACTTTACCTTTGAGTGGGAAGGCCCTGCGGAGAACTGCTTATTCGCCATGAACGCCAGTATGCATCATCACGGCATTGCCGATCCGCAGTTGAGCCTGATGGCGTGGCGATCGGCCCGTATTCTTAATCGCGCTTTAGAACAACAGCCGTTTGATCTGAGTACAACGCCGAGTGCAATTCAATGGCGAAGTGAAGGTGTCTCTCCCACGTTTTAACCGCGAGCACGCCTTAATCATTATCACAGCGCTATGATGGAATGACGTATATGAAAAGACAAATTATTAAATTTATTATAAAGCAGCTGGCCGTATTGGCCCCCGAATTCAAGGCCAGATTGCTCTACAAAAAAGCGTTTGGCAAACCGTTAAACTTGCAGGCGCCGTCCACCTGGAATGAAAAGATCAATCACCTGAAGTTGAATGGCTATAGTCACAATGCGTTGGTGAAGCAATGCGCAGATAAATATGCGGTGAGAGAGTACATCAAAGAAAAGGGGTGCGAAGAGATCCTGAATGAATTGTACTTTGCCTGCGATTCAGTAAACGATATTCCGTGGGACGCGTTGCCGGACAAATTTGTGATCAAAGGGAATCACGGTTCCGGGTATAACCTGATTTGCCAGAATAAAAAATTGCTGAATATCACGAGCGCCAAAAAATTGATCGACGGCTGGATGAAAGACGATTATTGGAAAACCTATGTAGAACTCAACTACAAAGGGATACAAAAAAAGATCATTGGCGAGAAGTATATCGAATCGGCCAATGGTCACGGGCCTGAAGACTATAAGATCTATTGCTTCCGCGGCGTGCCTTACTGCACCTTACTGTGTGTCGGCAGGGATACCGGGTCGCCGAAGTATTACTTCTTTGATAAAGATTTCAAGTTTCTCTGCTACAGCGAGGACTGCCTGGCATTGAGCCAGGAAGAAATAGACGCCTTCGTGAAGCCAGAGGGCTACGATGAGCTGTTTGAGTACGCCTCGCGCTTGTCGGCGCCCTTCGAGTTTGTTCGCGTTGATTTCTACATCTCGCAAGGCCGAATCATTTTTGGCGAGCTGACCTTTACCCCTTCCGCCGGGCTGGATACGGATATTCTGCCGCCGACCGATGTTTTGCTTGGCGAGATGCTGACGCTGCAACAGCACTGATTTTCCCCTGGCCCCACGGTGAAGATCGGCAATACCTGCCGGCATGTTCGCAGCCTGCCGGCCGGTATTGCCCTGAGGGTTTTCGGGCCGCCGATCTCGCCGGTTCATGCCGCCGTTACAGCAAAACCCCTGCCGGCAATCCCTGGCAGCCCACGCCCGACCCAAGAACAATACCTCAGCCAGACCACATAACCATTTGAAAAATAATGGCATTAAACGATTAATAAGAATCACTTACATATTTATAATAAAATGTTCTATATGTATAGGAAGCTATAATATAAGATACCGGAAAGTTTCCCTGGTGTTGTTGTGTGTCTTTGCCCTATTTTATAGGGCTTTTTTTGCTCAAAATCGTTGATAACCGTGTGTTTTCATCCGCCCTCGCCGTTTCTTCCCTCATAACAATCATAACCATTTCTAATTAATACTAATCCTTCTTATTCCTGACTTACCAATAATAACAATGAGTTGCTATTAACCCGGCAAAGCAACTGGCGGCGCGCTTCCGGGTTTCGCGGCCGGAATGTCCACCTTAAAGGTAGGTTTTTGCCTGACGCGAACGGATGCTACTATCGGCCTTTTTCGAGGATGTTGATCCGCATGTTCTTGTCCAACCGGCATTTTATCTCCGCGCTTCTGGCGCTCGCCATCGGCCTTTGGCTGCCGGGCTCCGTGCTGGCCAGGCCCGATTTGGAACGCAAGATCGGCACTACCGTAGCCGATAGCGATTCTGCGGATTATCGTTTCAGCGATCTGCGCTTCACCTCCGCCGATGGCCAACGGCATTACCGCGTGCGCATCGCCCAGCCGCGTCGGACGCCTGCGCCTGACGGCTATCCAACGGTTTATTTCCTCGACGGCAATGCGGTGCTGATGGAGTTGAACGCCGCTTTACTGGCCAAATTGGCAGCGGCGAAGCGGCCGCCGGTGCTGGTGATGATCGGTTATGACAACGATCTGCGCATCGATGCCGTCGGCCGCGCCTACGACTATACGCTCCCTCTGCCGGCAGGCATGAAGAAAGCGCCGCGTGCCGGCGGGGGCGCGGATGCGTTCCTGCAATTGATTGAAACTCGGATCAAACCGGCTATCGCCGCCAAACTGGCGGTCGATCCGCAGCGCCAAACGCTGTGGGGCCACTCCTACGGCGGGCTCTTCGTTCTGCACACGCTGTTCACCCATCCCGCCGCCTTCCAGCGCTACATCGCCGTGGAACCCTCACTGTGGTGGGGCAACGGTATGATCCTGCAAGAAGCGCAGCAGATGACGGAACGACGTGCGGTGCCGGCGACAAGGTTGCAACTGTGGGTTGGCCTGGCGGAACGCGATCGCGCGGCTCCGCCCGGCGTGAAGAGCCCCACTCTGCCGGCAGATGCAACGCATTTGCTGGCCGAACAGCTGGCGCAGCTCGGCGGTCTCACCGTCGGCTATCGGGAGTGGCCCGCCTTAGGGCACGGCGCCATGCTGGGCGCGGCCATCGAGCCGGCGCTGAGCAGCGTCATCGCAGAAGACTGAATCCGCGGATTGGAAGGTATCGGCCACATTTTCATCTGCGGCGCATATCTTCTGATGAGAAGAGTGTTTACTATCTGAGACGGTGAAGGGTGGTCGCGGATGGGGGCGTCAAAAAACAAAGTGGCTCCCCCGTCGGCAAGTGAGCTTGCTCTATCCGGTGGAGCCATACAGTACTGCAGTTTTCCCGGTGGGGCCCTGGTGAGGCGCAAGTAGGAATAGATGGTGTTGGCAGGGCATTTCAGCGTTTTAATACCGCCTGTTCACTATTTTCTTCTCCCTGTGACGCCTACTATAAGCGCCCGCTCACCGGGTGGAAAAGGGTGAAAACCACCCTTGAAATACATTAATTAAAGTGATATTAGAAGCGGTTGGAGCGAAAGCGCCTAGTTCGGTTTTGAATAATTAAATCAGGGAATTATATTAAAAATGAATATTAATATCACCGACAAACCCAACCCGCAGGATGAAGAGTTCGTTATCGACAGCCTTTGGGCGCACAATCACAAAACCCAGCCCGTAGACATTCACCCGCTGTTCCTGACCGTCACCGACGACAACCAGCAGATCGTCGGCGGCCTGGTTGCGCGCACCTGGTGGGGCGGCCTGGAGGTGCAGTATCTGTGGGTCGGCGATCAGTGCCGCAAAAGCGGATACGGCCGCCAATTGATGGAGCTGGCCGAAGAAGAAGCCCGCAAGCGCGGTTGCCATATGGCCTATGTCGATACCTTCGATTTCCAGGCCAGAGGCTTCTATGAAAAACTGGGCTACCGGGTCTACGGCGAGCTGGGCGACTATGCGCATCGCCACACCCGCCATTACCTGGCTAAAAGCCTGTAACGCAGCCTGAGCGGCACAGAGGTGGGTATGGGTTCATCGCATAAAAATAATGAATCTTATTTTAAGGGCCTCATCACCATGATGGAGCACCTGAGCGAACCCTGGGGCATCAAAGATCAGCTATCCCGCCACCTCTATATGAACCGCGCCGCTTATCTCTATACCAATACGCCGCTGAATTTCGACGTCGCCGGTAAATATGACCACGAATTCCCCGCCGACTGGGCCGACTCCGCCGCCGACTTTATCGAGCATGACAAGATGACCGAAGCGGCGCGCGATCGGGTCACGGTCATAGAAACGCACTACTGGTACGGCAAAGACAGCCTGACGCCGTTTATCAGCGAAAAGCTGCCGGTGTACAACGATGACAAACAGGTGATTGGCGTGATCTGGAACGCCAAGCCGATGAACAGCCTGTCGCCGCTGAAATACATCAATCAGCAAAAACCCAGCGTGTTGACCACCGAAGTCAATAACGAGCTGTTCACCCGTGCCGAACTCGATGTCATTTTCCTTATGCTGCAACGATTTACGGTGAAAGAGATCGCCAAAATCTATAACGTCAGCAATAAGACCATCGAAAACCGCATTTATAACATTTACCAGAAGGCCAACGTGCATACTCAGCAGCAATTTGAGGAATACTGCAAATACGCCAATCTGGATAACTACATTCCCGATCGCCTGATAACCAAAGGCATTCAGTTTATTTGAACCGCAAGGAAGATCTCACCGTGATAAAGATCGAAGATTATCCGCTCACCCGGGTGCCGCAGGATAAACGAGTTTCGTTTTTAAGCGTGGCCATCGTACATATGGGCATGTTGACCGCGCTGGACCAGTTCATGCTCGGCGCCGTACTCGGCAACTCCATGACGCTGATTGACGCCTTCACCGCCATTTTCGTCGGCAGCCTGATCTTCGGCGTGGTGACCTACGGCCTGGGGCTGGCGGGCATGCGCGAAGGCATTTCCGGCAGCCTGCTGGCGCGCTGGTGCGGCTTCGGCCGTCTGGGCTCGGTGCTGATCGGCGTGGTGGTGGCCGTCAGCCTGCTGGGTTGGTTCGGCATTCAGAACGCCATTTTCGCCAAGTCGCTCGACTTCGCGCTCGGCAATAAGCTGGGCTTCGGCCTGGCCGCCGGGCTCTCGGGCACGCTGTTAACCATCCTGGTGGCATTCGGCTTCAAGGCGCTGCGCATCGCCGCCCGTATCGCGGTGCCGATGTTCATCATGCTGGTGGCCTATATTTCGGTGACCGCGCTTTCCGGCCATAACCTGCAGGAGATCATCCAGCTGGCGCCGCCGGGTGAACCGCTGACCATCAGCGCCGGCATCACCATCGTCGTCGGCGGCGCCATCGTGGCCAGCCTGATGACCCCCGATCTGACCCGTTACTCCAAAAACGGCAAGCACGTGCTCGGCGTCACGCTCTTCACCATCATCGCCGGCGAGTTCGTGGTGAACGGCCTGGCGATCCTGATCGCCAAAACCCTGGGCACCGCCGATGTGGTCACCATCATGTCACAAGCGGCCGGCGGCGCCGGTTTGCTGGTGGTGGTGTTCTCCACCCTGCGCGTCAACGATCTCAACCTGTACTCTTCTTCGCTGGGCATCGTCAACGCGGTGGAAGGCATCACCGGCAAAAAGCTGAAGTACACCTACACCACGTTGGTGATCGGCATTCTTGGCACCACGCTGTCGGTGCTGGGCATTCTTGACCGCTTTGTCGACTTCCTGACGGTGCTTGGCGTGGTCTTCCCGCCGATTATCGGCATCATGCTGGTGGACTATTACCTGCTGCGCAGCCACCGCAAGATCCTGGACGAGAGCCGCCGTACCGGCCAGCTGCCGAGCGAAACGCCGACCATCGGCTGGGCGGCGATCGTCGCCAGCATCGTCGGCGGCGCCGTTGGCCTGGCGACCGAATGGGGCGTGCCGACCATCAACTCTCTGGTGGCCGCCAGCCTGCTGTATTGGGTGCTCAAACTGGCCTTCAGCCGGGCGCAAAAACCGCTGGCCTCACAGAAATCGCTCTGATTTTCGCGCACGCGTTAATGCACTCCTCCGGTAACGGGGGAGTGTTTGATGCTCGAAAAGGGAGATTCAGTGCAAAAGAATAGGCCGATCGCGCAGACAAACGGCCGTGGTAGTTAGGGTCCCTGGTGTCGGTAGCAAGCTATCCATTATGCTCAGAGTGTGGCAACGCCCCCTCTGGGCTTTTTATTATAAAAATTGTTGGCTTCCGTGTTTGATCATAAAGAAAAACTTCAGCTTGCATGAACAGTAGCCCATGAAATCGGTTTTGGTCAACATAAAAGTAAACATAAAACCGGCTTTTGTGTTCACTTTTCCATAAGCAAAACCTAATCAATTGATTTACACGGCTTTATCTTTCGCACAGAGAAAGCAGGCCATCCCCGCTGACATCACTGCGCTAAACGGCTGACGAGAAACAATAATTACCGCCAATAATCAGCCTGTTACCCGCGCGTCCGCGCCTTTTTATCTGGACAACGCCAGTGCGTAGGATATAGTGAAGCCTGCGTAATGTTTGTAAGGACAGCCAATGAAAACCACCAACGCACAGCGCAAAATCAACATCATTAAAAATATTGAATATCTGATGCGTACCCGCGGTGAAACCAAGGCTTCCTTTTCCAATCGCAGCGGCCTGACGCGCACGACTCTCTACAAAATTCTTGACGGAAGAGTGAACAACGTTCAGCAATCCACCGTGAATCGGATCTCCGATTTCTTCGGTGTCTCCTGTGAAGAGATCGAAGACTACGATCTGGAAAAGCTGGAGCTGCTCAACGAGACGCTGTCCACCGAGGGCAACAAGAACCCTTCCGCCATTCCGGTGATCCCGAAGTCGCGCTATCTGGCCGTCTCGCAGCGCAAGATCGGGCAACTGGTCACCGAGTTTCCTCTGACTTATTTCTTCGGCGATGAGTCGAACATGTTGGCAATGAAAATAGAGACCGAAATTAAAGGGTCATTTATTCCCGGCGAGATCATCATCATAAAACGTCCGCCGGTACTGATTTGCGATTCGCCTTTGCTGTATCACTCGGGAAAAAGCGGCTTCTTTGTGGTTGACGACAAAGACAGCGAAAGCATGGACAAACGCCCTCAGGACACCGTGCAATTCCTGGGTTACATCGTTGGAGAAAGGTTATAAATGGAACCGAATCAGAAGTTCAAGCTGTTGGGCTTCACCCGGCATGGCACCATCGCGGCCAATGTCATGGTATTGGCCACCGGCAAAACCATTACCATGGGGCTGAATGAGCTGGCCGACAGCGAAATATCGGAAGATCTGAGCCGGCACGAGCTGCAGGCGCTGTACCGCAAACTCTATGGCGACAACCAACAAAAAACCGCCTACGAGCTCAGCGATCGCCATGAACGCTCCTGGTACGCCTACCTGATTATTACCGTGGCGCTCAGCGTGATTTACATTTTCTCAACGCTGTGCGGCGTCAAGCCGATCCAAATCCCGGTGCTGAATCTCATCACGCCGCCGGCGATCTTCATCTACCCGCTCACGTTCATTCTGGTGGACATTCTCAACGAATTCTATGGGTTGCGGCTGGCCAGGCGCACCATCATCATCTCGTTTATCGCCAACCTGACCTTTGTCCTGGGGGTCTGGGTGACGACGCTGGTGCCGAGCATTCCGCAGTGGGAGTACAGCGAGACCTACAACGGCATCGTACACAGCATCATGGCGGTGCTGGTGGCCTCGTCGGCGGCCTATCTGATCTCCGAGAACGTCAACTCCTACCTGCTCTGCAAAATCAAAGAGTTGACCAACTCCCGCTACCTGTTTGTGCGCGTGATCACCAGTACCGTAGTGGCTTCGGCCATCGACAGCGTGGTGTTCTGTACGCTGGCGTTCTACAACGTGCTGAGCTGGGACATCATCAAAACCATGATCCTGTCGCAGTTCCTGATCAAGGTGGTTTACGCCCTGCTGGGCGTCGGGCCGATCTACGCCACCCGCAGTCTGTTTAACCGCTACATCAATACCGAACAAGCAAAGGGCAATGAATATGCATATCCAAAAGCAAGATAAGATCACCCATCTTGGCGCCAACTCCGATTATCCGGATCAATATGCTCCCGCATTGCTCGAAGCCTTGCCGCGCGCGCGCGGCCGCGATCTGATCGGCGTGGACGAGCGGCAGCTGCCGTTCAGCGGCTTTGATCTGTGGACCGCCTTCGAGCTGTCCTGGCTCAACGCCAAGGGCAAGCCGGTGGTGGGCATCGGCGAATTTACCTTCCCGCACTCCTCGTCGAACCTGATCGAATCCAAGTCGTTCAAGCTGTATCTCAACAGCTTTAACCAAACGCGCTTCGACAGCGTAGAACAGGTGAGCGCCGCCATGCAGCAAGATCTGTCGCAGGCGGCCAACGGCCAGGTCACCGTCAAGCTCTATCCGGGGCTGGAAGGTTACCCGGCGCAGATCGAGCGCCTGCCGGGCATCAACATCGACGATCTGGATATCGCGGTCGACGACTTCGCCTTCAAACCGGAATACCTGAGCGGCGCGTCCGAGAGAGGGGAACCGGTGTCGGAGACGCTGTCTTCCAATCTGCTGAAATCCAACTGCCTGGTCACCAACCAGCCGGACTGGGGCAGCGTGGTGATCCGCTATGAAGGCCGCAAAATCGATCGCGAAAGCCTGCTGCGCTATCTGATCTCCTTCCGCCAGCACAACGAATTCCACGAGCAGTGCGTCGAGCGCATTTTCAACGACATCAAGCAGAGCTGCCGCCCGGAAAAACTCAGCGTGTTCGCGCGCTACACCCGCCGCGGCGGCCTGGACATCAACCCCTTCCGCAGCGATTTCGAAACGGCGCCGGCGCTCGGCCGCCTGATCAGACAGTAAGCGTTATCCCCCAATGCTCCCGCCGGGGAGCATTGTTTCCCTCGCATTCATCTCCCTGTTATTTTTCGCCATTATCGTCGTCAGCGGCTATCTTCAAAGCACACTGACGGAGATTAACGACGCATGCCTGACCTTTCACGCAGAGACATCCTGCGGGCTGCCGCCATCGGATCGGCTTTCTCACTGTTGCCCGCCTCGATTCGCAAAGCGCTGGCCATTCCCGCCAATAACCGCACCGGCACCCTGCGCGACGTCGAACACGTGGTGATCCTGATGCAGGAGAATCGCTCTTTCGACCACTACTTCGGCACCCTGCCTGGCGTGCGCGGCTTCAGCGATCGCTTCACCATTCCACTGCCCGGCGATCGCCACGTCTGGCAGCAGCAGGGCGCCGAGCGGCTGGTGCTGCCCTACCACCTGGACAGCAAACGCGGCAACGCCCAGCGCGTCACCGGCACGCCGCACTCGTGGGTGGATGAGCAAGCCGCCTGGGATCACGGCCGCATGAGCGCCTGGCCCACCTACAAAACGCCGGCCTCGATGGGCTACTACCGCCAGCAGGAGCTGCCGTTCCAGTTCGCGCTGGCCAACGCCTTTACCCTGTGCGACGCCTATCACTGCTCCATTCACGCCGGTACCAACACCAACCGGCTGTTCCACTGGACCGGCACCAACGGCCCGTCCGCCGCCGACGTGGCGGTGGTGATCAACGAGTGGGACAGCCCCGGCCCGGCGGAGATCGGCTACCAGTGGACAACCTATCCGGAACGGCTGGAGGCAAGCGGCGTCAGCTGGAAGGTGTATCAATTCCTGCCGGACAACTTTACCGACAACCCGCTGGCGGGTTTTCGCCAATACCGCGCCGCCAGCATTCAGGTGGGCAATCCGGCGCGGCCGCCGAAAGACTTCAACGCCTTCGTGCCCTACAGCGATGCGCTCAACGAGGCCGCGCCGCTGTACAAGGGCAACGGCAACACCCTGCCGGCCGCCGACGGCAACGATCTGGACGCCATGCTGGCCGGATTTCGCGCCGACGTGCAGCAGGGCAAACTGCCGCAGGTCAGCTGGATCATCGCGCCGGCGGCCTATTCGGAACACCCCGATCCCTCCAGCCCGGTGCAGGGCGGCTGGTTCACCCAAGAGATCCTCA
The DNA here is from genome assembly GCF_030954545.1 of Serratia sp. MF1(2023). NCBI lineage: Bacteria > Pseudomonadati > Pseudomonadota > Gammaproteobacteria > Enterobacterales > Yersiniaceae > Serratia > Serratia sp. MF1(2023). Next base: position 229,193 of record NZ_JAVHUX010000014.1, on the reverse strand, counting down.
ACGCGCTGACCGACAACCCGGAGGTGTGGAGTAAAACCGTCCTGCTGGTCAACTACGACGAAAACGACGGCTTTTTTGACCATATGCCTTCGCCTTCCGCGCCGTCGCTGCGCGAAGACGGCAGCTTCGCCGGTAAATCGACCGTGCCGTTCGACACCGAGATCTTCCAGCACGTGGCCCCGCCCGGTTCGCAGGATCAACCGCCGCCGGACGGCCGCATCTACGGCCCCGGCCCACGGGTGCCGATGCTGGTGCTGTCGCCCTGGAGCCGCGGCGGCTGGGTCAACTCGCAGGTCTTCGATCACACCTCGGTGCTGCAATTTTTGGAAAAGCGCTTTCAGGTGCATGAACCCAACATCAGCGCCTGGCGCCGCGCGGTGTGCGGCGATCTCACCTCGGCGTTCAACTTTGTCGATTCTAACGGCGAAGCGCTGCCGAGCCTGCCCGCCACCAGCCGCCACGCCGCCGACGGCCTGCGCCTGCGCCAGGAACAGCTGCCGCAGGTGCCGCTGCCATCCCCCGCCCACCAGCGCTTGCCCCATCAACGCCGCCTGGCACGCCCTTCCCGCGCGTTGCCCTACCAGTTGCACGTCGAAGCCACCGTCGCGGCCGAGCAGCGCCGCGTGACGCTGAACCTGTTCAATACCGGCGAGCAGGGAGCGGTGTTTCACGTCTACGATCGGCGGGATCTGACGCAGATCCCGCGCCGTTTTACCGTCGAGGCGGGTAAGGCGGTCAGCGACGACTGGCTGGCGGAGAATGAGTACCATCTGTGGTTGCTCGGCCCCAACGGCTTTCATCGCGAGCTGCGCGGCACCCTGAGCCGGCCACAGCCGGAGGTGCGTTTGCGCCCGACGGGCCGCAGCCTGCTGCTGCAGCTGAACAATCCGAGCACCGAAGCGATAGCGGTCACCCTCGAACGCTGCCCCTACACGCAGCAAGGGCCGTGGCCTATCACGCTGCCGGCGGGCGGCAGCCACCAGCAAGCGTTTGACGCCCGCGCCAGCGGCGGTTGGTATGACCTTACGCTGCAAGGCACCGACGGCTGGCTGCGCCGCCTGGCGGGGCGGCTGGAGGATGGCGAACACAGCGTCAGCGACCCGCTGATGGGCCAGGGGTAATCGATCGGCATCAAGGGAGTTCAAAAAGCGAAAGGATATCGCTTATCATTGCGTTCTCGTTCCCAGCCGATTACCCAAGGATCTTCATGCCCGCTGTTATTATCGCCAAAGCCGGCCGCTGGTTGGCCGCCTGCGTTTTGCTGTTGGCCGGCGCCGCTCAAGCCGCGCCTATCGTCGTCACCGATGTCGCCGGCCGTCAGGTCACCCTGCCGCAACCGGCCAAACGCGTTATTCTGGCCGATGCCCGCGCGCTGCTGGCGCTGAATATTCTGCACCCGCAGCAGCCGCTGAAAAACATCATCGCCTGGGACAACTCGCTGAAGGTCAAAGCACCGGATCTGGTTGAGGCCTATGCGAAAAAATTTCCGCAGGTCATGCAAATCCCTACCTTCGACAACCCCTACACCAGTGATTTCAGCGTGGAAAGCGCGGTGGTGCGCCAACCGGACCTGATCATTTTCGACATCGGTCTGCTGAGCAAATTGAAAGACAGCGGCGTACTGACCCAGCTGGAAAAAGTCGGCATCCCGGTGCTGATCATCGATTTTCGCCAGCAGCCGCTGACCAACACCGTCGCCAGCATGGCGCTGTTGGGTAAAGTGTTTGACGAGCAGCCCAACGCCGACGCCTTTATTCGCCTCTATCAGCAGCGCCTCGAGCTGGTGCGCCAGCGCGTCGCCACGCTGAAACCGGAGCAGCGCCCCAGCGTCTTCATCGAGCGCAGCGCCGGCATCAAAGGCGAACAGTGCTGCAACACCTTCGGCAAAGGCAGCTTCGGGCAGTTCATCGATACCGCCGGCGGCAACAATATCGGCAGCAAGCTGTTTTCAGACATGGGCGGTGAAGTGAACGTCGAGCAGGTGATCAGCAGCAACCCGGATTTCTATCTGCTGACCGGCGCCGACTGGAGCCGCGGGCATCGCGGCACGCTGGCAGTGCCGCTGGGTTACGCTACCGATATGGCCACCAGCCAAAAGAAACTGGCGCATCTGCTGGATCGCACCGGCATTAACGTGCTGAAAGCGGTGAAAGAAAAACGCGTGATGGCGATTTACCATCAATTTTACGACACGCCGCTCAACTTTATAGCGGTTGAGGCGATCGCCAAATTCCTGCACCCGGCGCTGTTTAAAGATATTGATCCGCAAGCGGATATCGAAATGGTGCATCAGAAATTCACCGCGCTGGATTACAGCGGCGTCTTCTGGCTTACGCCGCAATAACCCCCGCCAGGGCCCGCCAGCCGGGCCCTGTTTCCCGCATTCATTATTTAGTTACCCACTTAACTATCCCGTAACAATTCTATTTACTTGCCAATAATTATCATTAAGATTGTCTTTTCTAAAAAAACACATCCGGGTCTGAAACTCTTAAGGCATTATTATGTCACCTCTTTTTCGGCTTTCCCTGCTGTCGGCTACCATCGCCGTCGCGTTCCCTGTCCTTGCTACTGATAATTCATCTCAGAACGATACCGACACTGTGACCGTCGTCGGCAACTGGCTGGACAACCCTGATACCAGTTCGGTGCTGCTCAACCATCCGGGCGCGCGTTCCATCGTCACCCAGCAGCAGATGCATGAACAGGGCGACCAAACCATCGCCGACAGCCTGCGCGGCGTCCCCGGCGTGCAGGTGCGCGACAGCAACGGCACCGGCGGCAGCGACATCTCGCTCAACGTCGGCGTGCGCGGCCTGACTTCGCGTCTTTCTCCGCGCTCCACCATTTTGATGGACGGCGTCCCGCTGGCGGTCGCGCCTTACGGCCAGCCGCAGCTGTCGATGGCCCCGCTGTCTATCGGTAATCTGCAATCGGTGGACGTGGTGCGCGGCGGCGGCGCGGTGCGCTACGGGCCGCAGAACGTCGGCGGCGTGATCAACTTCGTTACCCGAGACATTCCCAAAACGTTTGGCGGCACCGCCAGCGTACAAACCCAGGGTGCCAGCCACGGCGGCCTGAAGACCCTGACCAGCGCCTCCGTGGGCGGCACCGCAGACAACGGCTTCGGCGCCGAGCTGCTCTACTCCGGCCTGCACGGTCAGGGCTACCGCGACAACAACGACAACACCGACATCGACGATTTCATGCTGAAAACGCGTTATGCGTTCAGCGATCGCGACGAGCTGCTGGCCAATTTCCACTACTACGACGCCAAAGCCGGCATGCCGGGCGGGCTGAGTGCCGCGCAATACGCGCAAAACCCGTTCCAATCCACGCGGCCGTGGGACCAGTTCGAAGGCCGCCGCAAGGATATGTCGTTCAAGTACAAACATCAGGAAGACGACAAACAGTTCGAAGTGTTGACCTACTTCACCGACAGTTATCGCGGCAGCAACATCGAATCGGAAGGTACCGGCAAAAACGCGGGCCAGCGGCGCATGGTCTCCTATCCGCGTCACTATTCAACCTGGGCTATCGAACCAAGCTATTCGCAGGTCTTCCGCTTCTGGGATATGGCGCACGAAATCACCCTCGGTTACCGTTACCTGAATGAAACCATGGATGAAAAGGCGTCGCGTTCGGCCTGGTATAACCCGGCGGATATCGGCTCGACGCCGGAGACCCCGGACTATTACCAGCACACCTCCGGCGGCACCGCGGCCAACGCGTTCTATATCGACGACACCATCAACGTCGGCAACTGGACGGTCACGCCGGGCCTGCGTTATGAAAGCATCCGCACCCACGTGGACGATGCCTTCAACAACATCAGCCGCGAGAAAAGCTACAGCGAACCGCTGCCATCATTGAACGTGATGTACCACCTGTCCGATGCCTGGAAGCTGTTCGCCAACGCCAACACCTCGTTCGGCAGCATGCAGTATTTCCAGCTGACCAAAGGCGGCAACGGCAACCAACCTGCGCCGGGGCTGACGGCGGAGAAAGCGCATACCTATGAATTCGGCACCCGCTACGACGATACCGTGGTCAAAGCCGAAGCCACGCTGTTCTATATCGACTTCGATAACCAGCTGCAATACATCAGCAACGACGTGGGCTGGACCAATATGGGCGCCACCAAGCACAAAGGTATCGAGCTGGCGCTCAGCTACGATCTCAGCGAGCTGAACCGGGCGCTCGACGGCGCCAGCGTCTATACCAGCTATACCTACACCAAGGCCAGCACCGATAAGGGCGACTTCGCCGGTAAAGACCTGCCGTTCTACTCGCGCCAGGTGTATACCGTCGGCACGCGCTACGCCACCGGCAGCTGGGTATGGAATCTGGACGGCTACGCGCAGTCCAAACAGCATTCGCCGGGCACCGGGCCGGAGTACGTCACGCAGGAAAGCGCCGATGGTCAGTTCGGCGATATCGCCGGTTACATGGTGTGGAATGTGCGCGGGGAATATAACTTCGGGCCGCAGTTGTCGAACCTGACGCTGGGCGCCGGGGTGAAAAACCTGTTCGATCAGCGTTACTTCACCCGCTCCAACGACAATAACTTCGGCAAGTACGTCGGCGAACCGCGCACCTTCTTCGTGCAGGGGTCGATCGCCTTCTGATACCGAGGCCCCGCCGGGGCCTCGGTATCACCGACAGTAAAGGCGAAACAGGCGCGCCAGGTGCGCGCCCATCGGCGTCAAAGTGGTGTCCTTGCGTTGGATAAGATAAAACGTCGCTTTCGGCAGACTCTCTTCCAGCTCGAGCGGCACCAAATGCTTGCCCAGAATCGGATCCGAAATCACGTCCACCGACAGAATGCTAACAAAATCGCTCTGCGCCACCAGGCTGGTACAAGCCATAAAGGTCTCGCAGGTCACGCTGATCGACGGCGCCATGCCCAAGTCCCCGAACAGATCGTGCAATAACCGGTAATAACTGCCTTTCGGTGTCGGCATGGTCCAGTCGCAGTGCTGCAGCTGTTTCAGCGAGGTCGCCCCCTCCATCGGATGCCCTTTGCGCACCACCACCCGATACTCTTTTTCCATCAGCCGTTCGTACTGCAACTCGTTGTCGAGGCTGCTGGGATAGTAGGTATTGACGGTAAAATCCAGCTCGCCCTGGCGCAGTTCAGGGATCATCGACACCAGCTGCCCCTCGACGATGCGCACCTTCACGTTGGGATACTCACGATGAAACTGGGTCACCACCTGCGGCATCACGGTGCGCGCAATGCTGCCACCGACGCCGATATTCACCGTGCCGCCCGCCAACCCCAGCCGCTGCTGGATATCTTCCTGCGCCACCCGCAGTTCTTCAAGGATCAGGCTGGCATGCTGGAAAAAGTTATCGCCGCAGTCGGTCAAGACCACACCCTGGCTACGGCGAATAAACAGCTTGGCGCCCAGCACCTCTTCCAGCTCCTGAATGGCCTTGGTCAGTGCAGGCTGGGAAAGGCGTGAGGTGCGGCTGGCGGCGCGGATGCTGCCCTGGCGGCTAACGTCCACAAATGCACGCAATTGGTGCAATTTTATCGAGGCTGGCATAGGCGAAAGGCGATAACCGTTATTTATCAATAGCAAGATATTGGCATCTTATTTAGCCAGATTCCATTGTGTACATTCGGAAAAAACATAATAAATAACCAAATTCTTATTTCGCTCAATTAAGCGCATTTTCTGCGCCAATAAGCGCCATTCACGGCAGTTAGTAACCAAATACACCTTTTTCTTAGCAATAGCTTCACCGTCTGATTTCAGTTCAGAGCATAACTGCTGCCTGGAGCGATCCAGCGCGCGATAACTTATGAGATATCACTATGACTAATTCGCTTTCGATGTTGGTGGCCGATTTGTACCCGCAATTGCAGGCCTGGCGCCGCGACTTCCATCGCTATGCCGAGTCCGGCTGGTTTGAGTTCCGCACCGCTACCCTGGTGGCGGAAGAACTCGATCGGCTGGGTTATCGCCTGCAGCTGGGCCGCGAGGTAATCAAGGCCGAGTCTCGCATGGGGCTGCCTTCGCCCGATGAGCTGGAAGCGCAGGTACAGCGCGCCCGCAATCAGGGGGCGTTGGAAAAATGGTTGCCGCACTTTTCCGGCGGCTTCGCCGGCATCGTCGCAACGCTCGATACCGGCCGCCCCGGCCCAACCATCGCCTACCGCGTGGATATGGACGCCCTCGATCTCAACGAATTGCTGGAACCCGAACACCTGCCGTTCCGTGAAGGCTTCGCCTCTTGCAACAGCGGCATGATGCATGCATGCGGTCATGACGGCCATACCACCATCGGCCTGGGGCTGGCGCACGTCTTCAAAAGCCTGGAGCCCCAGCTTAGCGGCACCGTCAAACTGATCTTCCAGCCGGCGGAAGAAGGCACCCGCGGCGCAAAATCGATGGTGGAGGCCGGCGTGGTGGACGACGTCGATTTCTTCACCGCGGTGCATATCGGCACCGGTGTGCCGGCCGGTGAGCTGGTGTGCGGCAGCGACAGCTTTATGGCCACCAGCAAGCTGGACGTCACCTTCCGCGGCGTCGCCTCCCACGCCGGCGCCAGGCCGGAAGACGGTCGCAACGCTCTGCTGGCAGCGGCCCAGGCTGCGCAGGGGCTTTACGCCATCCCGCGCCACAGCGAAGGCAGCTCGCGCATCAATGTCGGCGTGCTGCAGGCCGGCACCGGCCGCAACGTGATCGCCGATCGGGCGTTTATGAAGGTGGAAACGCGCGGCGCCACCAATGAGATCAACGCGTTCGTCTATCAGCAGGCGCTGAACGCCATCGAAGGCGCAGCCAAGATGCACGGCGTCGCCTGCGACATCGCGCTGATGGGCGCTGCGCAGAGCAGCAAACCGACCCAACCGTGGGTGGATTACATCCGCCGCCTGGCACAGCAGGTAACCGAGCTGACCTCGGTGGTCGATCGCCGCGAACAGGCTGCGGGTTCAGAAGACGCCACCTACATGATGGAGCGGGTGAAATCCCGCGGCGGCCAGGCCTCATACGTCATTTTCGGCACCGAGCTGAGCGCCGGGCACCATAACGAAAAATTCGACTTCAACGAGCAGGTGATGGCGGTGGCGGTGAAAACGCTGGCGTCGCTGGCGCTGAACCTGCCGACATTCGGGAGCGAAGCATGAGCAACTCAGCACTGCAGGCATTTATCGACGACTACATTGACCAACGCCGGCCCCGCTTCAGCGCGCTGAGCGACGCGATTTGGGACCACCCGGAAACGCGCTTCAACGAGACCTATTCCGCCACGTTGCTGGCCGATGCGCTGGAGCAGGAAGGTTTCTCGGTCGAACGCGGCGTGGGCGACATCGAGACGGCGTTTATCGCCAGCTACGGCAGCGGCCACCCGGTCATCGCGCTGCTGGGCGAGTACGACGCGCTGGCCGGGCTGAGCCAGCAGGCGGGCCGCGCCACGCCGCAGCCACTGGTGGAAAACGGCAACGGCCATGGCTGTGGCCACAACCTGCTGGGCACCGCGGCGCTGGCGGGCGCCTTCGCAGCCAAGGCGTGGATGCAGCAAAACCGGCTGACCGGCACCCTGCGCTTCTACGGTTGCCCGGGCGAAGAAGGCGGCTCCGGCAAAACCTTTATGGTGCGCGAAGGCCTGTTCGACGACGTCGACGCCGCCCTCACCTGGCACCCGGAAGGCTTCAGCGGCATGTTCAATACCAGTACGCTGGCCAACATTCAGGCGGCGTTTCACTTCAAGGGCGTCGCCGCCCATGCCGCCAACTCGCCGCACCTGGGGCGCAGCGCGCTGGACGCGGTGACGCTGATGAATACCGGCGCCAACTTCCTGCGCGAACATATCGTGCAAGAAGCGCGGCTGCACTACGCGGTCACCAACACCGGCGGCAGCTCCCCCAACGTGGTGCAGGCCGACGCCGAAGTGTTGTACCTGATCCGCGCGCCGCAGCTCGACCAGGCGCAGGACATTTACCAACGGGTGATTAACATCGCCAAGGGCGCCGCGCTGATGACTGACACCCAGATGGAAGTGCGCTTCGACAAGGCCTGCTCCAACTATGTGCCGAACCGCAGCCTGGAACGCGCGATGTATCAAAACCTGTGTGATTTCGGTCTGCCCGAGTACAGCGACGCCGAACGCCGCTTCGCCGAGGAAATCCGCCAGACGCTGAGCCGCGACGATCTGCGCAACGCCAAACTCAACATTGCCCGCACCGGCGGCGCAGCCGGGCGCGAGTGGGTGCAGTTGCTGGGAGAAAAGGTGCTGATGGACGAGGTCGCTCCTTATGTGGAATCCGACGACCTGCTGTACGGTTCTACCGACGTTGGCGACGTAAGCTGGGTGGCGCCGACTGCCCAATGCTTTAGCCCCTGTTTCGCACTCGGCACCCCTCTGCACACCTGGCAACTGGTGGCGCAGGGCCGCACCGCTATCGCCCATAAGGGCATGTGCCTGGCCGGCAAGGTGATGGCGGCGACCGCCATCGATCTGCTGAGCGACAGCGCTCTGCTGGCGCGCTGCCGCAGCGAGTTTGAACGCCGGCGCGCCGAACAGCCGTACCGCTGCCCAATCCCGCAGGGGGTGAAACCCTCCCCATTGAAATAGCATGAACAGACAGGGCCCGGAGAACCGGGCCACTAAGCATAATTATAAATAAATCAAATAATAACAATCACACAACAGAGCAAACACAGAGGGTAAAATCATGAGTGAGGCCACAACGCCAATCAATAAAAGCCCCGGACGCGTTTTTTACTGGGTGGAACGCATCGGCAATAAGATCCCCAATCCGTTTTTACTGTTCGTCTATTTGATCCTGGTGCTTATGCTGGCCACCGCGCTGTTTTCCTGGCTCGACGTGGCGGTGAAAAATCCGGCCACCGGCGAGCTCATCAAGGTGAATAACCTGATGAGCGTGGCGGGCATGCAGTGGATATTTCCCAACATCATCCATAACTTCAGCAGCTTTGCGCCGCTGGGGGCTATTTTGGCGCTGGTGATAGGCGCCGGCCTGGCGGAAAAGGTCGGCCTGCTGCAGGCGCTGATGTATAAAATGGCCTCGCGCGTCAGCGCCCGCTACGCCAGTTATATGGTGCTGTTTATCGCCTTCTTCAGCCATATCTCGTCGGACGCCGCGCTGGTGGTGATGCCGCCCCTTGGCGCGCTGATGTTTGTGGCGGTGGGCCGCCACCCGATAGCCGGACTGCTGGCGGCGATCGCCGGCGTCGCCTCCGGCTTTACCGCCAACCTGTTGATCGTCACCACCGACGTATTGCTTTCCGGCATCAGCACCGAAGCCACCAAAGCGGTGGATGGCGCGGTTCACGTTAGCGTAATCGACAACTGGTACTTTATGGCCACCTCCGTGATCGTGCTGACCATCGCCGGCGCGCTGCTCACCGACAAGTTTATCGAGCCCCGGCTGCCGAAGTGGCAAGGCGGCGCCAAAGACAAAATCGCAGCGCTGACCCCGTTGCAAAACCGGGGGCTGATGATGAGCGGGATCGCCGCGCTGGTGTTTATCGCCATCATCGCCGCTCTGGTGGTGCCGGAGGCCGCGCCGCTGCGTGACCCGAACACCGGTTCGGTGATCCCTTCTCCGTTCATCAAGGGCATTGTGCCGATCATCATCCTGTTCTTCTTCACCGTCGCCATTACCTATGGCGTAGTCACCAAACAGATCCGGCGGCCGGATGACATTCCCCACCACTTGCTCGATCCGATGAAAAGCATGGCAGGTTTTATCGTGATGGTGTTTCCGCTGTCGCAGTTCGTGGCGTTCTTTAACTGGAGCAACATGGGCAAGTTTATGGCCGTCGGCCTGACCGATATGCTGGAAGCCGCCGGCATGAGTGGCGCGCCGGCATTTCTCGGCCTGATGTTCCTCTCCGCCTTCCTGTGCATGTTCATCGCCAGCGGCTCGGCGATCTGGTCAATTTTGGCGCCGATCTTCGTGCCGATGTTTATGCTGCTCGGTTTTCACCCGGCGTTCGCCCAGATGATCTTTCGCATCGCCGACTCTGCGGTGCTGCCGCTGGCGCCGATGTCGCCGTTCCTGCCGCTGTTCCTCGGCTTCCTGCAGCGCTACCGCAAAGACGCGCAGCTCGGCACTTATTACGTGCTGATCCTGCCCTATCCTGTGGTGTTCTTCAGCGTGTGGATTTTGCTGCTGCTGGTCTGGTATGCGCTTGGGTTGCCAATCGGCCCGGGCGTGTATCCGAAACTGGGCTAAACCGCCCGGCTACCTCGCCCCCGAGCCGGCTCGCGGGGCGGGTTCTCTTCCCCCCGATCCCCGAAGAAAAATTGATCTTCCTCACCCTCCCAACGCCCCAGCGCATTATTTCATTGCCTTGCTAAACCGGTTCTTCTATTTTAGCAACCCATCTGACAAGGACAAAAACAGGGATTAAGCATGATGAATCGCGTATGGGTACTGGGCGACGCCGTGATCGACCTGGTGCCGGAAAATGCCAACGGTTATCTCAAATGCCCCGGCGGCGCGCCGGCTAACGTGGCGGTGGGTATCGCCCGGCTCGGTGGCGACAGCGCTTTTATCGGGCGAGTGGGGCAAGACAGCTTCGGCGCCTTTTTGCAGCGGGTGCTGAGCGATGAAGGGGTGGATATCGGCCATATGCGGCCGGATCCCGAACACCACACCTCCACGGTCGTGGTGGATCTCGATCTGCAGGGTGAGCGCTCATTCACGTTTATGGTGCAGCCCAGCGCCGATCTGTTTTTGCAGCCCGACGATCTGCCGGCTTTCCAACGGGGCGAATGGCTGCACCTCTGCTCCATCGCGCTCTCGCAGGAGCCCAGCCGCAGCGCGGCCTTTACCGCGATGGAACGCATTCGGGCGGCCGGCGGCCGGGTCAGTTTCGATCCCAACATCCGCGAAGAGGTCTGGCGCCAGCCGGAAGCGCTGCGCCCCTGCCTGCAAAAGGCGCTGCTGCTGGCGGACGTGGTGAAACTGTCGCGCGAAGAGCTGGCTTTCATCAGCCATCTTGACGATCTGGAGAACGCCATTCGCTGGATGATGCAAACCTATCCGCTGCGCCTGCTGCTGGTGACGCTGGGCGGCGACGGCGTCTGCGTACACGATGGGCAGCGTCTACGCCATTTCCACGCGCCATCGATCGTGCCGGTCGATACCACCGGCGCCGGCGACGCCTTCGTCGCCGGGCTGTTAGCGGCGCTGGCGCGCCTTCACGAATTGCCGCAGGAAACGCAATGGCCGGCGGTTATCGCCCAGGCCCAGGCCTGCGGCGCGCTGGCCACCACCGCCAAAGGCGCCATGACCGCCCTGCCCCGCGCCGACGAGCTGGCCGCTTTCCTGCGTTGATCCACAACATTCACGGCGATCCGCAGGTTCGCCGTGCTTTTAACCACGATTTGCGCGCTCGATCACAATAGCTGAATCGGGTTAGCTAACTGAGTTGCCAGCTCGCTTCGCTCTCGTTATCTTTCGCCATGAAAAACCGGTTTAGCAATTTAGCAAACAATAATAACAACCCTTACCCGGATGATAGACGATGATGAAAAAACTCAGCTATTTGGCGATAACAACAGGGCTTTTCCTCTCCGCTTCCAGCGCAGCGGCCTCGGGCAGCGGCAGCATCGAGGCGCGTCTCAACGCGCTGGAACAACGTCTGGCGCAGGCGGAACGGCGCGCCGCACAGGCTGAAACCCGCGCGACGGCGGCGGAACGTCGGGCGCAACAGCTGGAACAACGCACCGCCAACACCGAACGGCAAACCGCACAGATTGCGCAGCAGGCCGCCACGCCGGAAACGCCGGTTGCCCCGGCCAGCGCGCTGCAGCTGAGCGGATTCAATGACCTGAAGCTGTACGGCGACGTGGAGTTCAATCTGGACGGCGCCAGCCGCAGCGGCCAACTGACGTCGCTGAAAGGCAGCGACCACAAGGACTGGAAACCCGGCAACAAAGAACGTTGGGATATCAACGGCCGCATTCTGGTCGGGCTGGACGGCTACCGCCGCAATCCGGACGGCAACTTCTCCGGCTTCAGCGTGCAGCCGCTGGCGGACATGACCGGCAAAATGAACCTGGACGACGCCGCCTTCTTCTTCGGCAATGAAAAGAACTGGCAAACCAAAATCGGCCGCTTTGAAGCCTACGACATGTTCCCGCTGAATCAGGACACCTTCATTCAATACTCCGGCAATACCGCCAACGATCTGTACGCCGACGGCTTCGGCTATATCTACATGATGAAAGAGGGCCGCGGCCGCAGCAGCAGCGGCGGCAACCTGATGCTGAGCAAATACGCCGGTGATGTCTATTTCGAGCTGAACACGCTGGTGGAGGACGGCACTTCGCTGTTCCAGGACAACAGCTACCACGGCAACGCCCTGGACAATAAGAAAAACGTCGCCTATTTACGGCCGGTGATCGCCTGGAAAAAAGACGCCTTCAGCATCGCGGCGGCGATGGAAAGCAACGTGGTGAATAACGCCTACGGCTATCGGGACAGCCAGGGCCGTTTCGTCGATCAGTCCAAGCGCAACGGCTACGGCATGACGATGAGCTGGAACAACAGCGCCGCCGATCCGGACAACGGCGTGGTGGCCAACCTGAGCACCGCCTATCTGGATGCCTCAGGCGAGCAAGACTTCACCGCCGGCGTCAACGTGCTGTGGCGGCGCTTCGAACTGGGTTATATCTATGCCCATAACAATATCAAAGAGTTCAATACCGCCGGGATCGCCGCCGATATCCACAATCCGCTCAGCGAACCGGGCAACTACGACATCCACACCGTTCACGCGTCGTATCAGATACCTGACATTATGAATATGAAGAATTTCAATCTGTATTTAGGCGCCTATGTGTCGCTGCTGGAGGCCAACGCCGACAACAAGATCGCCAACGGCGACAACGATCAACGTTACGGCATGCGCGCCAGATTCAAGTATTTCTTCTGACATCGATTCACGGCGCTGCGCCGCAAACGGCGCGGCGGCATTTTTATTTAGCAAGGGGACAACATGGACATTACCGCAACCGCCAACGCGCTGTTGCCGCTGCTTGGCGGTAAAGAGAATATCGCCAGCGCCGCCCACTGCGCCACGCGCCTGCGTCTGGTGCTGGTGGACGACAGCAAGGTGGACAAAGAGGCCATCGGCAAACTGGACGGCGTCAAAGGCTGCTTCAGCAACGCCGGTCAAATCCAGGTGATCTTCGGCACCGGGCTGGTGAACAAGGTGCATGCGGAATTCATCAAGGCGGCGGGCGTCAGCGAATCCAGCAAGGCCGAAGCCGCCGATATCGCGGCGAAAAAGCTCAACCCGCTGCAGCGCATCGCCCGCCTGCTGTCGAACATCTTCGTGCCGATCATTCCGGCGATCGTCGCTTCCGGCCTGCTGATGGGGCTGCTCGGCATGGTGAAAACCTACGGCTGGGCCGATGCCAACAGCGCGCTGTTCATCATGCTGGATATGTTCAGCTCGGCGGCGTTCATTATCCTGCCGATTCTGATCGGCTTCACCGCCGCACGCGAATTCGGCGGCAACCCCTATCTGGGCGCCACGCTCGGCGGCATTTTGACGCATCCGGCGCTGACCAACGCCTGGGGCGTCGCCGAGGGGTTCCACACCATGAACTTCTTCGGTCTGGAGATCGCCATGATTGGCTATCAGGGCACCGTGTTCCCGGTGCTGCTGACGGTGTGGTTCATGAGCGTGCTGGAAAAGCGGCTGCGCAAGGTGATCCCCAACGCGCTCGATCTGATCCTGACGCCGTTCCTGACGGTGGTCATCTCAGGCTTTGTCGCCCTGCTGTTTATCGGCCCCGCCGGCCGCGCACTGGGCGACGGCATCTCCTTCGTGCTCAGCACGCTGATTGCCCATGCGGGCTGGTTCGCCGGGCTGCTGTTCGGCGGCCTCTATTCCGCTATCGTCATCACCGGCATTCACCACAGTTTCCATGCGGTAGAGGCCGGGCTGCTCGGCAACCCCAATATCGGCGTCAACTTCCTGCTGCCGATCTGGTCGATGGCCAACATCGCGCAAGGTGGCGCCTGCCTGGCGGTGTATTTCAAAACCCGCGACGCCAAAATCAAAGCCATCGCGGTGCCTTCGGCCTTTTCCGCCATGCTCGGCATCACCGAGGCGGCGCTGTTCGGCATCAACCTGCGCTTCGTGAAGCCTTTCCTGGCGGCGCTGGCGGGCGGCGCGCTCGGCGGCGCCTGGGTGGTGGCCAACCACGTCGGCATGAATGCGGTCGGGCTGACGGCGATCCCCGGCATGGCGATCGTGCAGGCCAGTTCGCTGGTCAGCTATATCCTCGGCCTGGCGATCGCTTTTGGCAGCGCCTTCGTGCTCTCCCTGCTGCTGAAATATAAAACGGACGCGCAATGATGGAAGAACTCAGCTTAATCAAACAGGCGCTGCGGGCGGTAATGAACGGCCAGACACGCGCACTGCGCGATCCGCACCGCCCGGCCTGGCATCTGGCGCCCAGCGTTGGCTTGCTGAACGATCCCAACGGCTTTATCCAGCACAACGGCGTTTATCACCTGTTCTATCAGTGGAACCCGCTGGGCTGCGATCATCGCAACAAGTGCTGGGGACACTGGCAATCGACCGATTTATTGCGTTGGGAACATCAGCCGATCGCCCTGGCGCCGGGCGCCTGTTACGACAGCCACGGCTGTTACTCCGGCTCGGCGGTGGTGGCGGAAGACAAAATCACGCTGATCTACACCGGCAACGTGAAATTCCCCGACGGCTCGCGCACCGCTTACCAATGCCTGGCTCAGGAAAGCGATCGGGGCGAATACCGCAAACTCGGGCCGGTGCTGCCGCTGCCGGAGGGCTACAGCGGCCACGTACGCGATCCGAAAGTGTGGCGTCATCAGGATGCCTGGTACATGGTGCTCGGCGCGCGTGACTTGCAGGATCGCGGCAAGGTGCTGCTGCTGCGTTCCTGCGATCTGCGCGACTGGCAAGCGCTGGGGGAGATCGCCGGTTCCGGCCTGAACGACCTGGGTGAATTCGGCTACATGTGGGAGTGCCCGGACCTGTTCTCGCTGGACGGCGACGACGTGTTGATCTGCTGCCCGCAGGGGCTGGCGCCGCAGCCGGAACGCTATCTCAACCGTTATCAGGCCGGCTATCTGCTCGGTAAGCTGGATTACCGGCAGGCGGCCTTCAGCCACGGCGAATTTCGCGAGCTGGACGCCGGCTTCGAGTTCTACGCGCCCCAGACGACGCAGGCGGAAGATGGCCGCCGCCTGCTGTTCGGCTGGATGGGCGTGCCCGAGCAAGATGAAGAAGCCCACCCGACGCGCCGTTACGGCTGGATCCACACCATGACCTGCCCGCGCGAGCTGTCGCTGCAGCATGGCCGCCTCTATCAGCGCCCGGCGCGCGAGCTGCAACAGCTGCGCGGCGAGCGGGCTGGCTGGCAAGGCCACGCCGATGACGCCCCCGCCTATGCGCTGGGCGCCGCGGAGCTGCAGCTGACGCCGCAGGGCGCGTTCAGCGCCGCCTTTGGCGACGCCATGACGCTGAGCTGGGACGGCGAACGGCTGCAGCTGACGCGTGCTTCCCTGGCCGACGGTAGGCCGGAGCACCGTTACTGGCGCGGCCCGGTCACGCATCTGCAGCTGCTGTTCGATCGTTCCAGCGTGGAGATTTTCATCAACCACGGCGAGGCGGTGATGAGCGCGCGCTACTTCCCGGCAGCTGAACCGCAATTGCGGCTGAACGGGAGCGCGCCGCTGGCGTTGGAATACTGGCCGCTGACGCCATGCAT
This sequence comes from Serratia sp. MF1(2023), assembly GCF_030954545.1. Lineage (NCBI taxonomy): Bacteria > Pseudomonadati > Pseudomonadota > Gammaproteobacteria > Enterobacterales > Yersiniaceae > Serratia > Serratia sp. MF1(2023). The sequence goes on along the minus strand of NZ_JAVHUX010000014.1, from coordinate 213,434 downwards.
GCTAGAATGACGCATCCTCCGATGACTTCAGACGGCGTCAGTGAAAAAAAATAAACGCATTACCATCAGTGACATCGCCACGCTGGCCGGGGTGTCGAAATCGACCGCCAGCCTGGTGCTGAACGGCCGCAGCAAGGAATACCGGGTGTCCGACGACACCCGCGATCGCATTCTGGCGCTGGCGCACGAACACCATTATCAGCCCAGCATCCACGCCCGCTCTTTGCGCTCCAACCGCAGCCACACGCTGGGGCTGGTGGTGCCGGAGATGACCAACTACGGCTTTGCGGTGATCTCGCGCGAGCTGGAAACGCTGTGCCGCGAGGCCGGTCTGCAGCTGTTGATCGCCTGTACCGATGAAAACCCGGCGCAGGAGATGATGGCGGTGAACAGTCTGGTGCAGCGGCAGGTCGACGGCCTGATCGTCGCCTCCAGCCAGCTGAACGACGCGGAATACCAGAAGATCAACGCCGGGCTGCCGGTGGTGCAGATGGACCGCCTGATCGCCGGTTCCGAACTGCCGCTGGTGATCACCGACTCGGTTAATGCGACCGCCGACCTGGTGGAGAAGGTCGCGCGCCAGCATCCGGATGAGATCTATTTTCTCGGCGGGCAGCCGCGCATTTCACCGACTCGCGATCGGCTGGCCGGCTTCCAGCTTGGCCTGGAGCGCGCCGGCGTATCGTGCAAACCGGAATGGATCATCAACGGCAGCTATCACCCCAGCTCGGGTTACGAGATGTTCGCTCAGCTGTGCGCGCAGTTGGGGCGTCCGCCCCAAGCGCTGTTCACCGCCGCCTGCGGCCTGTTGGAAGGGGTATTGCGTTATCTGACTCAGCATCAGCTGATGGAAAGCGACATCCACCTGTGCAGCTTCGACGATCACTACCTGTTCGACTGCATGACGCTGAAGATAGACACGGTGGCGCAGGACTGCCGGGCGCTGGCGCAACATAGCTTCAGCCAGGTCACCGCGCTCATCGACGAGCGGCCGCTGGAACAGAACGCGCTTTATCTGCCGGGCCGTATCCACTGGCGCCATGCCGGTTCGCGGGCGTTGTTGGCCGGGGAGTGATATTTCTGAATCTATAAAAAAGGGCGCCTGAGCGCCCTTTATCGTTTTGCTGCCGCTACTTGGCGGCGCCTTCCATGCCCACCAGCCCCACTTTCAGATAGCCGGCTTTACGCAGGGTGTCCATCACGCTCATCAGCGTTTCATAGTCCACGCTCTTGTCCGCCTGGAAGAAGATGGTGGTTTCTTTGTTCGCCTGAGTGCGTTGATCCAGCACCGAAGTCAGCTGATCGGCATTCACCGGCTGATCGCCAACGTAGAGCTGCTTGTCGGCCTTCACCGACAGGAACACCGGTTTTTCCGGCCGCGGCTGCGGTTTGGCGGAAGAAGCCGGCAGATCGACGCGGATATCTACCGTTGCCAGCGGCGCGGCCACCATAAAGATGATCAACAGCACCAACATGACGTCGATAAACGGCGTCACGTTGATTTCATGCAGTTCGCCGCTGTCGTCCAGATCTTCATTTAAGCGCATCGCCATGACTCACCCCGCCCGCAGTTGGTGTGCGTGCTGTGAGCGCTTGGCTTCCGCCGTCGCGGCCAGATCCAGATCGCGGCCCTGCAGCAGCAAGACCTGCGCCGCCACGTCGCCCACCTGGGCGCGATGGCCGCTGATGACGCGGGCGAAGATGTTGTAGATAACGACGGCAGGGATCGCCGCGACCAGGCCCAGCGCGGTCGCCAGCAGCGCTTCCGCGATGCCCGGCGCCACGACCGCCAGGTTGGTGGTCTGCGAATGGGCGATGCCGATGAAGCTGTTCATGATGCCCCACACGGTGCCGAACAGGCCGACGAACGGCGAGATGGCGCCGATGGTGGCCAGGAAACCGTTGCCGCGGCCCATGTTGCGGCTGTAGGCCGCCACGCGGCGCTCGAGGCGGAAGCCGGTACGCTCTTTGATGCCGTTGTTGTCGCTGGACTCTGCGGACAGCTCCAGCTCATTTTGCGCGTCGTTCAGCAAGACAGCGCTGACGCTCTGCGAGCCGAAGTTTTGCGCCAGCTCGGAAGCTTCATCCAGCGAGCGCGCGTCGGCCAGCGCCAGCTGTTCGCGGCGCAGGCGGCGTTTGGCACGCAGCAATTCACTGCCTTTGGAGAACAGAATGGTCCAGGTCACGATCGAGGCCAGCACCAGGCCGATCATTACCGCTTTCACCACCGCGTCGGCGTGCTGATACATGCCCCAAACGGACAGATCCATGCCGCGGGTTTCCGGTGGCTGGATCGTTGGCGCCGGGTTCACCGGCGTGATGCTTTCCGGCGCGGCGGCTGCAGGTGCAGGCGCGGCGGTCGGCGCAACGCTTTCGGTAACGGCCGGATTGGCCGCCGGCGCCGCCTGCGCGCTGCCGGCCAGCCCCACGACCAACACCATTGAAGCCATCAGGCTGCGGCCAAAGGCCTTGCCCCACTGCGCCCGGCCCTGGCCGAACGATCCTTGATTTAAATTCTTGCCAGCCGTTTTCACGCTGTGCCTCCACCCATTACCGATCAAAATTAAGGAATAATTCAGCGTGCGATCATATCAAACCAACCGGGGATTGATAGTAGTTCTCATTATTATTTACCAAATAAACGAGAAAATTTTAGCCAACCCCGCGGCAAAGCGCCAATCCACGTCCGTTCACCGCCAAACGCCCCTTTTATGGGGTTATTTCGTTACTTTTCCCCCACAACGGCGCAACAAGGCCACGCTGCCGAACGGCATCTCGACCGATGAATGGGCTTCTCTCTCGCCGCTCGGCAGAAGGATGAGGAGAGAAATGCGCCGTCGGCAGCCAATTATAGCCGTTTCTGTATCTGGAGGTTAAAACGTCTGGATGGCTATATTAACTCATGTTAACGTAAGGGCTATCGCAAACGGGCACGTGCAGAGCAACCAGAGGTGAGCCAGGTACCATGACGTCAAAACATATCGAAACCACGCTGATCGGCGCCGGCCGCGGCAAGCGCTACACCCAGGGCTCCGTCAATCCCGTCACGCAACGCGCCTCTTCTTTGGTCTTCGACTCCGTCGCCGCCAAAAAACACGCCACCGCGCAGCGCGCCCACGGCGAGCTGTTTTACGGCCGACGCGGCACCCTGACCCACTTCGCGCTGCAGGATGCGATGGTGGAGCTGGAGGGCGGCGCCGGCTGCGTGCTGTACCCCTGCGGCGCGGCGGCGGTGGCCAATGCGATCCTGTCGTTCGTCGGCGCCGGCGATCACCTGCTGGTCACGGGTTCGGCGTACGAACCGACCCAGGATTTCTGCACCCACATCCTCGGCCGCATGAACGTCAGCACCACCTATTTCGATCCGCTGATCGGCGCCGACATCGCCACGCTGATCCAACCCAATACCCGCGTGGTGTTCCTGGAATCCCCCGGCTCCATCACTCTGGAAGTGCAGGATATCCCGGCCATGGTGCAAGCCATTCGTGCCGTGGCGCCGGAGGTGGTGATCATGATCGACAATACCTGGGCGGCAGGCGTGCTGTTCAAGGCGTTGGATTTCGACATCGACATTTCTATTCAGGCCGGCACCAAATACCTCATCGGCCATTCCGATTACATGCTCGGCACCGCCGTCGCCAACGCGCGCTGTTGGGATCGGCTGCGCGAGTACTCCTATTTGATGGGGCAGATGGTGGATGCCGACACCGCCTACATGGCGAGCCGCGGCCTGCGCACCCTGAGCGTGCGCCTGAAGCAGCACGAGCGCAGCAGCATCGAAGTCGCCAACTGGCTGGCCGAACGGCCGGAGGTGGCGACGGTCAATCACCCTGCCCTGCCCGGCTGCAAGGGCCACGAGTTCTACCGCCGCGACTTCAGCGGCTGTAACGGGCTGTTCTCCTTCGTGCTGAAAGAGCGGCTGGATGATGCGCAGCTGGCCGCCTACCTGGACAACTTCAGCCATTTCAGCATGGCCTACTCCTGGGGCGGCTTCGAGTCACTGATCCTGACCAATCAGCCGGAAGAGCTGGAAGCGATCCGTCCGGCGGGCGGCGTCGATTTCTCCGGCACGCTGGTGCGCCTGCACATCGGCCTGGAGAACGTCGAAGACCTGATCGCCGATCTGGCGGCCGGCTTCGATCGCCTCAACGGCGTGCGCCAAGACGGATTCCGGTAATTTTCTTCGTCTCGTTTAATGTCGGCTTAAGCTATTAGCGGTACACTAGCCGGGTAACTGTCAGATACGGTAACCGCCGCATCCTGGAGAACGTGACCCCGGGCGCAACCGGCATGCAACAGGACATAAAATGGATGTATTACGAGAGATTATTCATGCGCTTTGGCAGCAGGACTTTATCGCCCTCGCCGATCCCAGCGTGATTTGGGTGGTTTATGCCGTGCTTTTCACCACCCTGTTTTTGGAAAACGGACTGCTGCCCGCCTCCTTCCTCCCCGGCGACAGCCTGCTGCTGCTGTCGGGTGCGCTGATCGCCAAAGGCGTGATGGGCTTTGCCCCCACCCTGCTGATTCTGACCGCCGCCGCCGGCCTAGGCTGCTGGCTGAGCTATATCCAGGGCCGCTGGCTGGGCCACACCAGCCTGGTGAAAGGCTGGCTGCTGCAGTTGCCTGCGCAATACCACCAGCGCGCGCACAGCCTGTTCAACCGCCACGGGCTGACGGCGCTACTGATCGGCCGCTTCCTCGGCTTCGTGCGCACGCTGCTGCCAACCATGGCCGGTATTTCCGGGCTCAACAGCTCGCGCTTCCAGGTGTTCAACTGGCTGAGCGCGGCGATCTGGGTCTGTGCGCTGGTCGGTCTCGGCTATGCCTTCAGCCAAATTCCCTTGGTAAAACGCCACGAAAGCCAGGTGATGACCGGCCTGATGCTGCTGCCGCTGCTGCTGCTGTTCGTCGGCCTGCTGGGCGCCATGCTGGTGATCTGGCGCAAAAAGCGCGCTTCCTCTTCCTAAATCCGGCGCGCTACAGCGCCTTCTCGACCAGCGCCAGGCAAGATCGCCCTGCCCCGGTAAACGCGGCTCAGCCCTCCAGCAGCAGCGGGTTGGCCTCGCGCAGCCGGGCGACTTCATCGCTCGGCGTCATGCCGAACAGCCGCTTGAATTCACGGCTGAACTGCGACGCGCTCTCGTAGCCGACGCGGATCGCCGCGGTGCTGGCCTTCAGGCCGTCATGCACCATCAGCAGGCGCGCCTTATGCAGCCGGTACGACTTCACGTACTGCAGCGGCGAGGTGTTGGTCACCGCCTTGAAGTTGTGGTGGAACGCCGAGACGCTCATGTTGACCTCGCCGGCCAACTGCTCGACGTTGAGGTTGTCGGCATACTGATGTTCGATGCGCCGCAGCGCCTTGGCGATCTGGCTGAAGTGGGTATGGCGATTGACCAACTCCTGCAGCGACGCGCCGCAGGTGCCGCGCAGCACGTAGTAAAGGATCTCGCGCACGATCTGCGGCCCCAGCACCCGGGCGTCGAGCGGCTTGGCCATCACGTCCAGCAGGCGTTCGGTGGCGCACAGCAGCGCTTCCGTCAGCTCGGCCAGGTTCACCCCGTTGCTCTCCGCCCGCGGTTGCATCAGGTAGTCGTCGTCGCCGATGTCGATCAGCAAATCCTGCAGCATTTGGGTATCGATATTGACCGCCAATCCAACCAGCGGCAGTTCCGGGCTGGCGAAGGTTTCGCATTCGAACGGCAGCGGCACCGTCATCAGCAGGTAGTTGCGCGGATCGTACTGGAACACCTTACTGCCGCAATAGCCGACCTTGTGCCCCTGAAAGATGATGACGATCCCCGGTTCGTACATCACCGGTTGGCGCGGGCAGTGGCGATCGACATACAGGATCTTCACCCGCGGCACCGGCGACGGCGTGTAGCCGTTGCCGGTGGCGATAGCCATCGCCTGGCGCGCCATGCGGCTGCGCTGCGCATCGATTTCAATCACGGAAACACCCTCTTACAGTCAGAACGATTCGGCATAAATCATAATTTAGAATTCACCATTCCTACAGAGGATTGTAGAAATAGGCAAGAACCAAACAGGAATGTGCATTGTGCGCTGCCGGCAGGTTGCTGACAATACGGGCCAGAAACCTTTGCGCCGCGTTGGCGCCCGCCTGACAGAAAGAGAGAAATCAACCATGCAAAACTTCATTCTGCATACCCCAACCAAAATCCTGTTCGGCAAGGACCAAATTGCCGAAGTGGCCGGCCAGATCCCGGCGGACGCACGCATCCTGATCACCTACGGTGGCGGCAGCGTGAAGAAAAACGGCGTGCTGGATCAGGTGTATAGCGCGCTGGCCGGCCGCGACGTGCGGGAGTTCTCCGGCATCGAGCCGAACCCAACCTACGAAACGCTGATGAAAGCGGTCGAGGTGGTGAAGGCGGAAAACATCGATTTCCTGCTGGCGGTCGGCGGCGGGTCGGTGGTTGACGGCACCAAGTTCATCGCCGCCGCCGCCCGTTATACCGCCAACGGCGACGCCTGGCATATCCTGCAGACCGTCGGCAGCCACATCGCCGACGCGGTGCCGATGGGCTGCGTACTGACGCTGCCAGCCACCGGTTCCGAATCCAACAGCGGCGCGGTGATCACCCGTAAAAGCAGCGGCGACAAGCAGCACTTCTTCTCGCCGCTGGTGCAACCGCGCTTCGCCGTGCTGGATCCGGTGGTGACCTATTCGCTGCCGCCTCGCCAGATCGCCAATGGCGTGGTCGACGCCTTCGTACACACCCTGGAGCAGTATCTGACCTACCCGGTCGACGCCAAGGTGCAAGATCGCTTCGCCGAAGGCCTGCTGCTGACCCTGCTGGAGGACGGCCCGCGCGCGCTGGCCGAACCGGAAAACTATGCGGTGCGCGCCAACGTGATGTGGAGCGCCACCATGGCGCTGAACGGCCTGATCGGCGCCGGGGTGCCGCAGGACTGGGCAACCCACATGCTGGGCCACGAGCTGACCGCCATGCACGATCTCGACCACGCGCAAACACTGGCCATCGTGCTGCCGGCGCTGCTGCACGAGAAGAAAGCGCAGAAGCGCGCAAAACTGCTGCAGTACGCTGACCGCGTTTGGGGCCTGCGCGAAGGCAGCGAAGACAGCCGCATCGACGGCGCCATCGCCGCCACTCGCGCCTTCTTCGAGCAGATGGGCGTACCGACCCGCATGGCGGATTATCAGCTCGACGGCAGCAGCATTCCGGCGCTGCTGGACAAGCTGCATCAGCACGGCATGACCGCCCTGGGCGAGCATCAGGACATCACCCTGGACGTCAGCCGCCGCATTTACGAAGCGGCGCGTTAATCGCAAAACGGCGATTTTTTGCTAGGCTTTAGTCTCCGCCAGCCATTTTTCGCCGCATCCGGCGCCCGGCCGATCACCGGGCGCCGTCAGGCGCCTCAGCGCGCCGCCGATCGTTTCGCACCACCCGTCTTACCGCTCATTCGCAGGGAGAGCGGCGAGAAAGTCGCCCTCCCGCCACCGCTGAAATTAGGCTGGCAAACCCGGCAACCGCCCACTTTGCCAACTAGAATTTATCTATAGCCGTTTCGGTGCCGCAGGCGCCGCAATCCGTACACAAGGAGATGCGCATGACAACGCAACAACCCATCATCAAACTCCACGATGGTAATCTGATGCCGCAGTTGGGTCTCGGCGTTTGGCAGGCGAGTATTGAAGAGACCACCCGCGCGGTGAGCAAAGCGCTGGAGATCGGCTACCGCTCCATCGACACCGCCGCGATCTACAAGAACGAGGAAGGCGTCGGCGCCGCGCTGCAGTCCAGCGCGCTGCCGCGCAGCGACCTGTTCATCACCACCAAGCTGTGGAACGACGATCAGGGCGATCCGCTGGCGGCGCTGGAAACCAGCCTGGAGAAGCTAAAACTGGACTATGTGGATCTGTACCTGATCCACTGGCCGCGCCCGCAGCAGGATCAATACGTCTCCGCCTGGCGCGAACTGATCAACCTGCGCGATCAAGGCCTGGTGAAAAGCATCGGCGTATGCAACTTCCATACGCCGCACCTACAGCGCCTGCTGGATGAAACCAACGTGGCGCCGGTCGTCAACCAGATAGAGCTGCACCCGCTGCTGCAACAGCGCCAGCTGCGCGCCTGGAACGCCACGCACCACATCGCCACCGAATCCTGGAGCCCGCTGGCGCAGGGCGGTGAAGGGGTGTTCGACCAGCCGCTGATCAAGGCGCTGGCCGAAAAATACGAGAAAACCCCGGCGCAGATCGTGGTGCGCTGGCACTTGGACAGCGGCCTGATCGTGATCCCGAAATCGGTCACGCCGTCGCGCATCCGCGAAAACTTCGAGGTGTTTGATTTCAAACTCGATAAGGACGAACTGGGCGAGATCGCCAAGCTGGACATCGGCAACCGCCTCGGGCCGGATCCGGATACCCTGTAATTCCTCCCCAAGCCCTCTCCCGCCGGAGGGGGCTTTTCCTTTCCGCACATTGCTCCCTTGCGCCGCCTGACGTTATGATGACGACGCCGGAGGCTCCGCCCGCCGGTTAATACCGTTAAAAAACAGACAAGCACGGAGCACCATGAAATTCTCTTTCTCACACGGGTCACGGCTGGGCATGCTTTGCATCATGCTGGTGCTGGCGGGTTGCGCCGGCAAGAAACAGCGCGTCAGCTACGATCGCCACGCCTTCGACAGCGCCATTAAAGACGCCGCCAGCGAATACGGCGTAGACGCCAAGCTGATCACCGCCATGATCCAGGTGGAGTCCGGTTTCAACCCCGCCGCAGTGAGCAGATCCAATGCGATCGGCCTGATGCAGCTGAAAGCCGATACCGCCGGCTGCGACGCCTATCGTTACAAAGGCAAACGCGGTTGCCCGGACGATGACGATCTGCTGGATCCCGACACCAATATCGATCTCGGCGCCGCCTATCTGGCCACCTTGCAAAAACAACAGCTTAAAGGGATCGCCAATCCAGTTACGCTGCGCTACGCCACCATCATCGCCTACGTCAACGGCACCGGCGCGCTGCTGCGCACCTTCTCCAGCAACCGTCAGCAGGCCATCGCGATGATCAACAACCTGTCGCCGGAAGCCTTTAACTGGCACGTGCGCAAATACCACCCTGCTCCACAGGCGCCGCGCCATTTGATGAAAGTGGAAGCCGCCTACGATCGGCTGTGATGAGTAAAAGTAAAAAGGAGAACCCGAGGGTTCTCCTTTTTGTTTGCGCCCGCGGCGTGGCCGTTACGGCTTGGCTTTGCGAATCGGTTTGCGCGGCGGCCGGTTGGACGGCGTGCGCTGCCGATTGATATCGGTATGTTTGGTCAGCGCCGGCCGGGTATGGCGCTGCAGGCGTTTCGCTTCGCGCTGCTCGTCGATGCTCGGCGCCGGCACCAGACACTCGCGGCGGCTGCCGATCAGGTGCTTCAGCCCCATCTCTTCCAGCGCGGCGCGGATCAGCGCCCAGTTGGCCGGATCGTGGTAACGCAGCAGCGCCTTGTGCAGGCGGCGCTGGCGATCGCCGCGCGGCACCACCACGTCTTCGCTCTTGTACCCCACCTTGCTCAGCGGGTTTTTGCCGCTGTAATACATGGTGGTGGAGTTGGCCATCGGCGAAGGATAGAAGTTCTGCACCTGATCGAGGCGGAAACGGTTCTTCTTCAGCCACAGCGCCAGGTTCACCATGTCTTCATCGCGGGTGCCCGGGTGCGACGAGATGAAGTACGGGATCAGGTACTGCTCTTTGCCCGCCTGCTTCGAATAGTGATCAAACAGCTGCTTGAAGCGATCGTAGCTGCCCATGCCCGGCTTCATCATCTTCGATAGCGGCCCTTCTTCGGTGTGCTCCGGCGCGATCTTCAGGTAGCCGCCGACGTGGTGGGTCGCCAGTTCCTTGATATAACGCGGATCTTCCACCGCCAGATCGTAACGAACCCCGGAAGCGATCAGGATCTTCTTGATGCCCTCCAGCGAACGCGCGCGGCGATACAGCTTGATGGTCGGCTCGTGGTTGGTGTCCATGTAGGTGCAGATCTCCGGATACACGCACGAGGCGCGGCGGCAGGTCTGCTCGGCGCGCGGGTTGGTGCAGCGCAGCATATACATGTTGGCGGTCGGGCCGCCGAGATCGGAGATCACGCCGGTGAAGCCCGGCACCTTGTCGCGGATCTCTTCGATTTCACGAACGATCGAATCTTCCGAACGGCTCTGGATGATGCGCCCTTCATGCTCGGTGATCGAACAGAACGAGCAGCCGCCGTAGCAGCCGCGCATGATATTCACCGAGAAACGGATCATGTCATAGGCCGGAATGCGATCCTGGCCGTAGGACGGGTGCGGCACGCGCTGATAAGGCAGCGCGAAGACGCTGTCCATCTCCGGCGTGGTCAGCGGGATCGCCGGCGGGTTGATCCACACGTAGCGGTCGCCGTGTTTCTGCATCAGCGCACGGGCGCAGCCCGGGTTGGTTTCATGGTGCAGAATGCGCGAGGTGTGCGCATAAAGCACCTTGTCGCCCTTCACTTTCTCGAAGGACGGCAGCAGCACGTAGGTCTTCTCCCACGGCTTCGGCTTGGCGGCGCGCACGGTGACAGGCTTGGCTTCCGGCTCTTTCGGCTTGGCGCCGTCGGCACACGGCAGATCGTCGCCGTACGGGTTCGGGATAGGTTCGATGCGGCCCGGCTTGTCGAGGCGGGTGGAATCCACGCCGCTCCAGCCCGGCAGCGCTTCTTTGCGCATTACGGCGGTATTGCGAATATCGTGGATGTCGCCAATCTTCTCACCGGCGGCCAGGCGATGCGCCACTTCCACCAGCGGGCGTTCACCGTTGCCGTAGATCAGCATGTCGGCCTTGGAATCCACCAGCACCGAGCGGCGCACGGTATCCGACCAGTAATCGTAGTGGGCGATGCGGCGCAGGCTGGCTTCGATGCCGCCCAGCACGATCGGCACGTCTTTGTAGGCTTCTTTACAGCGCTGGCTGTAGACCAGGGTGGCGCGATCCGGGCGTTTGCCGCCGACGTTGCCGGCGGTGTAAGCATCGTCGTGGCGCAGTTTGCGATCGGCGGTATAGCGGTTGATCATCGAGTCCATGTTGCCGGCGGTGATGCCGAAGAACAGGTTCGGTTTCCCCAACCGCATGAAGTCTTCTTTGTTGCTCCAGTCCGGCTGCGCGATGATGCCGACGCGGAAGCCCTGCGCTTCCAGCATGCGGCCGATGATCGCCATGCCGAAGCTCGGGTGATCGACATAGGCGTCGCCGCTGATGATGATCACATCGCAGCTGTCCCAGCCCAGTTGATCCATCTCTGCTCGCGACATCGGTAAAAACGGCGCGGTGCCAAAACATTCCGCCCAGTAAGGCTTATAGGAAAACAGTTCACGATCGGGTTGGATCAGGCTGGTGGTGCTCATTCTGCTGCTCTTTTTACAGGTTAATTAATCGCCGGGCGGCGATTATACGCACTAGCTGCAAAAAGAGCATGGTTATTTCGCTAACCGTTCACTTCGAATTCATAAACGTCGCTGCGGCACAAGATATCGCTGAACTCCAGCGCCTCACCCTGGGCATTGCGGCTGGTCTGGGTGATGTGCAACAACGGCGCGCCGCACGGCACGTTGAGCAGCTCGGCAACCTCGTCGCTGCAGGATACCGCCTTCAGCAGAAAGTGTTTATCTTCAGGCACGATGCCGCGCGATTGCCATAACGCATACAGCGAATGTTCCAGCTGCCCCGGTTCGGGCAGGAAGCGCGGCGGAATATAGGTGGTTTCCAGCGAGACCGGGCTGCCGTTCAGCAAGCGCAAACGCCGCAGTTTGACCACCTCATCCCCTTCCGCCAGCCCCAGCGCCGCCGCGGCCTTGGCCGGCGCGCCGACCCGGGTGCGCAGCAGCCATCGATTGCTGACGCTGCTGCCGTGGCGCAGCGCCTGAGCGGTGAAACCGCTGTCCTTATCGAGGGAATAGCCAATGTGCATCGCCACGCGGGTACCAACGCCCTGCTGTCGCAAAATCAGCCCCTTCTCCTCCAGCAGTTTCATCGCCTTGCTGACGGTGACGCGCGACAGCGCCAGGCCTTCCGCCATCTGCCGTTCGGGCGGCAAAAACGCCTCTGCTGCCAGCACCTGCTGCCTGATCGCGGTTTCTATCGCCATCGCCAGCTGAATATAACGCGGCGCTACCGCCCCCTGCGCCAGATGGCCACGCAGCCAGGCCATAAAATCCGTCATTCGCCCGCCCTCTTACCTATGCCATTTGTCTGGATTTCGTTTTTTATCCTATCGCCGCTCCGGCGATAAGCCCCTCACCTTAACTAAAATATCGCTAATGTTTTCAGAGTGGCATCACAATTTTTGCCTAATGGACTTTCATTGGATCTAGATCGCGCGTAATCTGTGCTTATTGATGTTGATACATCAATCGCACCAACACCAGGGACCCACTTTAAAAACAATAAAAAACCCGCTGCCAGCCCTAAAGGATACCCTTGATGGCCGGTAGCGGGGATATACTGTCAGCACAAACGGCCGAGAATAAGCAACGTAGCTAATGGATAGCTTGCTCACTGCTCATAGCCACATCACAGGATCCCCTCGCGGTGGGCGCAACGGATCGATGTCGGCAAATAGAAACGTTCCCGCTTCGCCAAACCCCGCTGCAGACCCACTCTTTGACTACACTCATTGGCGCCGTGCGGCCGACGTGCCTCACCCGATAAGGCGGATACCGCCCTCACTTTAACAGACCCGGCGGTATCAGCCGCTACACACTGCGCGGAATCGGCGTCTTCACCGACAACGGAATAGCCGGCGTCAACCGCGCCAACGGAATCGATTTTCAGTCAACTGCGGCGGCCCTCGCGGCCCTGCGCTACAGGGATCATTTGCTATGACCGATATCAATCGCAATGAAGCATGGAAGGTAGAAAGCACCGGTATCGATCGGGTGCCGGACGCGGAACAGACCGGCAAGCCCATCGAGCTGTTTTGGATCTGGTCGGCGGCCAATATCGGCATTCTCGGCGTGGTATACGGCGCCATTATCGTCGGCTTCGGCTTATCCTTCCTGCAATCGGTACTCGCCGCGCTGGTCGGCGTCGCCAGCTTCGTGCTGGTCGGTCTCACCAGCTTCGCCGGCAAGCGCGGGCGCACCTCTACGCTGACGCTCTCGCGGGTGATTTTCGGCCTGAAGGGCAACGTGGCGCCCACCCTGTTCAGTTGGATCAACCTGATGGGCTGGGAAGCGGTCAACGTGATCACCGGCACCCTGACGCTGGCGGCGCTGTTCGAGGCCTTCGGGTTGGGTAGCAGCCACCTGCTGACCGCGCTCAGCCTGCTGCTGTTCGGCGGGCTCACTGTCGTCGTCAGCCTGCTGGGGCAAAATACCGTGGTCTGGATGCAAAGCTGGTTCAGCCGCATCTTCGGCACCATGACGCTGATCGTGGTGCTCTATATCCTGTTCAACACCGAGTGGAGCCAGGTGCTGGCGCTGCCTTCCGGCAGCTGGTTGACCGGCTTCCTGCCGGCGGTATCGGTGATCGCCGCCGGCACCGGCATCAGTTGGGCGATTGCCGGCGCCGATTACAGCCGCTATCAAAGCCCGAGTTCGTCGAGCAAAAGCATTTTCGCCGCGGTAATGGGCGGCGCCTGTTTGCCGCTGATGCTGCTGATGCTGGCCGGCATCCTGCTTTCCGTGCAGCTGCCCGATCTGGCCAGCGCCGCCAACCCCATCGCACTGATAGGCTCGGTGCTGCCCGCCTGGATGGCCATTCCTTATCTGCTGGCCGCCACCGCCGGCATCGTCACCATCGCGGTGCTCAGCCTGTATTCCGCCAGCCTTAACCTGCTGACCATCGGCGTGCAGGTCAAGCAGTGGCTGGCGGTGTCGATCGACGCGGTGGTGGTGTTGGGCATCGCCCTGTATGTGCTGTTCATCTCCGGCGATTTCATGGGGCCGTTCATCTCCTTCCTGGTGTTCTGCGGCGTCTTCCTGGCGGCCTGGGAGGCGATTTTCCTGCTCGATTACCTGTGCCTGCGCCGCCGCCACGGGTATGATGGCAACGCTTTGTACGGCCTGCATGGCCAGAACCGCGGCGTGCGCAAAGCCCCGCTGTTCTGCTGGTTCCTCGGCGCCCTGTGCGGCCTGCTGGTCACCAAAACCGGTTTTATCGACGGCCCGCTGGCCAAAGGCCTGTTCGCCGATTCCAGCCTGGGGCTGTTTGTGTCGTTCGCGGTGAGTCTGATCGCTTACGGTCTGTACCTGACCCAACGCAGAGAACATCAATGAGTGAGTGGGAAGCTGTAACACCTGTCCTGGTGATTGGGGGCGCGGTCGGCGATCTGGTGATGACGCTGCCGCGCCTGCCGACCAGCGGCGAAGATATCGAAGCCCAGCCGCAGGCGCGGCAAATCGGCGGCTGCGCGTTCAACGTGGCGCGCGCGCTGGTGCGCCTGGAAACGCCGGTGATTAACGGCATGCCGGTTGGCAACGGTGAATGGGGCGCGGCGGTCGAAGCCGCCATGAGCGAGCTGGGGCTGGAGGTGCTGCTGCGCCACGGCCAGATGGACAACGGCTGGTGCCTGGCGCTGGTGGAGCCAAACGGTGAACGCACCTTCATCACGGTTTCCGGCTGCGAAAGCCAATGGAATAAAGCGCAGCTGGCGACGCTGCCGCTGACGGAGCACACCCTGATCTACGCCAGCGGCTACGAGCTGGCGGGCGAAAGCGGCGAGGCGCTGCGCGAGTGGCTGACGCGCATGCCGTTCGACCAACCGCGCCTGATCGATCCCGGCCCGCGCATCGCTCAGCTCAGCGAAGATTTCTTCGCCATGCTCAGCGACAGCCACACCCTATTGACGCTCAACCGCGACGAAGTGGCCGCGCTGTGCGGCGGCGGCGACGCCGTGGAGGCCGCGCAGCGCTATGCCGCCGCCCGTAACCTGACGCTGATTTGCCGCCTGGATCGCGACGGCGCGTGGATCTGCGACGGCCGCACGCCGCCGCTGCACGTGCCCGCCTATCCGGTAGACGTCGTCGACACCATCGGCGCGGGCGATGCCCACTGCGCCGGTTTGCTGGCGGGCCTGTCCGCCGGCTGGCCGCTGCCGCAGGCGGTCGATCTGGCCAACCGGGTCGCCGCTTGCGTGGTGGCCAGCCTCGGCGCCGCCAATCCGCCGGACCGGCAGCAGTTGCAACAGCGCTTCCCGCAGGCCTGACGTTTCAAGGCGCCGTCACGCGGCGCCTTCTGCCTTACTGCGCCGCCGCCGCGCTCTCCTGCGGCGGGTGGCGATAGTTGAAGCTCAACGCGAACACGATCCCCAGCACCAGCGTATACAGCGCAAACACCAGCCAGATGCTCTGCCAGTCTTTCACGCCGTCATGGCTGAAGAAGTCCACCACCTCGCCGCTGGCAAGCGCACCCAGATAGGCGCCCAAACCGTTCACCATGGTCATGAACAGCCCCTGCGCGCTGGCGCGGATGCGGCGATCGGCCTCTTTCTCGACGAAGATGGCGCCGGAGATATTGAAGAAGTCGAACGCACAGCCGTAGACGATCATCGACAGCAGCAGCAGAACGAAACCAAAGCCGACCGGCGTGCCATAGGCCAGGAACAGGAAGCGCAGCGTCCAGGCCGCCATGCTGATCAGCATCACCTGCTTGATGCCGTAACGGCGCAGGAAGAAGGGAATGGTGAGGATAAAGAATACTTCGGAGATCTGCGACAGCGACAGCAGCACCGCCGGATACCGGACGCTGAGGCTGTCCTGATACAGCGGGTTGAGCGACAGATCGTGCAGGAACGGGTTGCCGAAGGTATTGGTTATCTGCAGCGCCGCGCCAAGTAACATGGCGAACAGGAAAAACAGCGCCATGCGCCGCTGGCGGAACAGCACCAGCGCATCCAGCCCCAGCACGCTCACCCAGCTCTTCGACTCGGCCGCGCGGTTGGTCGGGCAGCGCGGCAGCGTCAGTGAATAAGCGGACAGCAGCAGCGACGCCGCAGAAGCCAGATACAGCTGCAGATTGCTGAGCTCGATTCGGCTAAAGCCGACCAGCCACATCGCCAGAATGAACCCCACCGTGCCGTACACCCGCACCGGCGGAAAGTCCTTCACCGTATCAAAGCCGTGCTTTTCGAGACAAAAATAGGAAATGGCGTTGGAGAGCGCGATGGTCGGCATATAGACCATGGCGTTGAACAGCATCACCCAGAACATCAGCATCGGTTGCTCGACCTGCGCCGCGCAGTACAGCGCCAGCGCCCCGAGTAGATGACAAAGCGCATACAGGTAGTTGGCCTTCATCCACCGATCGGCGATGATGCCCGCCAGCCCCGGCATGATCAGCGCGGCGATGCCTTTGGCGCTGTAAACCATCCCCACCTGCATGCCGCTGAAATGCAGCGTGTTGATCATGTAGGAGCCCAGCGTCACCAACCAGGCACCCCAGATAAAGAACTGCAGGAAAATCATGACCTTCAATCGTGCTTTTATCGCCATCGCCATCACCTTGTTATTATGCTTTCAACGATGATTGGTGCGGCGGGCCCCCTGCAGCCCGCCGCCGGTTTGCCTGCGGTGTTACAGCGTTTTGAACAGCTCGCGGATCAGGCGCATGAAATCGTCCGCCGCCAGCGCCGCGCAGCTGAGCGTTTGTTCATGGGAGAGCGGCGTATCCGACAGCCCTTCGGCGTAGTTGGTCATCGCGGACACCACCAGCACCTTGAGGCCGCAGTGGCGCGCCGTCAGGACTTCCGGCACGATCGACATGCCCACCACGTCGCAGCCCAGGGTCTGCATCATGCGGATTTCCGCCGGCGTTTCGAAATTCGGCCCGGTGTAGGCGGCGAACACCCCTTCCGCCAGCGGAATGCCCGCGCTTTCGGCTACCGCCGCCAGCCGGGCGCGCAGATCGCGATCGTAGGCGTTCGCCAGGCTGAAGAAGCGCGGCCCGAAGCGCTCGTCGTTGGCGCCGACCAGCGGCGATTCCGGCATGAAGTTGATGTGATCGGTGATGGCCACCAGGCTGCCCGGCGCCACCGAGCGGCGCAGCGAACCGGCGGCGTTGGTCGCCAGCAGGAATTCGCAGCCCAGCAGTTTGAAGGTGCGCACCGCGGTGGTCATCACCTGCATGCCGCGCCCTTCATAGAAATGACCGCGCCCTTTCATGCACAATACCGGCACGCCTTCCAGCTTGCCGGCGACCAGCTGCCCGGCATGGCCGGCGACGCCGCTCACCGGGAAGCCCGGCAGCTCCGCGTAGTCGATGGTGACGGTTTCGGTCATCACCTCCGCCAGGGCGCCGAGCCCGGAGCCGAGAATCAAGGCCGCTTTCGGCTGGAAACCCGGCAGGCGTGCGCGGACGGCATCGGCGCAGGTAAAAGCATCTTCTTGATTAAACATCGTATTCTCTCTTTCAGCGGGGGATAATAATCCCCATAGTAGAGAGCGAGGCGCGGCCGAGACCAATACATTCTTGGCGGCCGATTTATTCCATTTACCTATAAGTTGAGCTGCGTCACAAGGAGGCGATACCCCGGATGAACCCGCCCCATGCCCTGCCCGATCCCGGCCGGATTAACTTCCGCCTGCTGCACTATTTCCGCGTGGTGGCGGAAGAGATGAACTTCACCCAGGCGGCGCGGCGGCTGAATATGTCACAGCCGCCGCTCAGCAAGCACATCAAGGAGCTGGAAAGCCAGCTCGGCGTGGTGCTGTTCAAACGCACCACCCGCTCCATGACGCTGACGCCGGCCGGCCGCACGCTGCTGCGCAACGTCGAGCGGCTGCTGGATCAGGCCGACAGCGCGCTGCATCAGGTGCAACAGATGGGGCGCGGCGAAGGCGGCCACATGGTGGTCGGCATGGTCGGTACCTCGGCGCTGCGGCGGTTCAGCGAGCAAAACGCCGGCGTCACCTGGTCGTTGAACGAGCTGACGCCCAGCCAGCAAATCGCCGCGCTGCAAAAGCGGCATATCGATATCGGGGTCTGGCGAGAGGCGCAGCAACAGACGCTGCCGGGGTTAACCTGCCAACGCTTGGCGAGCGAGAGCATCGCCGTGGTGCTGCCGCTCGATCATCCGCTGGCGCAGCAGGAAAGCATCCCGCTGGCGGCGCTGCAGAACGACAGTTTCATCGTGCTGCCGCCGCACGAGGCCAGCCTGGGGCTGTATCTGCACAATCTGTGCCTGCAGCAGGGATTTTTGCCGGACGTCGCTTATCAGGTCAACGAACCGCAAACCCTGCTGGCGCTGGTGGCGGAGGGCTGCGGCATTACGCTGCTGCCGGACAGCTACGGCCGCATCCCGTGGCCCGGCGTCCGCTTTTGCTCGCTGCAGCAGGCGCCGCCGGCGGATCTGTACGCGGTTTACCGCGCCGACAGCGTCACGCCGGTCGTAGAGGCCTTTCTGGAGATGCTGCGGGCGCCGTAAGCGGCCCGCAGCGCAGATTACATCGTCGGCTGCACCATCAGCTGGCCGGCGGTGCCGCGATCGGCCATCTCCAGCGTCTGGCTGTAATACAGGAACGGGAAGTGTTCGGAGGTAGGTTGGTTGAAATACACCAGCAGCTCGACGTCGCCATCGACCCAGACGGTGTCCTTCCAGCCGCGATCTTCCGCCATCGGCTGCGCGCCGTTGACGCGTTTGATCAGGAACTGCACGCCCTGAATATGGAACGACTGCGGCGTATCCGCATGAATGTTCCAGCGTTCCCAGGTGCCTTGCTGCGCCTGCACGTCGATGCGGTTCATGTCCCAAATCGCGCCGTTGATGCCGACGCCGCCGTCGCCCAGGCGGAAATCGCGGGTGCGGCTGGCGCTGCCGTCCAACAGCTGATCCGCCAGCAGGCGCATCGGCAGGTTGTCGGTCACCAGCGGCAGCAGGCCGGTCGGGCGCAGCGTCAGCACCTGGGTGGACACCAGAATGCTCGACGGCTCGAACAGGCCGCGCAGGCGATCCATGATGCCCGCCGCTTCACCGGCGGTGATGGTCACCTCCTCGCCCTTCGACATATCGATCAGCACCTCCCGGCGTTCGCCCGGCGCCAGCGACAGCTGCTGCACCGCGACCGGCGCGGGCAGGAAGCCCTGATCGCTGGCGATCACGTTGAATGGGCGCCCGTCGCTGAGCTGCAGAGTATAGCGGCGCGCGTTGGAGGCGTTGAGCAGGCGCAAACGCACCCAGCCGCGCGACACCTCGACATACGGATTTTGCACGCCGTTGACCAACAGCGTATCGCCGACGAAACCGCCCTGCGACGGCGCATCGTATTGCGGCGTGCCGAAGTTATCGAAGCGCTTGTCCTGAATGATCAGCGGGAAATCGTCGACGCCGTAGTGGTTGGGCAGCGGCAGCGCTTTGCTGACGGCATTCTCCACCAGCCACAGCCCGGCCAGCCCGTTGTAAACGTGCGGCGCCATGCGGTTCGGCGTATTGGCATGGTACCAACAGGTGGCCGCCGCCTGACGAATAGGCAGCACCGGCGACCAGTCGACGTTGGGCGACATCATGCGCGGCGCGCCGCCCATCAGCGTGCCCGGCACCTGCAGACCGCTGACGGTCATCGCCACCGGCTCCTGCAGGCGGTTGCTGTAGATCAGTTTGACGTCGTCACCGCTGTAAACCCGCACCGTCGGCCCCAAATACATGCCGTTGATGCCCCACACCGCCGCCTTGCGGTTATCCATAAACGCCCAGTGGGCGCGCTGCAGGGTCAGGAACAGCGGCTGACCGCGGCGAGACTCCAGCAGCGGGGGGATGGGTAATGGGGTCTGCGTTCCGCTCGCCTCTGCCCTCAGCGGCACGGCGCTCGCGCACAGCGCCAGGCCCGATGCCTGTATAAACTGACGTCGACTGAGTGACATATTTTCTCCATGAAAAGCAATAACTAAACCGTGTGCAAAACCCAAACGCCCGCCAATCAAGATTAGCAGGCGCTCAGGCGTTAACGGCGCTGAACGCCAATTAAAAACGTATTCTTTGAAGCCGGTAGACTCTTATTTTTTGGCGGCGTTGCGCTGGGCGACTTCGGCGTCCAATTGGGCGATTTTCGCCTCCATCAGCTCGCGGCAATGCGCCGCCAGCTCGCGCACGTTTTCTTTGCCGTATTTGCTGGTATCCACCGGCGCCAACATCTCGACGATCACGTGACCGTTATTCCAGCGATTAAGATTTATATTACCGCTGGTGGTCGATACGCAGATCGGCACAATCGGCACGCCGGCGGCGATGGCCGCGTGGAACGCGCCGGTTTTAAACGGCATCAGCCCGCGACCGCGGCTGCGGGTCCCTTCCGGGAACATCCAGATCGAAATGTCTTTCTTTTTGAACTGCTCCGCCACCTGGGCGATGGTGCCGTGCGCCTTGGCGCGATTATCACGATCTATCAGCAGATTACCGGTCAGCCAATACAGCGGGCCGAAAAACGGGATCCACACCAGACTTTTTTTACCGACGGTCACGGTGCGCGGCTGCACGATATTGGCGGCCGTCACCATGTCGTAGTTATTTTGGTGGTTGGCGATATAGATGCAGTTGCCGTTGTTGGCCGCATCGGCCGGCACGCGGGTTTCAACCTTGATGCCGAACAGCGTCGACAGGCGGCCGAAAAGGTGGCCGAAGGTCGCCACGTGGCGGGGATTGCGCGGGCTGAACAAGCAATAAACAGAACCGAAAATACACACCAGAATACAGAAAAGAGTGGCGAGAACGGCACGCAAAATCAATAACATAACAACCTCATTAGCACACTGCCAACGCAGTTTACTTCGCTGCGCAGATTCCTTTACTCATTATTTGCCGGCCAGGCGATAAGCACGCCGATGTCGCCTGCCTTTCTCGCTATTTTCCCGCCAGCCGGCAATACGCACAATAATTTTATGCGCAGAAATGTTAACTATTTGGAAAATAAACGCCAGTAAAAATAAATAAGGCGGCCACAGCATGCTGCGACCGCCCGTTAACGCTGGCGCCAACGCTTACTCTTCGCTGTCGCCGCCCGACGCCCGCACCGGCGCATCCACTTCGACGCGATCGATGCGCTGCAGGCCGCGCGGCAGCTGGGTGCCCTTGCGCCCGCGCTCGGCGCGGAATTTCTGCAGATCCTCCGGCCGCAGCGTCAGCTTGCGTTTGCCGACGTGCAGCGTGACGGACGCCTGCGGCGGCAGCACAAACAGCCAGGCCAGCTTGTCGTCACCGGCCGCCGCCTGGGCTGCCGGAATGGAGACGATCTTGTTGCCTTTGCCCTTCGACAGCTGCGGCAGATCGGCGACCGGGAACATCAGCATGCGCCCGGCGGCGGTGATCGACAGCAGCATGTCGTCTGCGCCGTGGATTTCCATCGGCGGCAGCGCCCTGGCGTTGTCCGGCAGCGTGATCATCACCTTGCCGGCGCGGTTGCGCGCCACCAAATCGTTGAAGGTGCAAACGAAGCCGTAACCGGCATCGGACGCCATCAGCAGCTTCTGATCGTCGGCCGCCATCAGCACTTGCTCAATGGTGGCGCCCGGCGGCGGCGTCAGCTTGCCGGTCAGCGGCTCGCCCTGCCCGCGCGCTGAAGGCAGCGTCATCGGATCGAGCGCATAGCTGCGCCCGGTGGAGTCGATGAACACCACCGGCTGGTTGCTCTTGCCGCGCGCCGCGCCGCGGAAGCTGTCGCCGGCCTTGTAGCTCAGGCCGGCCGGATCGATGTCGTGGCCCTTGGCGCTGCGCACCCAGCCCATTTCAGACAGCACGATGGTCACCGGCTCGGACGGCACGAAGTCGTGCTCGCTCATCGCCTTGGCTTCCGCGCGCTCGGTCAGCGGCGAACGGCGATCGTCGCCGTAGGTCTGCGCATCGGCCTGGATCTCTTTCTTGATCAGCGTGTTCAGCTTGCGCTCGGACGCCAGCAGCGCCTGCAGCTGATCGCGCTCTTTCGCCAACTCATCCTGCTCACCGCGGATCTTGACCTCTTCCAGCTTGGCCAGGTGACGCAGTTTCAGCTCGAGGATCGCTTCCGCCTGGGTATCGGAGATGCCGAAACGCTGCATCAGCACCGGCTTCGGCTCATCTTCGCTGCGGATGATGTGGATCACCTCGTCGATATTGAGGAACGCCACCAGCAAACCTTCGAGGATATGCAGGCGTTTCAGCACCTTCTCGAGGCGGTAGTTCAGGCGGCGGCGCACCGTGTCGCGACGGTAGGCCAGCCATTCGGTGAGGATCTCCACCAGCCCTTTGACCTGCGGGCGGT
Organism: Serratia sp. MF1(2023); assembly: GCF_030954545.1. Lineage (NCBI taxonomy): Bacteria > Pseudomonadati > Pseudomonadota > Gammaproteobacteria > Enterobacterales > Yersiniaceae > Serratia > Serratia sp. MF1(2023). Next base: position 191,209 of record NZ_JAVHUX010000014.1, on the reverse strand, counting down.
TATCCAGACCGATCATGTTCATGTTGATGCGGTAGCTGCGTTCCAGATCGGTGGTAGCGAACAGGTGGTTCATCACCTGCTCCAGATCGATACGGTTGGAGCGCGGCACGATCACCAGGCGCGTCGGGTTTTCGTGGTCGGACTCATCGCGCAGATCTTCGACCATCGGCAGCTTCTTGGCGCGCATCTGGCTGGCGATCTGCTCCAGCACCTTGGCGCCGGACACCTGGTGCGGCAAGGCGGTGATCACCGCGCTGCCGTCTTCTTTCTTCCACACGGCGCGCATGCGCACCGAGCCGCGCCCGCTCTGGTAAATTTTGCGGATTTCATCGCGCGGGGTGATGATCTCGGCTTCGGTCGGGAAGTCCGGCCCCTGCACGAATTCGAGCAGATCGTCGAGTGAGGCGCCCGGCTTGTCGAGCAGCGCCACCGCAGCGGCGGCGACTTCGCGCACGTTGTGCGGCGGAATGTCGGTCGCCATGCCGACGGCGATGCCGGTGGTGCCGTTCAGCAGGATGTTCGGCAGGCGCGCCGGCAACATCTTCGGCTCTTGCAGCGTGCCGTCAAAGTTCGGGATCCAGTCGACGGTGCCCTGCCCCAGTTCGGCCAGCAAGACTTCGGCATATTTGGACAGGCGCGATTCGGTATAACGCATCGCCGCAAACGACTTGGGATCGTCCGGCGCCCCCCAGTTCCCCTGGCCGTCCACCAGCGGATAGCGGTACGAGAACGGCTGCGCCATCAGCACCATGGCTTCATAACACGCGCTGTCGCCGTGCGGGTGGTATTTACCCAGCACGTCGCCCACGGTGCGGGCGGATTTCTTGAATTTGGCGCTGTTGTTCAGCCCCAGCTCAGACATGGCGTAGATGATGCGGCGTTGTACCGGCTTCAAACCGTCGCCAATGTACGGCAACGCCCGATCCATGATGACGTACATGGAATAGTTCAGATAGGCGTTTTCAGTGAATGTGTGCAGCGGTAAACGCTCTACACCATCATGAGTCAGATCACTCATTACTCAATTATCCTCAGACCGTGGCTTGGCAATCCCTGGACGACAATAAGGCATCGCTTGTCGATTCTGCCCGCGATAGTAACCCATCTGCGGGGTGGCTGTCACAGTTGGCGCAAGGATCGTCGGCCGAAGGCGCTGCCGCCGGGACGTTTAGGCAAAATTCCATCGCGATTGTTGATTAATAATCAACACTGTTGTGTCTGTCGTCACGTTTTTACTTGCCTGGTCAGCGATTACACTCTCGTTCAGTAAGCTGTTTTTGCGCACCGCAGCGGAAAACGGCATCTATCTTAACTCTGACGAGAGACGCAAAAGATGAGCAATATCCTGATTATCAACGCTAAAAAGCAATTCGGCCATTCCAACGGCGAACTCAACCAAACCCTGAGCGACGTGGCGGAAAGCTTCTTGCGCGATCTGCAGCACGAGGTGCAGGTCACGGTGGTCGACGACGGCTATGACATTGAGGCCGAAGTGCAGAAATACCTGTGGGCCGACGCGGTCATCTATCAGATGCCGGGTTGGTGGATGGGCGAGCCGTGGATCCTGAAAAAATACATCGACGAAGTGTTCACCGCCGGCCACGGCAGCCTGTACGCCAGCGATGGCCGCACCCGCTCCGACGCCGGCAAGAAGTACGGCTCCGGCGGCCTGATTCAGGGCAAAAAATACCTGCTGAGCCTGACCTGGAACGCCCCGCTCGAAGCCTTCACCGATCCGAACCAGTTCTTCCACGGCGTCGGCGTCGACGGCGTTTACCTGCACTTCCACAAGGCCAACCAGTTCCTGGGGATGGAAGCCTTGCCGACCTTTATCTGCAATGACGTGATAAAACAACCGGATATCGAAACGGACATCGCACGTTATCGCGAGCATCTGGCGGGAATTTTTGCTTAACTGGCAGCGAAGGGCTTAACCAACGAGGTAATGATGATCACCGTAATCGCAGAAATCAAAGTCAAACCCGGCCACCGCGCCACCGTGTTACAAGCCATTGAAAAACTGGTGCCACTGGTGCTGGCGGAAGAAGGCTGCGGCGAATACACGCCGATGGTAGACAGCCACACGCAGGCTCCCTGGCAGAAACTGTCGCCGGATTCGGTGTTTATGCTGGAAAAATGGCAAAGCCAGGCGCATCTGGAAAAACACCTGCAGATCGACCATATGCTCAAGCACCGCGAAACCATCAAGGACTACGTGCTGGGCACCGAGATCTACGTGCTGGAAAACGCGCTGTAATCCCTTCAGAGGCCCTCTGCGGCCTCTGGCGGCTCTCCCTCAAGGCGGGCGCTGACGTAGTCGAGAAAACAGGTGAGGCGCGCCGCCAGCTGGGCGTCGTGGTAATACACCGCGTTGATCGGCTGGCGCACGTCCAGCGTCTCCCGCACCAGCAGCGGTACCAGCCGGCCCGCTTCCCGATCGCGGCGGGTCATGAAGTCCGCCAGTTGGACAATGCCCGCCCCGCGCAACGCCAACTCACGCAGCGTCTCCCCGCTGGAGGCCGAGATCGTCGGTTCGATGGCGAAATGCCGCGCCTGCCGGTGACGCAGCGGCCACTGGTTCAGCGATTCTGGGTAGGTGAATCCCAACAGGCAATGGCGGTGCAGATCTTCCACGCCGCGCGGTTCGCCATGCCGTTGCAGGTAATCCGGGCTGGCGAGGATGCGCAACCGGCTGTGCCCCAGCAGGCGCGCATGAAGCGTGGAGTCACGCAGCGCGCCGATGCGGATCGCGATATCGGCGCGTTTCTCCAACAGGTCGATATTGCGATCGTCGGTGTCAAGCTCCAGCTCAATCTGCGGATAACGACGGCGGAACTCCGCCACCATCGGCACCAGCACGTGCGCCATGAAAGGGGCGGCGGCGTTGACCCGCAGCCGACCGGCGGGCAGCTGGCGCCGCAGCGCCATCAGTTCTTCGGCCTGATCCACCGAACGCAGTATTTCGCGCGCAGGCGCCAGGAAGCTCTGCCCTTCTTCGGTCAGGCTCAGGCGACGCGTGGTGCGGCGCAAGAGCGTAGCGTCGAGTTTCGTTTCCAGGCGGCTGAGTGCGCGGCTGACGCCGGAGGTGGTTTGGCCGAGCCGATCGGCGGCGGCGGTGACCGAACCGCTGTCGACCACCGCAGTGAACGCCAGCAGCTCTTCGAGGGTGATCTTCACGCGGTTCGCCCCAGGTTGACGGGCGCCGCATGCAACGCCCTGCGGGAAAGCAGGCCCGGCGTTTCACCGGGCCAGGGTCAGGCTCAGACCGCCAATTCGGCCATGTCGCCCTTGTCTTGCAGCCAGTTGCGGCGATCTTCCGAACGCTTCTTGGCCAACAGCATGTCCATCACCGCCAGCGTCTGATCGACGTCATCCTCTGCCACCGTCAGTTGCACCAGACGGCGGGTGTTCGGATCGAGGGTGGTTTCGCGCAGCTGCAGCGGGTTCATCTCGCCCAGCCCTTTAAAGCGCTGTACGTTCGGCTTGCCCTTCTTGCGCTTCAGCTGTTCCAGCACGCCGGCTTTCTCTTCTTCATCCAGCGCGTAGAACACCTCTTTACCGAGATCGATACGGTACAGCGGTGGCATGGCGACATAGACGTGGCCGCCTTTCACCAGCGAGCGGAAGTGGCGCACGAACAGCGCGCACAGCAGCGTGGCGATGTGCAGGCCGTCGGAGTCCGCATCCGCCAGGATGCAGATTTTGCCGTAGCGCAGCTGGCTGAGATCTTCGCTGTCCGGATCGATGCCGATCGCCACGGAAATGTCGTGCACTTCCTGCGAGGCCAGCACTTCGTCCGAAGACACTTCCCAGGTGTTCAGGATCTTGCCCTTGAGCGGCATGATCGCCTGATATTCGCGATCGCGCGCCTGCTTGGCCGATCCGCCCGCCGAGTCCCCTTCCACCAGGAACAGTTCGGTCATGGCCAGATCCTGCGAGGTGCAGTCCGCCAGCTTGCCCGGCAGCGCCGGCCCGCTGGTCAGCTTTTTGCGCACCACTTTCTTGGCGGCGCGCAGGCGGCGCTGGGCGCTGGAGATCGCCAGCTCGGCCAGCTGTTCCGCCGCCTGAACGTTCTGGTTCAGCCACAGGCTGAAGGCGTCTTTCACCACGCCGGAAACGAAGGCCGCGCACTGGCGCGAGGAGAGACGCTCTTTGGTCTGCCCGGCGAACTGCGGATCCTGCATCTTCACCGACAGCACGTAGGCACAGCGATCCCAGATATCCTCCGCCGACAGCTTCACGCCGCGCGGCAGAATGTTGCGGAATTCGCAGAACTCGCGCATCGCGTCCAGCAGCCCCTGACGCAGGCCGTTGACGTGGGTGCCGCCCTGCATGGTCGGGATCAGGTTGACGTAGCTTTCGGTCAGCAGCTCGCCGCCTTCCGGTAGCCACAGCAGCGCCCAGTCCACAGCTTCGGTGTCCCCGGCGAAATTGCCGACGAACGGCGCTTCCGGCAGGGTAATCAGGCCGTTGACCGCTTCCATCAGGTAGTCGGTGAGGCCGTCCTGATAGCACCAGCGCTGTTCGGTGTTGTTCACCTTGTCGATAAAATAGATCTCGACGCCAGGGCACAGCACCGCTTTGGCTTTCAGCAGGTGAGTCAGGCGCGATACCGAGAAGCGCGGGCTATCGAAGAACTGCTCATCCGGCCAGAAGTGCACGCTGGTGCCGGTGTTGCGTTTGCCGCAGGTGCCGGTCACCGTCAGATCTTGCACCTTGTCGCCGTTTTCGAAGGCGATGCCGTAGACGTTGCCGTCGCGGCGCACGTTGACTTCCACCCGCTTCGACAGGGCGTTGACCACCGAGATCCCCACGCCGTGCAGGCCGCCGGAGAACTGGTAGTTTTTATTCGAGAATTTACCGCCGGCGTGCAGCCGGCACAGGATCAACTCAACCGCCGGCACGCCCTCTTCCGGGTGGATGTCCACCGGCATGCCGCGGCCGTCGTCGATCACTTCCAGCGACTGATCGGCGTGCAAAATCACGTCGATGCGCTTGGCGTGACCGGCCAACGCTTCGTCGACGCTGTTATCGATCACCTCTTGGCCGAGGTGGTTTGGGCGCGTCGTGTCGGTATACATGCCGGGACGACGGCGCACTGGTTCTAGACCGCTGAGTACTTCAATGGCATCAGCGTTATAGCTGGATTGAGTCATCGTTGATTATTTTTTCGTGGTTAAAGGGAGGTGCCGGAACGGTCCGTCAGACCGCGTTTAGCCCTAAAAAATCCACAATCTGGGGGAAGTAGTGCTCGAAACCGACGAAGGCGTGGTTTCCACCCGACTCCACCGTTTGCCGACACGCGGTGTAATACGCCACTGCCTGGCCGTAATCGAGAATTTCATCGCCCGTTTGCTGCAGCAGCCAGATTAAATCCGGCGACTCCAAGGGATCGATCTGCATCACTTTCAGATCGTAAACGTGACGAGACTCTAACACATATTGCTGGCCGGTGTAGGGGTTCTCGTTGGCGCCGAGATAGTCGACCAGCAGCTCAAACGGCTTGACCGCCGGGTTGACCACCACCGCCGGCAGCGAAAAACACTGCGACAGCCAGGTGGCGTAATAGCCGCCGAGCGAAGAGCCGACCAACCCGAGCGTTTGGCCGGCGCGCTCCAGCACCAGATTCTCCAGCATCTCGGCGGCCTCCGCCGGAAAAGCCGGCAGCTGCGGCACCAGCATCTGGATATCGGGATGGTGCTCAGCCAGCCAGGCCTTGAAGGCCACCGCCTTGGCCGACTGCGGCGAGCTGTTGAAACCGTGCAGGTAGAGCAGTGTCGAAGGCATCAGTATCCATCCGAGTCCATATCGGGGCGGAAATCGTCGTTTTCCAGGCGGAACACCTGCGTCTCGACGCGGCCATCCGGCAACAGATCGAGGTAGCGCCAGCCGGGGGAGACGTCGTCGATGGTGAAGTTCGTGCAGTGCGGCTTGAATTGCACGCAGGTCGAGGGCGTCGCCAACAGGCGCCGGCCCTGCCATTCCAGATCCAGATCCTGGTGAATGTGCCCGCACACTACGGTATTCACTTTCGGATAACGCAGCAGGATCGCACCCAGCATATGCGGGTTGCGCAGGCTGTGCTGATCGAGCCAGGTACAGCCGGAAGGCAGCGGATGATGGTGCAGCAGCAACAGCGTATAGCGCTCGGGGTGAGCCTGCAGGCAGCGCTCCATCCATTCGAGCTGGTATTCGCTCAATTCGCCGTGCGGTACGCCGAACACCTGGCTATCCAACATCAGCACTTGCCAGCTGTCGCCCAGCAGCACCTGTTTGGAAGGCGCAATGCCGGCGGCGGCCAACGCGTCGACCATCGCCGGTTGAAAATCGTGGTTACCCGGCAGCCACACGCAGGGGGCCGGCAGTTGCGCGATGCCGGCGGCGAAGTGGCGGTACGCCTCCTGCGAATGATCCTGCGCCAAATCTCCCGTGGCGACGATCAAGTCGACATCGCGGCGCTGCGCCTGGATGGCGTCCAGCACCGCGTGATAGCTGCGATAGGTATTGATGCCGAGCAACGTCTCGTGTTCGCCGGCAAAAAGGTGGGTATCTGTTATTTGTAGAATCCTGACCGCGGCCCCACTCGCCACGGGCAGTTTAAACAGGCTTTCCAAATGGTGTCCTTTGTTATTTCAGTCTGTCTAACAAACCGGAACCGCCATCGCTCCATGCGCCAAACAGTAGCGCAGCCAATCAGCAAGAAACTGGTTAATTTGATGCTTTTCGTCGCGTTGATGCAACTTTTTATTAGGATAATCATAACGCGCTTTAAAGCGATAGATCTGCTGACTGGAACACACTTCCGCAACCATGGCGTCATGGTACAGCCGCACCGTCATCGCGGGCAGGCTCCAGTAGCTGACCGCCGGAAAAATCTGCTCGATCTCCACCAGCGACGTGTAACGCGTGGACTCAACGATGGTCAAACGATAGCCGGCGCCGTTCACCTGATAAGTCACCGTTTCGCCCGCTTCGTCGTTGCGCGGCAGCAAGCGGCGCAATTGCGCGAAGTTGGTTTCGCACAATCTCATCATTTCGGGGAAATCAGGGGTATAGCGCTGTTTCATTAGTTGGCCCACTCTTTTCTCAACGATTCATGGTGCAACGCCAGCCATTGCAATGCAATCACTGATGCGGCGTTATCGATCGCGCCCTCCTCAACCCAGCGGTAAGCCTGCTCGCGGCTGACCACGTGGACGCGGATATCTTCATGTTCTTCCGCCAGGCCGTGGATGCCCTCAGCGGTACCGGCGTCCACCTCGCCGACCATGATCGACAGACGTTCGCTGGTGCCGCCGGGGCTGGCCAGGTAGCTCAGCACTGGCTTGCAGCGCCCGACCACCACGCCGGCCTCCTCCTGCGCTTCGCGGCGGCACACGTCCTCGACGCTTTCGCCGGTCTCGATCATACCCGCCACCATTTCCAGCAGCCAGGGCGAATGGCTGGTATCAACCGCGGCGATGCGCAGTTGTTCAATCAGCACAACCTCGTCGCGCACCGGATCGTAGGGCAGCAGCACCGCCGCATGGCCGCGTTCGAAAATTTCACGCGTGATTTCAGGGCTCATTTCGCCATTGAACAACCGATGGCGAAACCGGTATAAATTGAGTGAAAAAAAACCACGGTACAGCGTCTCGCGTGCAATAATTTCTACATCTTTTTTCTCGAAAGTAACGGGCGACGGCTGCGAACGGTTCATGCGCGAATTCTCCTGCTTGAGTATGCCGATAAAATAATCGGTTTTGATGACAGAAACAGCGGGACTCTCCGCCGCGGCTTTATGTTAGGCTGTTTTCCGCCGCCGGATGCGGCACGTTTGTGCGCTCGCAGGTAATAGCGGGAAACAATCCGGATTGTCAGCCATAATATCAGCTGCAGTCGACCCGGGCAGTACGCCAAGGTAAATGGGCGGTCTGAAAGGTGAAAGTTACGTGAGATGGCACATTCAGCCACCTGATGCGTACCCCAGACTCTGCTAGAATCGGCAACTATTTCGTCTATCGTCAGCGCTAACATAGCAATATTGCTGCACAACAAGGAATGCAAATGAAGAAACTGCTCCCCCTTCTTATCGGACTGAGCCTGGGCGGCTTCAGTGCAATGAGCCAGGCAGAGAACCTGCTGCAGGTCTACAAACAGGCCAGGGAAAGTAACCCGGATCTGCGCAAAAGTGCTGCTGACCGCGACGCCGCATTCGAAAAGATCAATGAAGCGCGCAGCCCGTTGCTGCCGCAGCTCGGTTTGACCGCAGGTTACGATTACACCAACGGTTATCGTGACAGCAATGGCGTTAACAGCAACGTGACCAGCGGTTCGTTGGCGCTGACGCAAACTATTTTCGACATGTCGAAATGGCGCCAGCTGACGCTGCAGGAAAAGACCGCCGGCATCTCCGACGTCACCTTCCAGACCGCTGAGCAGCAGCTGATTCTCAACACCGCCACCGCCTACTTCAACGTGCTGAAGGCGATCGACACGCTGTCCTACACCCAGGCGCAGAAAGATGCGGTATACCGCACGCTGGATCAAACCACCCAGCGCTTCAACGTGGGCCTGGTGGCGATCACCGACGTGCAGAACGCCCGCTCGAACTATGACACCGTGCTAGCGGCGGAAGTCTCCGCCCGCAACGATCTGGATAACGCGCTGGAAACGCTGCGCCAGGTGACCGGGGCCTTCTACCCGGAGCTGGCCTCGTTGAATACCGATCGCTTCAGTACCCAGCGCCCGGAAGCGGTGAACAACCTGCTGAAAGAAGCGGAAGCGCGCAACCTGAGCCTGCTGTCCGCCCGTCTGAGCCAGGACCTGGCGCGCGAGCAAATCCGCGCAGCCCAAACCGGCTATATGCCGACGATTGACGTCAGCGCGTCAACCGGCATCAGCAATACCAAATACAACGGCTCCAACACCGGCGGCGCGAATGCCGCACGCTACAGCGACTCCGATGCGGGCCAAAATAAGGTCGGCATCAGCTTCAACCTGCCGCTGTACAGCGGCGGCGCGACCAACTCGCAGGTCAAACAAGCGCAGTACGGCTTCGTCGGCGCCAGCGAGCAGTTGGAAAGCTCACACCGCAGCGTGGTGCAGACCGTGCGTTCGTCGTTCAACAACGTTAACGCCTCGATCAGCAGCATCAACGCCTACAAACAGGCGGTGATCTCCGCGCAAAGCTCCCTGGACGCGATGGAAGCCGGTTATCAGGTCGGTACCCGCACCATCGTCGACGTGCTGGACGCCACCACCACGCTGTATAACGCCAAACGTCAGCTGTCCGACGCGCGTTATACCTATCTGATCAACCAGCTGAACATCAAGTCGGCGCTCGGCACGCTGAACCAGAACGATTTGCTGCTGCTGAACGGCGCGTTGGGCAAACCGGTGTCGACCGCACCTGACGCCGTGGCGCCGCAGAATCGCGCGCAGGACGCCTATGCAGACGGCTATCAGGACAATGCGCCGATGCAGCAAACCGCGGCGCCGGTACCGGCGGCCACTCGCGCATCCGCGCCGGCCGTGACCACCAGCCAACCGGCTCGCAACAGCGGCAACCCATTCCGCAACTGATGCGCGCACATTGATAAACACGGGGTTCGGCCTGCGCCGCGCCCCGTTTTTTTTGCCTCGATTTCACCACTTCTGCCCGCCGTCTCACAGCCGCCGCCACGTCAGGTGGTATCATTGTCACTCTCGTTTTCGCAGTCTGGATGAGGTTCGATGGACAACGATTCACGCTGGCAGCGGCTGATTAACGACGGCGAACTGCCGCCGCCGCTGCGCCCGGCACAGGCGGTTTACGCCTCCTGGCTGCGCTGCCGCAGCCTGATGCAGCCCGACGTCTGGCAAGCACCGCACCGCGCTCAGGGCGCCACCTTCGAATCGATTTGCCGCCGCAAGAACGATCTGCTGACGCTCGGCCAGGCGGCGCTGGAAGACGCCTGCGAGTACATGGAGCCACGGTGTTGCCTGTTGATGATCCTCGACGAGAGCGGCTGCATGCTGTGGTGCTGCGGCGACGCCCAAACCTGGGAACATTTACAGCAACTGGGGTTCGCCCCCGGCGCTTACTGGGCCGAAGGGCAGATCGGCACCAACGCCCCGGCGCTGGCAGCAACGGAAGGCCACCCGGTGCGGGTGAGCGGCGGGGAGCACGTGCGCCGGGCGCTGCACGGCTGGTCGTTCTGCGCTACGCCGGTCTACGACAACAGCGGCCGCCAGCGCGGCTCGATCGCGCTGGGCTGCCTGCTGGCCGATTGCGCCGCCGGCGATCTGTCGCTGACGCTGGCCATCGCCCGCGAAATCGGCAACTCGCTGAACGCCGACGGCCTGCTGGCGGAATCCAACCGCCATCTGAATCAGCTTTACGGCCTGCTGGACGGCGTGGACGACGGCGTGATGGCCTGGGATCACCGCGGCTATCTGCAATACATCAACCAGCGCGCCGCCGCCCTGCTGAAGCTGGACGAGCAGCAGAGCCAGGGCAAACCGCTGGCGCAGCTGCTGACGCTGCCCGCCCTGCTCAAGCGCGCTATCGCCGACCGGCAGCCGCTGCAACACGTCGAAGTCACCTTCGAAAGCCAGCGGCAGTTTATCGCCGCCTTGCTGACGCTCAAGCCGATTTTCGACGGCGATCGCTGCAGTTTCATCGCCCTGCTGCACCCGCTCGAGCGGCTGCGCCAGTATGTCAGCAGCCAGTTGGGGCGCGTCAGCCACAGCTTCGAGCAAATGCCCTCCGCCTCGCTGGAGATGCGGCGGCTGATCCGTTACGGGCAGCAGGCGGCCAAGGGCCAGCATCCAATCCTGCTGCGCGGGGAGGAAGGGGTTGGCAAAGAGCGGCTCAGCCAGGCTATCCACAACGCCGGCGAACGCGCCGCCGGGCCGTATATCGCCCTCAACTGCCAGCTGCTGCCGCAGGCGCAGGGGCTGCGTGAACTGCTGGGCAGCGACGCCAACGAAGAAGAGGCGGGCCAGCTGAGTAAATTCGAATTGGCCAACGGCGGCACGCTGTACCTCGAACAGATCGAATACCTGCCGGCGGAGATGCAGTCGGCGTTGCTGCAGGTGCTGAAAACCGGCGTGGTGATCCGCCTCAATTCCAGCCGGGTGATCCCGGTCGATGTCCGAGTCATCGCCGGCAGCGCCGCCGATCTGCCGCTGCTGGTGCAGCAAAACCGCTTCCGCCGCCAGCTGTTTTACAGCCTGCAGGCGTTCGAGATCCAGATCCCGCCGCTGCGCCAGCGGCTGAGCGATATTCCGCTGCTGGTCAAACACCATCTGCGCACGCTGGAGCAGCATTTTCAGTGTCGCTTTCGGGTGGATGACGAAGTGATGGCCCAGCTGGCGCTCTACCTGTGGCCGGGCAACGATTTGGAACTGAAAGGGGTGGTGGAGCGCGCGGCAATGATCTGCCACGGCCACCACATCCAATTGGCGGATCTGCCGGCGCACCTGCTCGGCCAGCCGTCACTGCTGGAAAGCGATCCGCAGCCCGGCGCGCCGCTGCTGACGCTGACGGACATGGAGCGCCAGGCGATCCTGCGCGCGGCGACCGTCAGCCGCGGCCAGCTGACGGAAATGGCGCAGCTGCTGGGCATCGGCCGCACCACCCTGTGGCGGAAGATCAAACAGCACGGGATCGACATCCGCCAGTTCAAGCTGCGCGCCTGAACGCCTAGTGGCTGAGCTGCAGTACCCCGCGCGCGGCGTCCAGCATCGCCTTTTGCCCGCTGCGGGTTTTGCTCAGGCAATCCTGCATGCCGACCACCATCGGCATGCCCATCGCCTTCGCCAGAATGGCGCTGTGCGACAGGGCATTGCCGCCGCTCAGGCAGATGCCGAGCACCAGCCGCCTGTCGAGCATCACCACCTCCGAAGGCATCAGTTCGTCCATCACCAGTATCGACGGCTCTGCCAGCGCAATCGTCGGTAACGGCAGCCCCTGCAGATGGCACAGCGTGCGGCGCAGCATGTCGCGCACGTCCAGTTCGCGCGCCCGCATGTAGTCGTCATCCAGCTCGCGGTACTCTTCGGCGATCGCCTCCAGCACCTGTCGCCAGGCCTGCTCGGCATTGCACAGCTGCTGCGCGATGCGGGTGTACGCCGCCTGCTGCAGATCCGGATCGTCCAGCAGCATGCTGTGGGCGCCGAAGATCGCCGCTTGCGGCTTGCCGATCAGCGTGCCGGTGCGCTCTGCCAGCCGGTTCAGATCGCTCAGCGTGCGCTGCAGCGCCTCACGCAGGCGTTGCTGTTCGCCCAACACCTCGTCCGCGCCGATTCGTCGATCGACGATTGGTGGCCAGAAGCTGTGGGCCTGGAACACCGGCCCGCTGGTGACGCTTTCCGCCACCGGAATGCCATGCAGCGAAGGCTGCTGCCGCTCGGAAACCGTCTCGCCGAAATGTTGTTCCGCCAGCGCGTTGAACGCCGCCAGCGCTTCGTCCGCCTGCGCGCCGTCGGCGATCAGGCGAATAGTGTCGCCGTGGCGCACCTGCAGCAGCGCCAACTGATTGAGGCTGCGCGGATCGACGCACTGCCCCTGTTTTTCCAGCACCAGCTCGGCCTTGAACGGCGCCAGCGCCTCGACCAACCGCGCCGCCGGGCGCGCGTGCAGCCCATGCGGGTTTTGCACCGTCCAGGTTGCGCTTTTGCCCTGCGCCAGCGGCAAGGCCGCGCTTTTTGCGGCCGGCGAGCCTTCGCCCAGCTGCGCCTGTTTGGCCTGCAGCGCGCCCTGCGCCTCCGCCACCACCTGCTCCAGCGCGGCACCAGAGTTGGCGGCCACCACCGCCGCCAGCGTGCCTTCGACCAGCGGCGCCGCACACAGCCGCACTTTGACAGCCACGTCCGGATCCAGCAGATCGAGCGCGGTTTCGGCGCTGAGCAGCGCGCTGCCCAGATCCATCAGCACCAGAACGCCGTCGCCGTCGGCGACCGCTTCGATCGCCTCCATCACTTTGACGGCGTCCGTGCCGATCGGGTGCTGCTCGTCATCCACGCCCGCCGCCAGCGCCAGTTTGCAGCCGTCGCCGCGCATCATCTGCCGCGCCAGTTGCTCAACGCCGCGCGCCAGCAACGCGCTGTGCGAAACCACCACGATATTAATCATCTCGCCTCCTGCTAGCTGCCGGCGACCTCGGCCAGCGTTTTCATCATCAACATCACCGAAGTGGCGCCGGGATCCTGGTGGCCGATGCTGCGCTCGCCCAGGTAACTGGCCCGCCCCTTGCGCGCCTGCATGGTAATGGTGCTCTCCACCGCCCGCTCGGCGCTGTCGGCGGCGCGCTGCAGCGCCTCCGCCACGCTCAGGTTCTGCTGCGCGGACTGCCCGAGGCTTTCCACTACCGGCCACCAGACGTCGCACATGGTCTTGTCGCCCGGCTCCGCCTTACCGCGCATCACCACGCCTTCAACCCCCTCTTGCATCATTTGATGCAGCTCCGCCAGATCCAGGCTTTGCTTGGCGTTCGCCGCCTGCGCCGCGCGGATGAAGAAGGTGCCGAACAGCGGGCCGCTGGCGCCGCCCACGCTCGACAGCAGCGTCATGCCGGTGTTTTTCAGGATGAAGCCGATATCTTTGTCCGCCACCGACGGCAGCTTTTCCACCACCTTGTTGAAACCGCGATTCATGTTCAAACCGTGGTCGGCATCGCCGATCTCGGTGTCGAGCCGGGTCAGAAAATCGCGCTCCCGGCTGAACACCTCGCCGCAACGCATCAGCCAATCGACAACCTGTTGTTTGGTCAACGCCATGATTCCTCCTCAGCAACCCCAACGCAGCGCAGGCGTTTTCACCGGCGCATCCCACAAGGACAACAGCTCGTCGTCCACGTTCAACAGCGTGATGGACACGCCCTGCATATCGAGCGAAGTGCAGTAAGAGCCCACCAGATTGCGCTCAATGATGATGCCCGCCTCGGCGCAGCGCTCCGCCAGCCGATGGTATACGCCGTACAGCTCAGACAGCGGCGTGGCGCCCAGGTTGTTGACCAGCGCGATCGCCCGATCGCCGCGCGTCAGCGGCTGCTTGGTCTGCATCTCGTCGCGCCACTCGCCCTGCTGACGATCCCAGACGCGGATCGTGCGCTGGTAGTGGCCGTGGTCGATCAGCGTATGGAACATGTCGTCCACCGCCGCGTTCAGCGTGGTGAACGGACGGCGCGCAATGCCCGGCTCGCCGTGAATGCCGACGCCGAACTCCATTTCGTTCTCCGCCAGGGTGAACGACGGCTTGCCGGCGGCCGGCACGGTGCAAGCGCCCAGCGCGATGCCGATCGAATGCCCGTGGTTATTGATGCGATGCCCTAACGTCACCACGCTGTCCAGATCGTCGCCGCGCGCCGCGGCGGCGCCCAGCAGTTTCTCCATCAGCACGGTGTTGGCCACCCCGCGCCGCCCCGCGGTAAACAGGCTGTCTTTGACCGCCACGTCGTCATCCACCAGCACCGTCGCCACCGCGACGCCGCTGTCGTGCAGCAGCTCGGTGGCGGTTTCGAAGTTGAGCACGTCGCCGGTGTAGTTCTTGATCAGCATCAGCACCCCGGCGCCGCCGTCGATCGCCTGGCCGCACTCGTACATTTTATCCGGCGTAGGCGAGGTGAAAATCTCGCCCGGACAGGCGCCGTCGAGCATCCCTTCGCCGACGAAACCGCAGTGCATCGGCTCGTGGCCGCTGCCGCCGCCGGACAGGATCGCCACCTTGCCCGCCACCGGCGCGTCGGCGCGGGTCACGAACAGCGGATCCGCGTGCACCAGCAGCTCGGGATGGGCCTCCGCCAGCCCCTGCAACTGCTCTTCCAACACCGACTCGACCTGATTAATCAGTTTTTTCACGATGGTTTCCTCTGTAAGAACAGGGGCGCGGCGCACCGCGCCCCAACGATATCAATGATGCTGCAGCCAGGCGGCGCCCAGCCGATCCGCCGTCAGGATCGCCGCCTGCACGCCCGCGGGAGTAACCTTGAACGGCATGTTGTGAATGGTTTCGCCGGCGGCGCAGCTGGCTTCGGCCACCGCCATCATCTTCGCCGCCGCATCGCCGGTGACGCCCATCTGCGCCAGCGTGATCGGCAGGCCGATGCCATGACAAAACGCCAGCACGGTTTCAATCTGCGCCATCGGGCTGTTCTGCAGCACCAGCTGCGCCAGAGTGCCGAACGCCACTTTCTCGCCGTGATACAGGTGGTGGCACTCCTCCAGCACGGTAAAACCGTTGTGAATGGCGTGCGCCGCCGCCAGCCCACTGCTCTCGAAGCCGATGCCGCTCAGATAGGTATTGGCCTCAATGATGCGCTCCACCGCTTCCGTCACCACGCCGGCCTCGACCGCCAGTTTGGCTTTCACCCCTTCCGCCAGCAGCGTGTCGTAGCACAGCCGCGCCAGGCTGAGCGCCGCCAGCGTCGATTTGCCGCCGGCCATGCTGGTGGCCTGGGCGTCGAAGCAGGCCTGCGCCTCGAAATAGGTGGAGAGCGCGTCGCCCATGCCGGCCACCAGCAGGCGCACCGGCGCCTTGGCGATGATGGCGCTGTCCATCACCACCATGTCCGGGTTGCGCGGGTAAATCAGGTATTCGGCGAATTCGCCCTGTTCGGTGTAGAGAACCGACAGCGCGCTGGTCGGCGCATCGGTGGAGGCGATGGTGGGAATGAGCACCACCGGCAGCTGTTGGTAGTGCGCCACGGCCTTGGCGGTGTCGAGCGTCTTGCCGCCGCCGACGCCGATCACCCCGCGGCAGCCGTGAGCCTGCAGCTCATGGCCGAGCCGGTCTATCTCCTTGCGGCAGCATTCGCCGTTGAAGCGCGCCGCATGATGTTTCACGCCGTGCTGCTGCAGGCTGCCCATTAGGGTGTCGCCCGCCAGCTGCATCACGAAGTCGTCGGCGATCATCAGGTAATGATCGGCGAGGGATTTGGCGTATTCGCCGACGGCGGCCAGCGCATTGGCGCCCTGAATATATTTGCCTGGTGACTGGATGATTCTCAACATAACCGGATCCTTGTAGGGAGTTGGCGATGGTAACGTTCAGATATCAGGTGATGACGCGCCGACTTCGCCGCCGGCTTGTTGTTGTGCTTCGACTATGAGCGCCCGCCGCCCGCCTGGCGAGCCTCGCGATTTTTGTTCCATTATGGAACATCATCATAGCGACAACGTTTCATGATGAAACGCCAACGCGCGTTTTTTCGCCGCGAAAGCGAACTGGCGCACACCCCAACGTATAACTGCGTAAAGAGTCGATTCTGCGGGCGTTTCAGCTTTAATTTTGACCATGTTTCCCCTATCCTTAGCGCCACTACTGGGAAAGGGCGAAAACAGCCCGCATGATGGGATTGATAACGATGAAACGGACAAAAAACATCAACCAAGAGACGTTCCGCAAATCCTGGCGCAGCTACCGTGTCGCGCCCGTGGCCTTGGCGATCAGCGCCGTCTTTATGCTGGCTGGCTGCGAGAAGAGCGATGAAACGGTCTCCCTGTATCAGAATGCCGATGACTGTTCGCGCGCCAATCCTTCGATGAGCGAGCAGTGCACCACCTCCTACAACAACGCCCTGCAAGAAGCGGCGAAAACCGCGCCGAAATACGCCACCCGCGAAGACTGCGTCGCCGAGTTCGGCGAAGCGCAGTGCACCCAGGCGCCTGCACAGGCCGGCATGGCGGCGGAATCGCAAAGCAGCGGCAGCTTCTGGATGCCGCTGATGGCGGGCTACATGATGGGCCGCCTGATGGGCGGCTCCGGCTTCGCGCAGCAGCCGCTGTTCACCTCCAAGAACGCCGCCAGCCCGGCGAACGGCAAGTTTGTCGACGCCAGCGGCAAGAGCTACGGCCCGGCCACCGCCGGCGGCCGCACCATGACGGTGCCGAAAACCGCCATGGCGCCGAAGCCTGCGGTCACCAACACCGTGACCCGCGGCGGTTTCGGCGAGACCGTAGCCAAGCAGACCAGCATGCAGCGCAGCAGCGCCACCTCCAACTCCGGCTCCCGCAGCATGGGCGGTTGATGCATGAAACGTATTGCTATTACCGAGCGCCCGGACTGGCGTGAAAAAGCAACCGAGTTCGGTTTCCGTTTCCACACCATGTACGGCGAGCCGTACTGGTGTGAAGACGCCTATTACCAGTTCACGCTGGCGCAGATTGAAGAGATCGAAAGCGCCACCGCCGAGCTGCACCAGATGTGTCTGCAGGTGGTGGAAAAAGTGGTCGGCAGCGACGAGCTGATGGCCAAGTTCTGCATCCCGAAACACACCTGGGAGTTCGTGCGCAGTTCGTGGCGCACCAATCAGCCGTCGCTGTATTCGCGTCTCGATCTGGCCTACGACGGTGTCAACCCGCCGAAGCTGCTGGAGAACAACGCCGATACGCCAACCTCGCTGTATGAGGCGGCCTTCTTCCAGTGGCTGTGGCTGGAAGACCAGATCAACGCCGGCAAGTTGGATCCGGAATCGGATCAGTACAACAGCCTGCAGGAGAAGCTGATCGAGCGTTTCGCCGAACTGAAAGCGCATCACGGCTTCGGCCTGTTGCACCTGGCGTGCTGCCAGGACAGCGAAGAAGATCGCGGCACGGTGCAATATCTGCAGGACTGCGCGCAGGAAGCCGGTCTGCCGACCGAGTTCCTGTTCATGGAAGAGATTGGCCTCGGCGAGAAAGGCCAGTTTACCGATCTGCAGGATCAGGTGATCGGCAACCTGTTCAAGCTCTACCCGTGGGAATTCATGCTGCGCGAGATGTTCTCCACCAAGCTGGAAGACGCCGGCGTGCGCTGGCTGGAGCCGGCCTGGAAGAGCATCATCTCCAACAAAGCGCTGCTGCCGCTGCTGTGGGAAATGTTCCCGAACCACCCGAATCTGTTGCCGGCTTATTTCGCGCAAGACGATCATCCGCCGATGGATCATTACGTCACCAAGCCGCTGTTCTCACGCGAAGGCGCGAACATTCAGATCATCGAAAACGGTCATGAAGTGGCGCGCGTCGATGGGCCGTACGGTGAAGAAGGCATGATCGTGCAGCAGTTCCATCCGCTGCCGAAGTTCGAAGACAGCTACACGCTGATCGGCAGCTGGCTGGTGAACGATCAACCTTGCGGCATCGGCCTGCGCGAAGATCGCGAACTGATCACGCAGGATCTGTCGCGCTTCTATCCGCACACCATCCTCGGCTGATAGCCCCGCCGAGACCAAAACGCCAGTCTCTGACTGGCGTTTTTCTTTAGCCCACCTGCACCGACAGCATGCTCAGCGCTCCCATTTCGATACCGTCGATCGGCACGCTGATGGCCTCTTTGCCATCCCAGCCGCCAAGCACGTACAGCAACGGCAGATAGTGTTCCGGCGTCGGATTCGACAGCGCCGCCCCCTCATGGCGCATGAAATCCACCAGCGGATGGTTTTCACCCCGATAACGCAGGTTATCCCGGACAAAGTTATTGAACGATTCCGCCCACGGGTAGGCGCTGGTATCGCCCTGCCATTTCACCATGCGCAGGTTGTGCACCACGTTGCCGCTGGCGACGATCATCACCCCCTCATCGCGCAGCGCCGCCAGTTTGCGCCCCAGCTCATAGTGATAGGCCGCCGGCTGCGTGCCGTCGACGCTGAGCTGCACCACCGGGATGTCAGCATTGGGGTACATCTTGATCAAGACGCCCCAGGTTCCGTGATCCAACCCCCACTCGCCGAGATCGGCCGTCACCGGCACCGGCGCCAACACTTGCTGCAGCTGCGCAGCCAGCGCGGGAGAGCCCGGCGCCGGATAACGGGTATCAAACAGCGCCTGCGGAAACCCGCCGAAGTCGTGAATGGTTTTGGGTTTTTCCATCGCGGTGACCGCAGTGCCGCGGGTATACCAATGCGCGGAAACCGCCACGATCGCCTTCGGGCGCGGCAATGACTCACCCAACGCACGCCATGCCCGGGTGTAGCGGTTGTCTTCCAGCACGTTCATCGGGCTACCGTGGCCAAGAAACAGTGCCGGCATACGAGAGGTGTTCATAGGGAGATCCTTAGTTCAAATTGTGCTATGCCGCTACATTACGCGCTTTGCCGCGCCAACACAGCCGGATAACCGTGATGAAGATATTCAATAAATTTGAATTAAAAGCGGAGGAATGCGCCGGCAGACAGAAAGATAAAAAATTAATATATTTCAATAGATTAATAAGATCAGTGAATGCCATGACATTACTGCCACACAGATCTAATTTGTGAATAATTTATGTATTTTTTGTTAACGCAATCTATACACTCCTCCTCTGCCGACGGGTAGCAGGCAACCCCGCCGCGCGATGGGAATTACGTCTCACCAAGGAGGAATTCATGTTCAGACTCACACTGGCAACCCGCCTGGCGCTTTCCATATCCTTGCTCACCGGCTGGACGGCCACCGCCGGCGCGGCGGACAACGCGCAGCTGACGCAGCGCGAAGATCCTTACTTCCTTCAGGCGCAAGCTCAGCTGCAACAGCGGCTGAAACAGACGCCAAACACCAACCGCGCCAAAAACGTCATTCTGGTGGTCGGCGACGGCATGGGGTTTTCCACCGTGACCGCCGCCCGCATTTTTGAAGGGCAGCAGCGCGGCGTGGACGGCGAATCCAACGTGCTGGCCTGGGAGGCCTTCCCCTATCTGGCTGCGGCCAAAACCTACTCCGCCGACGCCCAAATCACCGACTCCGCGCCCAGCGCGGTGGCGATGACCACCGGCGTCAAAACCATCAACGATCTGATGGGCCTCAACCATACGGCCACCCTCAACAATTGCGAGGATCAGCAAACCAAGACCGTCACCACGCTGTGGGAGATGGCCGCAACGCTCGGCATGGCCACCGGCGCCGTGACGACCGCCACCATCACCCACGCCACGCCGGGCGCGACCTATGCCCATATCGCCAACCGCGATTGGGAATCCGACGCCAAAATGCCGGCAGCGGCTCTGGCCGCAGGCTGCCGCGATATCGCACGCCAGCTGGTGGAAATGAAGTACGGCAACGGCCTTAACGTGGCGATGGGCGGCGGGCGCACCAACTTCCTGCCCGATAGCGTGAGCGATCCGGAATACCCCGGCAAGAAAGGCGCCAGAAAGGATGGCCGCGATCTGACGCAGGCCTGGCTGCAACGCTATGGCGAGCGTGGGCAATACGTCTGGAATCAGGCGCAGTTCGACAAAATCGAACCGGGTAAGATCGATCATCTGCTGGCCCTGTTCGAGCCGTCGCACATGAACTTCGAGCACGATCGGCGGCAAGACGCGGCGGGAGAGCCTTCGCTGGCAGAAATGACCGGCAAGGCCATCGATATTCTGGCCAGGAATCCCGAAGGCTACCTGCTGTTGGTGGAGGGCGGACGCATCGATCACGGTAGCCACAACGGTAACGCCTACCGTACGCTGAGCGACGCGGTCGCCCTGAACGAGGCGGTGAAAACCATCGTCGACAAGGTCAACCTGGAGGAAACCCTGGTGATCGTGACCGGCGATCACAGCCACACATTGACCATCGCCGGCTATGCCAAGCGGGGTAATCCTATCCTCGGCATTTCCGTCGGCGTCGACGGCAAACCGCGGCTGGGCAGCGACGGCAAGCCTTACACCACCGTCGGCTTCGCCAATGGCCCCGGCGGCACGATCCCGCTGACCGAACGCCCGACATTGACCATGGAACAGGCCACCGCGCCCGACTTTATTCAGCCGGCGCTGGTGCCGCTGAAAAGCGAGACCCACGGCGGGGAAGATCTCGGCATCTACGCCATCGGCCCCTGGGCCCATCTGTTCCAGGGTACGGTGGAAGAGAACTACACCTTCCACGTGATGAATTACGCCAGCCGCATCGGCGAACGCCTGTCAGAACGGTAGATACAAAAAAGCCGCGTTACGCGGCTTTTTTTATCGTTGAAAGCGACCGGCTATCAGCTGGCCTTTTTCTCGTGCGCCTGGCGGTAGGCCACCAGATCTTCGATGGTCAGCACCACCATGTCGTGCTGTTTGGCGAAGGCGATCACTTCCGGCGCGTGCGCCATGCTGCCATCGTCGTTGGTCAGTTCACACAGCACGCCGGCAGGTTTGAAACCGGCCATGGAAACCAGATCGATGGTCGCTTCGGTGTGGCCGCGACGGCTCAGCACGCCGCCCGGCTGCGCGCGCAGCGGGAACACGTGGCCCGGACGGTTCAGATCGCTCGGCTTGGCGCTGTCTGCCACCGCCGCACGGATGGTGGTCAGGCGATCGGAAGCGGAAACCCCGGTGGTCACGCCCTGCGCCGCTTCGATGGTCACGGTGAAGGCGGTCTGGAATTGGCTGGAGTTGTTGGTCACCATCATCGGCAGCTCAAGCTGCTGACGGCGTTCTTCGGTGATGCACAGGCACACGATACCGCTGCCGTGGCGAATGGTCAGCGCCATCTGCTCAACGGTCATGGTTTCCGCGGCGAAGATCATGTCACCTTCGTTTTCACGGTTTTCATCATCGAGCACCATTACGCCGCGCCCGTTGCGCAGTGCGTCAATCGCGCGTTCAACGCGTTCTGTCGGCGTGCCGAAGTCTGAAAGTAGCGTCTGATTCATGGTAAAAAACCTCATTAAAAATTATGGATTACCAGAACCAGGGCGATCTTGAGGAGTAGCTAGCAATAGCTAAAAAAATAACGCAAGCGGGCGCAAGCCCGGCAGATACCGTTACTCTCTCCCATCCGGACTATAACCGTCGGCCCCGGAATTGCACCGGATCTGCTGACCTCTAACCGGCCTTTACAGGCTGGCTGAGCGCTCGCGGGCTTTCACCGTAGAAGGTGATTTACCGCCGGTGGGGACTTTCACCCCGCCCTGAGAATAAGCAGGATGACTATAACGCTAATGGGTAGACAGGGCAATTGGCAAAAGCACAATTCGGCCACGCGCGGCGAATGCGCTTAATGGTGTTTATCCGGCGGGCAACTCGCATTACACTAAGCGGCAGCAATTAAACTCTGAAAGGGATACGCCATGATTGACCCGAAAAAAATCGAACAAATCGCACGCCAGGTTCATGAGTCCATGCCTAAAGGCGTTCGTGAATTCGGGGAAGACGTTGAGAAAAAAATCCGTCAGGTGCTGCAGTCGCAGCTGACCCGCCTGGATTTGGTTAACCGCGAAGAGTTCGACGTGCAGACTCAGGTGCTGTTGCGCACCCGCGAGAAGCTGGCGCTGTTGGAACAGCGCCTGGCCGAGCTGGAAAGCAAGCTGAGCGCGGCGCCAGCAGCCAAGCAGGAAGACGAATAAATTCCCGCCAAGGGCGCGCACCTAAACCGCGCGCCCCTGTTCTTTCGGTCGCCCGGCGTTAGCCGCGCCCGTCCTTGATCGCTTTGATGATGTTGGTGGTCGACAACCCGTCTTCAAAGTTCAACACTTTGACATCGCCGCCGTTGGCCCACACTTCCGCACTGCCGGCAATCTCTTCCGGTTTGTAATCGCCGCCCTTCACCAGCAGATCCGGCAGAATGTCGGCGATCAAGCGCTGCGGCGTGTCCTCTTCGAACGGCACCACCCAATCCACCGCTTCCAGCGCGCCCAGCACGATCATGCGATTCTCCAGCGCGTTGACCGGGCGTTTTTCCCCTTTCAGGCGTTTGGTCGAGGCGTCGCTGTTCACCGCCACGATCAGGCGGTCACCCAGCTTGCGGGCGTTGGCCAGATAGGAGACGTGGCCGGCGTGCAGAATGTCGAAAATGCCGTTGGTCATCACCACTTTCTCGCCGCGCTGACGCGCCTGAGCAACAGCGGTTTTCAACTGCGCTTCGGTCATCACGCCAAAGCCGGTTTCGGCCCGGCCGCGCACCGCGTTTTCCAACTCGATGGGCGACACGGTGGAAGTACCGAGCTTGCCCACCACCACGCCGGCGGCGGCGTTGGCCAGGAAACAGGACTCTTCCAGCGAATTGCCGGCGGCCAGCGAAGCGGCCAATACGCCGATCACGGTGTCGCCGGCGCCGGTCACATCAAACACTTCCTGCGCCTGGGTCGGCAGGTGCAGCGGCTCAACGCCAGGCTGCAGCAGCGTCATGCCGTGTTCGGAACGGGTGACCAACAGCGCCGACAGCTCGAAATCCGCCACCAGCTTCATGCCGCGCGCCACCAGTTCCGCCTCATCCTTGCAGTGGCCCACCACCGCTTCGAACTCGGACAGGTTCGGCGTCAGCAGCGTCGCGCCGCGATAGCGCTCGAAGTCAGAGCCTTTCGGATCGATCAGCACCGGCACCTTGGCGGCGCGCGCCAGTTGGATCATGCCCTGCACCTGGCTGAGCGCGCCCTTGGCGTAATCGGACAGCACCAGCGCGCCGATCTGCGGCAGCGCCTGCTGAATGCGCTCCAGCATCGGCTGAGGATCGACGTTGGAGAAGCCTTCTTCGAAGTCGAGACGGATCAGCTGCTGGTTGCGCGACAGCACGCGCAGCTTGGTGATGGTCGGATGGGTCGGCACCGAGACGAAGTCGCAGCGCACGTTGACTTCATTCAGCTTGGCGCTCAGCGCCCGCGCCGCATCGTCGATGCCGGTCAGGCCCACCAGGCGGGAATTGGCACCCAGCGAAGCGATGTTCATCGCCACGTTAGCCGCGCCGCCGGGACGCTCTTCGATGGTGTCGACCTTGACCACCGGCACCGGGGCTTCCGGTGAAATGCGGCTGGTCGGCCCATACCAATAGCGATCCAACATGACGTCACCGACCACCAGCACACCGGCGCGGCGAAAATCAGGCAGCGTAACTTTCATCCGATAACTCCAAAAAAGAACAAAATTTTAGTGGCGCAGATATTACCACAGACCGCCGGAATACCCGCAAAAAGGTATTAATCCAGCCATTTGGCCCAGCTGGCGCGCACCTGCTCGCGCTCGGCGGTGAACAGCTCGCTGCCGACCTTGCCGGAATGCTCCTGCAGCGCCAGATGGTGGATCTCGTCGCGCATGGTGACATAGGCCTGGGTCAGCGCGCGCGCCTCCTCTTCCGGCATGATGTCGTAATTGGCCATCAGCTCGAAGATGCGCACGTTGTCTGACCAACGCGTCAGCCGCGGTTCACCCGGCGCATAGCGTAAGACCAGATATTGGGCGATAAATTCGATGTCGGTAATGCCGCCCTCATCGGTTTTGATATCAAACAGATCGCGCTGCTTGTTGCCGAGATGGTTGCGCATCTTTTCGCGCATCTCGCGCACTTCGCGCTTCAGGGTCTCCGCATCACGCGTTTTGCACAGGATTTCGCGCCGAATCGCGTCGAACTGCTGGTGCAGCGCCGGGTCGCCGTGCACGATGCGCGCGCGCACCAGAGCCTGATGTTCCCAGGTCCAGGCTTCGTTTTGCTGGTAATCGGCGAACGCCTCGACGGTGCTGACCAGCATCCCCGCGGCGCCGGAAGGCCGCAGACGCGCGTCCACCTCATACAGAATGCCGGAGGAAGTGCGGGTGCTGAACAGATGCATCACCCGCTGCGCCAGCCGCAGGTAGAACTGGCGGCCGTCGATGCAGCGATCGCCGTCGGTCATCACCTCCGGCGGGCAATCCAGCAGGAACACCAGATCGAGATCGGAACTGTAACCCAGCTCCCAGCCGCCCAGCTTGCCGTAGCCGATCACCGCAAAGCCGCGCCCTTCGCGCTCCTGCAGATGGGTCGGCTGGCCGTAGCGCGCCACCATGTCGCTCCAGGCCTGTTGCACCACCGCGTCGATGATCGCCTCCGCCAGATAAGTCAGGTGGTCGCTCACTTTCATCACCGGCAGCGCGCCGGCGATATCCGCTGCGGCGATGCGCAGCTGCTGCGCCTGTTTGAACTGGCGCAGCGCCTCCAGCTTTTGCTCTTCGTCGTCTTCCGGCACCCGCAGCAGGTACTGGCGCAGCTCGCTGCGGTAGGCGTCCAGCGCCACCGGCTGATACAGCGTGGCCGGATCCAGCAGTTCGTCCAGCAACAACGGGTAGCGCGACAGCTGGTTGGCAACCATCGGCGAAGCGGCGCACAGGCGGATCAGATGGCTGAGCGCCGCGTGATACTCAACCAACAGTTCGAGGTAAGTGGTGCGGGTGACGATGCTGAGCAGCAGCTGCGCCAGCCGCACCAGCGCGGTGGGCGCGTCCTGGCGCGGGCACACTTCCGCCAGCAGGCGCGGCATCAGTTGATCGAGCACGTCGCGGCCGCGCGGGCCGATGGTGCGCTTGTCGACGTCATGGCGGAAATCGGCGATGGTGCGCAGCATCTGTCGGCGCCCCTCTTCGTCCAGGTGCGGCGTCAGCGGCGCCAGCTCGTTTTCCTCCAGCGCGTCCTGCCACAGGCTGTGATAGTGCTGGTAGTCGGGATCTTCGCCGACATCCGGGCTATCGTCGCCGATCAGATCGTCGAACACCGCCCGCACCGCCTGCATGTGCACCTCCAGCGTCGCCATCAGCGCCGGCCAATCCGCCAGCCCCATGCCGCAGGCCAGCCGCGCCTGGTCGAGCGCATCCTGCGGCAGCGTCTGGGTTTGCTGATCGCCGATCGCCTGCAGCAGATTCTCCAGCCGCCGCAGGAACAGGTAGGCGGCGCTCAGCGCCCGCACCTGCTCGGCCTCCAGCAGACCCAGCTCACCCACCGCCTGCAGCGTCGGCAACAGCGAACGCCCCTGCAGCGCCGGCTCACGGCCGCCGCGGATCAGCTGAAATACCTGGGTGATGAATTCGATTTCGCGAATGCCGCCGGCGCCCAGCTTGATGTTGTCCTTCAGGCCGCGCCGCCGCACTTCACGGGCGATCATGCCCTTCATGTTGCGCAAAGACTGGATGACGCTGAAATCGATATAGCGACGGAACACGAACGGCCGCAGCGTTTTGCGCAGCTCCTGGCTGTAGGCGTCTTCCGCGCCGCCCATCAGGCGCGCCTTCACCATCGCATAGCGCTCCCAGTCGCGCCCCTGCTCCTGATAGTAGTCTTCCAGCGCCGCGAAGCTCATCACCAATGGGCCGCTGTCGCCGAACGGCCGCAGCCGCATATCGACACGATAGACGAAGCCGTCGATGGTCTGCTGATCCAGCGCCTTGATCAGCCGCTGGCCCAGGCGGGTGAAGAACTGGGCATTGTCCAGCTCGCGCCGCCCGCCCTGGGTCTGGCCGTTTTCCGGGTAGGCGAAGATCAGATCGATGTCCGACGAGAAGTTCAGCTCGCCGCCGCCCAGCTTGCCCATGCCGAGGATCAGCAGCGGCTGCGGTTCACCGTCGGCATTGCACGGCGTGCCCCACTCGCGGCAGCAGGTTTGGTACAGCCAGTCGCGCGCGCTGACGATCAGCGTCTCCGCCAGCCCGCTCAGCTGCAGCAGCGTTTCTTCGGTCGAACACAGCCCCTGCGCCTGCGCCCAGGCAATGCGCACCAGCGTTTCACGGCGAAACAGACGCAGCGTGCGCATCAGCTGCGCCTCATCGCGCACCTCTTCCAGCTCGTCCTGCAGCCAGGCGGCATAGTGTTGCCACTCGCCGGGCGCCGGCGGTTGTTCGCGCAGCGTCGCCAGCCAGGCCGGCTGGGCGAGCAGTGCGTCGCTGACGAAGTCGCTCGACGCCAGCACCCACTGCTCCTGCTCGCTAAAGGCGCTGTCCGCGCCGTGAACTTCCTGAAAACGCTGCACAACCTGCTGTGCCTGAGCCTGTAACGCGGCTGAAAGTGGCGACATAGTGTATGACCCGTTCTGCGGCCCACGGCTGGCGGGCCGGCTTGATTAACGAAGCGCGCCGTTTAACCAGAATGGCGCATGCGATAAGGCCTGTTTGCGGCTGGCTTCATACCAGCCCTGGCGGCGCTCGCTCAGCGCCGCCTGCAGTTCGCGCCAGGCCTCGATATAAGGGCCGGTCTGCTCGTCGGGGTAGGCGCCCGACAGCAGGACCAGCGCCGAAATCTGACGCGTCAGGCGCGGCAATTGTTCCTGATATTCATCTTCGTTCAGCGTACGGCTGAAGGCCTCTTTCAGCTCCGCGCCGCTGCGCCCCAGCATGATGTCGCTGAAGCGTTTGAAAGAACCGTCCAGCTTGGCCTGCCCTTTGGCGTCAATAAACGGCCGCCAGGCGCCGCTCACCAGCCATGATGTGAGCGCTAACTTACATTGCAGGTAGGCCGCGCTGTAGCACAGGCTCTCTGGTTGCGCGGCTTTGTCCGCCAACAGCGGCTCGAGCTCGGTCAGGCGGGCGCGCAGATCGGCACTGGCCTTGCGCGGCACCAGGCCGCCGAAGATCACCAGCGCCTGGCGGATCGTGCCGACCGCCTCAATCACCGAAGCGCGCGCCTGCGCGTCGCCGCGCAGCCACAGCTCTTCATGGTACTGCCAGTGGCTCAGCGCCAGCTCGAAGGCGGCGATCATCCCCTGTTCGACGGTCGCCTTCGCCGCCGGCTTCAGCACCCGCAGCGGGCGCACCTCACGCGGCGGATTGCCCTGCGCCAGGTGATAACCGCGCGCCGCCTTGCTCAGGCAGCCCTGACGCAGCCCGTCGTGCGCCGCCAGCTCACCGGCCAACGCCAGCAGATCGGCGGTATTGCCTTTCAGCAGCTCCAGCTCGATCTCGCTCAAGGCTTCGCTGAGATCACCGGCGCGCACCTCGCCCTGATCCAGGCCAATCTCTATCTCGCTTTGGCCGTAAGTAACCACCCACTTCTCACGCACGAAATCGGTACGGAACAGCGGTTGCAACGCCTGCTGCAACGCTGCGATATCGCAATCCTGCGGCCAAATGTCGGCAGGAAACTGCGCCAGCGCCAGCTGCGGCTCGGCGATAGCGACATTGTATTCCGGGCGCTGGTGCAGGCCGCCCACCACTTTACCGGCGGTTTTGATGGTCATCTCATAGCGATCGTCGAAACCGCGAATGCGCAGCCCCATGTCGTGACGGCGCAGGAAGTTGTCGGCCGTTTCGAAGTAAATGTTGGTCAGTTTTTGCGGCGCGGAATGCTGATGCGGCCAGGCGGCGAGCCAGTGTGGCAGAGCGGCCACCGCTTGCGGCGCGGCGATGAATTTCAGTTCAATTTCAACGGTCATAATTCTTTAACACCAATAAGTTATGCATTCACGTCGGTTTCAGCGCGGCGCGTTCGGCCCGCCGTATGCTGCCCACTGACGCACAGTTGCCGTTATCTTACCGCGATTCCCGGCGCCTTAACCCTGCTAACTGTAGAAAAAACCTGTTACGTTATAAAACACTGCGCAACTCACAGAATCAGCCACAGTAAGATAGTTCTCATTCCGGTTTTGGCGTTGCGTCGTCAGACTGAACCCTCTACTATCGTTCCATAAATTCACCCAGAAACGATGAACTAATGCAGAAATTACGCCTGATTTGCCTTGCCGCGCTGAGCTTCAGCATCACTTGGGCCGCACATGCCGAAGATAAACGCTATATCTCCGATGAGTTAAGCACTTACGTCCATAGCGGCCCAGGTAATCAGTACCGTATTGTCGGCACTCTCAACGCCGGTGAAGAAGTGACCCTGCTGAGCGTCAACGACAGCACCAACTACGGCCAGATCCGCGATCCGAAAGGCCGCACCACCTGGATCCCGCTCGACCAGCTCAGCCAGACGCCAAGCCTGCGCACCCGCGTGCCCGAGCTGGAACAGCAGGTGAAAACCCTGACCGACAAGCTGGCCAACATCGACAACACCTGGAACCAGCGTACCTCGGAAATGCAGGAAAAAGTCGCGGGCAGCGACAGCACCATCAGCAGCCTGCAGAAGGAAAACCAGGATCTGAAAAACCAGCTGGTGGTCGCGCAGAAGAAGGTCAACGCCGTTAACCTGCAGCTCGACGACAAGCAGCGCACCATTATCCTGCAGTGGTTCATGTACGGCGGCGGCGTCGCCGGCGTCGGTTTGCTGCTGGGCCTGCTGTTGCCGCACCTGATCCCGCGCCGCAAGAACAACAACCGCTGGATGAACTGATCTCAGTATCGTTCAGTTTGAGTATGGGCGCCTGCGGGCGCCCTTTTCATTGGCGCCGACATCCCGCGGCCAATTCATGTAATCTGATAGACAGAGCCTTACACGATATTCAGGAGTCAACAGTGCAGATTTATCTGGTCGGCGGCGCCGTTCGCGACAGCCTGCTCAATATTCCGGTGGTCGATCATGATTGGGTGGTGGTGGGCGCCACGCCGGCAGAGCTGCTGGCGTTGGGCTACCAGCAGGTCGGTAAAGATTTTCCGGTGTTCCTCAACCCCGACTCCCACGAGGAGTACGCGCTGGCGCGCACCGAGCGCAAATCCGGCCAGGGGTACACCGGTTTTACCTGCTATGCCGCGCCGGACGTGACGCTGGAAGAAGATCTGCTGCGGCGCGATCTGACCATCAACGCCATCGCCCGCTCCGCCGAAGGAGAGCTGATTGATCCTTACGGCGGCGTGGCCGATCTGCAGGCGCGCGTGCTGCGCCACGTTTCCGACGCGTTCGGCGAAGATCCGCTGCGCGTATTGCGCGTGGCGCGATTCAATGCCCGCTTCGCCCATCTGGGTTTTCGCATCGCCGACGAAACGCTCGCCCTGATGCGCCAGATGGCGCACAGCGGTGAACTGGCCGCGCTGACCGCCGAACGCGTCTGGAAGGAAACCGAAAAGGCGCTGCAAAGCCAGAGCCCGCAGGTCTATTTTCAGGTGCTGCGCGATTGCGGTGCGCTGGCGGTGCTGTTCCCGGAAATCGACGCGCTGTTCGGCGTGCCGGCTCCCGCCAAGTGGCACCCGGAGATCGACACCGGCGTACACACGCTGATGGCGTTGGCGATTGCCGCCCGCCTCACGCCGGAGGTGGACGTGCGCTTCGCCACCCTGTGCCACGATCTCGGCAAAGGGTTGACGCCGAAAGAGTTCTGGCCGCATCACCACGGCCACGGTCCGGCGGGCGTGCGGCTGGTCGAAGCGCTGTGCCAGCGGCTGCGGGTGCCCAACCCGGTACGGGATTTGAGCAAGCTGGTGGCCGAGTACCATGATTTGATCCACACCGTGAACAAGCTGCGTCCGGAGACCCTGTTGAAGCTGCTCGACGCCATCGACGTCTGGCGCAAACCGCAACGGCTGGAGCAGATGATCCTGACCAGCGAAGCGGATGCGCGCGGCCGCACCGGCTTTGAGGAGAATCCTTATCCGCAGGGCGACTATCTGCGCCAGGCGTATCAGGTGGCGAACGCGGTATCTATTAAAGAAGTGGTAGCCAGCGGGCTGCAGGGCACCGCGATCCGCGACGAGCTCAAACGCCGTCGCCAGCAGGCGCTGGCCGACTGGAAGCTCAATCAAACCATCCTCAACGATCAGGCATAAAAAAACCCCGCAGAGCGGGGTTTTTTCCTGGCATCGGGCTTACAGGAACACCATGTAAACCACGGCCGCCACGATAAAGCGGTAGATGGCGAACGGCACGAACGAGATGCGTTTGATCAGCGACAGGAAGGTTTTGATCGCAATCAGCGCCACCACGAAGGCAGTAACGAAACCGACGGCGAACATCGGCAGGTCGCCCCAGGTCAGGAAGTGCAGGCTCTTATACAGATCCAGACCGCTGGCACCAATCATCATTGGCACCGCCAAAATGAAGGAGAACTCGGACGCCGCATAGCGGTTCACGCCCACCAGCATACCGCCGGCGATAGTGGAACCCGAACGGGAGAAGCCCGGCCACAGCGCCAGGCACTGGAAGCAACCGATCAAAAACGCCTGCCGGTAGGTGATGTCATCCAGCCCTTCCGCACGCGGTTTCTTCGGCTTCAGCCATTCCGCCGTTAACAACAGCAGGCCGCCGACCACCAACGCGTACATCACGTTTTTCGGCGCGAACAGCGATTTAATGACATCGTGGAATATCAACCCCAGCACCACCGCCGGGATCATCGCCAACAGGATGTGCCCCAGCTTCAGCCGGCCGTGGGTTTTGCCCTCGTGCTCCACCGGCTTGCCGCCGAAATGGATGCCGATCAGGCCGAACAACCGGCGCCAGAACATCACTACCACCGCCAGGATCGACCCCAGTTGGATGATGACTTCAAAGGTCTTGGCTTTGTCGCCGGTAAAGCCCAGCCACTCGCCAACGATGATCATATGCCCGGTGGAAGACACCGGCAGAAATTCGGTTAATCCCTCGACAACCCCAAGAACAAACGCAATAAACAGTGAATGCATGTCCGTCATGTGCTTCGCTCACCCCATAAATTTGCGACTAACATAAACATAAAAAAGCGGCAGTGCTTAAAGACAATGCCGCTAAAACAATTCTCAGGATTAAGACCAGCTTAACGGTCTTTCGTTGCAAGCAGATGACATAAAATCATGCGGGACAAGTGCCGCGCTCAATGATCACGCCGACCCGATTGGCATGTGCTACAGCGCCCGGTTTACTGACCTTAATACGGACCCACGGGGAATTGAAGCGCTGAAGCAAAATTTCGGATATTTCCTCCGCCACGCGTTCCACCAGCGCGAACCGGTTCGATTCAACGTGCCGGATCACGGCGTCGCTGACGTCGGCATAGCTCAGACAGTCAGTTACGTCGTCGCTGGCGGCGGCCGGCCGGTTATCCCAGCCCATTTCGATATCGAACACCAGCTTCTGACGAATGCCCTGTTCCCACTCATAAACGCCAATGGTGGTAATTACGGTAAGCTCTTCAATAAATACGATATCCATCACTTCATTCTCTGTTTTTGGCCTTGCCGGATACCACTTCCAGCGGAATGTGCGTATTATCCATGGATGTTGCGAGTAAAACGACCATTATTAAACGGAACCGCGTTATGAGTGCTACCGCGCTTGGCATGATTATCTTCGCGTATCTGTGCGGCTCGATTTCCAGTGCGATCCTGGTTTGCCGGATCGCCAGGCTGCCGGATCCGCGTGAACATGGCTCAGGAAACCCCGGGGCGACCAACATCCTGCGCATCGGCGGCCGGCTGGCGGCGGCGGCGGTGCTGGTGTTCGATATTCTGAAAGGGATGCTGCCGGTCTGGCTGGCCTACAAACTCGATGTGCCGCCGCTGTACCTCGGCCTGACGGCGATCGCCGCCTGTCTGGGGCACATCTATCCGGTGTTCTTCCACTTCCGTGGCGGTAAAGGCGTGGCGACGGCATTTGGCGCCATCGCGCCTATCGGCTGGGATCTGACCGGCCTGATGACCGGTACCTGGCTGTTGACGGTGCTGCTCAGCGGTTACTCTTCGCTCGGCGCCATCGTCAGCGCGCTGATCGCCCCGTTCTACGTCTGGTGGTTCAAACCGCAGTTCACCTTCCCGGTAGCGATGCTCTCCTGCCTGATCCTGATGCGGCATCACGACAATATTCAGCGCCTGTGGCGCGGCCAGGAAGGCAAGATCTGGGGCAAGCTGCGCAAGAAGAAAAACGACGCGGATAACGGCGACCAGCCGAAAGACGAATAGCAGAAGGGCCGGATAATCCGGCCCTTTGTTTTATACCGCAGGCAATTCCGCCAGCGGCCAGCGCGGCCGCACCGAAACGCTCAGCTCCGGGTTGGCGCCGCTCTTCAGGCGCACCATGCCGGCATAGGCGATCATCGCGCCGTTGTCGGTGCAAAATTCCGGGCGGGCATAGAACACTTCCCCACCGCGTTTATGCATCATCTCCGCCAGTTTGGTGCGCAGCGTGCGGTTGGCGCTTACGCCGCCGGCCATCACCAGGCGCTTGAAGCCGGTCTGCTCCAGCGCGCGTTTGCATTTGATCGCCAGCGTATCCACCACCGCATCCTCGAAGGCGCGGGCGATGTCGGCACGCGTCTGATCATCGTTGCCGTTGGAGCGGATGGTGTTGGCGGCGAAGGTTTTCAGCCCGGAGAAACTGAAGTCCAGCCCCGGACGATCGGTCATCGGCCGCGGGAAGGTGAAGCGCCCCGCCGTGCCCTGCTGCGCCATCTTCGACAGCATCGGCCCGCCGGGATAATCCAGGCCGAGCAGCTTGGCGGTCTTGTCGAACGCTTCGCCGGCCGCGTCGTCGATCGACTCGCCCAGCAGCTCATACTCACCGATGCCGGTGACGCTGATCAGCTGGGTGTGGCCGCCGGAGACCAGCAGCGCGACGAACGGGAATGCCGGCGGATTGTCTTCCAGCATCGGTGCCAGCAGGTGGCCTTCCATATGGTGCACCGGCACCGCCGGCACGTTCCAGGCGAACGCCAGCGCGCGCCCGACGGTCGCGCCGACCAGCAGCGCCCCCACCAGACCCGGCCCGGCGGTGTAGGCCACGCCGTCGATGTCGGCCGGGGTCAGGTTGGCCTCTTTCAGCGCCGCCTGAATCAGCGGCACGGTTTTGCGCACGTGATCGCGGGAGGCCAGTTCCGGCACCACGCCGCCGTAGTCGGCGTGCAGCTTCACCTGGCTGTATAATTGGTTGGCCAACAAACCGGTTTGATCGTCATACACTGCAATTCCGGTTTCATCGCAGGACGTTTCTATACCCAGTACTCGCATTACATTTCCCATCATTCACGTGCGGCCGCCAGTCTACCACATTCCGCCGTATTTACCGCCAGCGCGGCGCATCTTGTCACCGGCTCGCACCTATGTCGATGATTCATCCAGAAAATGCCCAGGCGATTAAACACGAGCATTTTTTTCTGATTAGTCTATAATCAGCGCCCGGTGCAAAATTGCGCACGTTGCGGCAGAGCGACGCGGGTTTCAATTTGCTGTGGTGCTTTACAAAGCAGCATCCATTGGAGTAAAATTCCGCACCATTTTGAAAAGGCTGGCGCTTGGCCAGCAGCAAACCGAATTTTATTGAGGTGAGAGGCACATGCCGGTAATTAAAGTACGTGAAAACGAGCCATTTGACGTTGCTCTGCGTCGTTTCAAACGCTCTTGCGAAAAAGCGGGTGTTTTAGCTGAAGTTCGTCGTCGTGAGTTTTATGAAAAACCAACTACCGAACGTAAACGCGCTAAAGCTTCTGCTGTGAAACGTCACGCGAAGAAACTGGCTCGCGAAAACGCACGCCGCACTCGTCTGTATTAATTCTTCGGGGGCAACCCCACCGCGTGAATTTCTGATTTTCAAAATCGCGCAGACCGAGTAGTTGCATACGAAGGCCGTGCTTTCCGAAAGGAATGCGCGGCTTGTTCTCGTTTATAGGCTAATGAAGTAAGGGCTTATGGCTGGACGAATTCCGCGCGTATTTATCAATGACTTGCTGGCTCGCACCGACATCGTCGATCTGATCGACGCCCGCGTGAAGCTCAAGAAGCAAGGCAAGAACTACCACGCGTGCTGTCCGTTCCACCACGAAAAGACGCCTTCATTTACCGTTAATGGCGAAAAGCAGTTTTATCACTGTTTTGGGTGTGGTGCGCACGGCAACGCCGTCGACTTTTTGATGAATTACGACCGGCTTGAGTTTGTCGAAACCATCGAAGAGCTGGCGACCATGCACGGGCTGGAAGTGCCTTACGAAGCGGGCACCGGGCCAACCCAGATCGAACGCCATCAGCGCCAGAGCCTGTACCAACTGATGGAGCAGCTCAGCGCGTTCTATCAACAGTCACTGCAGCAGTCCTCCGGGGCACCGGCGCGCAGCTATTTGCAGCAGCGCGGATTAAGTGACGACGTTATTCGCCATTTCGCCATCGGCTTCGCGCCGGCGGGATGGGACAACACCCTGAAGCGTTTCGGCCGCGACGCCGACTCGCGCCGCGCATTGAACGATGCCGGCATGCTGGTGACTAACGATCAGGGGCGTTCGTACGACCGTTTCCGCGAACGGGTGATGTTCCCCATCCGCGACAAACGCGGGCGCGTGATCGCCTTCGGTGGCCGCGTATTGGGCGATGGCATGCCGAAGTACCTGAACTCGCCGGAAACCGAAGTTTTCCATAAGGGACGCCAGCTTTACGGCCTGTATGAAGCACAGCAGAACCACCCTACCCTGCAGCGGCTGCTGGTGGTGGAAGGGTATATGGACGTGGTGGCGTTGGCGCAATTCGGCATCGATTATGCCGTCGCCTCGCTCGGAACCTCGACGACGGCTGAACACATTCAGCTGCTGTTCCGCGCCACCGACAACGTCGTCTGCTGTTACGACGGCGACCGCGCCGGCCGCGAAGCGGCATGGCGGGCGTTGGAAACCGCGTTGCCGTACCTGAACGACGGGCGCCAGCTGCGGTTCATGTTTTTGCCTGACGGCGAAGACCCGGACACCCTGGTGCGCAAGGAAGGCAAAGAAGCCTTCGAACAGCGAATGGAGCAGGCGCAGCCGCTGTCCACTTTCCTGTTCGAAAGCCTGCTGCCGCAGGTGGATCTGAGCAGCCCGGACGGGCGCGCCAAGCTGAGCACGCTGGCGCTGCCGCTGATTACTCAGGTGCCGGGCGAAACGTTGCGCTTGTACCTGCGCCAGGAGCTCGGCAACAAGCTGGGGCTGCTGGACGATAGCCAGCTCGACAAGCTGATGCCCAAGCAGGCGGAAAATGCGAATCCTTATCAGGCGCCCCAGCTAAAACGCACAACCATGCGTATACTGATAGGGCTACTGGTGCAAAATCCGCAGTTGGCTACACTTATCCCTTCGCTTGAAGGGCTGGAGCAGACCAAACAGGCGGGATTGCCGCTGTTCGTCGAACTGGTGCAGACCTGTTTGGCGCAGCCGGGCCTGACGACCGGGCAATTGCTGGAGCTGTATCGCGACAACAAATTCAGCCAGCAGCTTGAAACCTTGGCGACCTGGAACCATATGATCGTTGAGGATATGGTCGAGCAGACCTTTTTGGATACGTTGGCCAGCCTGTACGACTCGGTGCTCGAGCAACGGCTGGAAACGCTGATCGCCCAGGCCAGAACGCGCGGCCTGAGCCCGGAGGAACGTGAAGAAGTCCGTTCCCTCAACCAGGTTTTAGCGAAGAAAAACTGAATACCAAACGGCTTAAGTGCCGATAATTGCGAGGGCAGAGCCCTGCACAGTGCCGCCATAGTGGGCCGCGGCGATAACGAAAACGCCCCAAATGCTATTGTTGGCGGTTTCGCCGACCGACACCAACCTAAATACTCTGAAGTGTGGATACCGTCTTATGGAGCAAAACCCGCAGTCACAGCTGAAGCTACTTGTCACCCGTGGTAAGGAGCAAGGCTATCTGACCTATGCTGAGGTCAATGACCATCTGCCGGAAGATATCGTCGACTCCGATCAGATCGAAGACATCATCCAGATGATTAACGACATGGGCATCCAGGTGATGGAAGAAGCACCGGACGCCGATGACCTGCTGCTCGCCGAAAACTCGAACAGCACGGACGAAGATGCGGAAGAAGCCGCTGCACAGGTTCTGTCCAGCGTGGAATCCGAAATCGGCCGCACCACCGACCCGGTGCGCATGTACATGCGCGAAATGGGTACCGTCGAACTGCTGACGCGCGAAGGCGAAATCGACATCGCCAAGCGCATCGAAGACGGCATCAACCAGGTGCAGTGCTCGGTTGCCGAATACCCGGAAGCCATTACCTACCTGCTTGAACAGTACGATCGCGTCGAAGCGGGCGAAGCGCGCCTGTCCGACCTGATCACCGGCTTCGTCGATCCTAACGCGGAAGAGGACATCGCCCCAACCGCCACCCACATCGGTTCCGAACTGTCGAGCGAAGAGCAAGACGACGACGAAGAAGATGAGGATGCCGAAGAGGACGACACCGAAGACGACAACAGCATCGATCCTGAGCTGGCGCGTCAGAAGTTCGCCGAGCTGCGCGATCAGTATGAAGCGACGCGCTTGGTGATCAAGAAGAACGGCCGCAGCCACGCCAGCGCCGCGGACGAGATCCTGAAGCTGTCCGAAGTGTTCAAGCAGTTCCGCCTGGTGCCGAAACAGTTCGACTTCCTGGTCAACAGCATGCGCACCATGATGGACCGCGTTCGCACCCAGGAACGCATCATCATGAAGCTGTGCGTTGAACAGTGCAAAATGCCGAAGAAAAACTTCGTCACCCTGTTCGCCGGCAACGAAACCAGCGATTCCTGGTTCGAAGCCGCGCTGGCGATGGCCAAGCCATGGTCGGAAAAACTGAAAGACGTGGCCGAAGACGTGCAGCGCAGCCTGCAGAAACTGCGTCAGATCGAAGAAGAAACCGGCCTGACCATTGAGCAGGTCAAAGACATCAACCGTCGCATGTCGATCGGTGAAGCGAAAGCGCGCCGCGCGAAGAAAGAAATGGTTGAGGCCAACCTGCGTCTGGTTATTTCTATCGCCAAGAAATACACCAACCGCGGCCTGCAGTTCCTGGATCTGATTCAGGAAGGCAACATCGGCCTGATGAAAGCGGTAGACAAGTTCGAATACCGCCGCGGCTACAAGTTCTCGACGTACGCCACCTGGTGGATCCGTCAGGCTATCACCCGCTCCATCGCCGACCAGGCGCGCACCATCCGTATTCCGGTGCATATGATTGAGACCATCAACAAGCTCAACCGTATTTCGCGCCAGATGCTGCAAGAGATGGGCCGCGAACCGACGCCGGAAGAGCTGGCCGAGCGCATGCTGATGCCGGAAGACAAGATCCGCAAGGTGCTGAAGATCGCCAAAGAGCCAATCTCGATGGAGACGCCGATCGGCGACGACGAAGATTCGCATCTGGGCGACTTCATCGAGGATACCACCCTCGAGCTGCCGCTGGACTCCGCGACCTCGGAAAGCCTGCGTTCCGCCACCCACGACGTGCTGGCCGGCCTGACCGCGCGCGAAGCGAAAGTGCTGCGCATGCGTTTCGGTATCGACATGAACACCGACCACACGCTGGAAGAGGTCGGCAAGCAGTTTGACGTTACCCGTGAGCGTATCCGTCAGATCGAAGCCAAGGCGCTGCGCAAGCTGCGTCACCCAAGCCGCTCCGAAGTGCTGCGCAGCTTCCTGGACGACTAAGTCCGGCTGCCGCAGCAAAAACAAAAACCCCGGCCTGCCGGGGTTTTTTTATGCCCTGAATACGCCTCGCCGCATCATTGCAGCGCCAGGAACAGCTCGCGATAGCTGGCGGTGAGCTGCTCCAGGGTGGCGCGGTTCAATCCGCTGGGGTTGGGCAATACCCACACCTCGGTTTCCCCCAACGTCAGCGTCTGCTTGCCCCAGGGCGCATTTTTCACCCCGAAGGCGGTGGTGAACGCCTGCTTGCCCAAAATCGCCAGCGCGCGCGGCTGATAGCGCAGGATCTTCTCTTGCAGCGCCTCACCGCCGCTACGCAGCTCGTCGCGCGACAGCTCGCTGGCCGCCACCGTCGGGCGCGCCACCAGCGCGGTAATGCCGCAGCCGTTGTCCTTCAACTGCTGCCACTGCTCCGGCGCCAGCTGGCGCTCGGTAAAGCCGGCCTGATGGATCACCTTCCAGAAGCGATTGCTGCCGTTGGCGAAAGGATAGCCCTGATGGGCGGAAGAAAGACCGGGGTTGATGCCGCAAAACACCACCCGCAGATTGGGCGCCAGAAGTTCCATGAGTGTCGTGAGTCCATTGCAGGGATTTACTGCGGTTATCGCAAAATCCGCCAGCAATTACAACAGGCTAGAACTGTGCAGAAAAGCAACATACGGGCGAGTAACAGTAGACCGCCGCTTAAGGATTCCCTATAATCTCGCGGCTTGGCCCCTTAGCTCAGTGGTTAGAGCAGGCGACTCATAATCGCTTGGTCGTTGGTTCAAACCCAACAGGGGCCACCAAATTTCAAATAGTTACGTGAAAAACCAAGTTTCGTACTTTTCCAGGATACTCATAGGATACCTTGGAAAAGTATTAGTAAGTAAGAATTGGCGTATGCCTACAGTACAGTTGGGTCGTAGCAGCCGTTCATCTGCGAACAAGAAAGTGCTACGGGTCTGAACTTTTGCCCCCAACTCTTCATGAGACCGGCAAAGACCCCGACGGAGGTGTCAATGGATACTTTTGAAAAGGGCTCAGACCTGCTGTCAGCACGTGTGATTGCCGTTACCGGTTTAATTACGGTACTCGCCAACATCGGTCTAGGCCCATTTGTCGCAGTACTAGTGTGCGTTGCTTTGATTTTTTTATTGAAGTAACGGCAGCGTAACAAGCCCGGCCCGGCGAAAGCCGGGCCTCCCATACTCAGACTATTTCATCCTCACTTAACATTTGTGGCGGCAGTGACCTGCTCGCCGCTGGCGTGGCTTGCCCTGACGGGCAATGGCGGCAGATAGTCACCACTGAGGATGCACTCACCGTGGGCTGTACGCTGTTCAATCTGGAGCAGATCCGGTAGGAAAACAGCGTTGATGACTTCCGCAATCTGTTTATGTGCGAGTTTGTTGACGACAAGGCGTCGATGTTCCCGTTCGGGGATTTGCAACGCTGCATGGTCGATAACCTGGAAGAGTGGGAAGACTTTGCGCCGTTCGCCGACAAGCCATTCGGCTCCCGCCCGGTATGGATCGGCTACGCCCCCCCCCCCCCCCGCACAGCGGCAACAGCGCCGGGTGTTGTGGTACTCGCGCCGCCGGTTGTCGCCGGTGGCAAGTTCCGCATTCTGGAGCGTCATCAGTGGAAAGGCATGGACTTCGCAACGCAGACCGAATCAATCCGTCAGCTAACCGAAAAATATAACGCTGAGTACATCGATATCGATGCGACCAGTCTCGGTATTGGTGTTTTCCAGCTTGTTCGCTCGTTTTATCCCGCCGCCCGTGATATCCGCTACACGCCGGAAATGAAAACCGCAATGGTGCTGAAAGCAAAAGATGTTATTCGCCGTGGCTGTCTCGAATATGACGTCAGCGCTGCCGACATCACCACCTCGTTTATGGTAATCCGCAAGACTATGCCCAGCAGCGGGCGCAGTGCCACCTATGAGGCCAGCCATGCTAACGTCGCCTGGACGACCATGCACGCGCTGTTAAATGAACCGCTCACCGCTGGAAGCGGTCAGGCAACATCATCCATTCTGAAGTTCAACTAATGAGTAAAAACAAAGGCCGCAAGCCACAGCCGCAAAAGAACCTGGCTAACATGAAAGCCGCCTCGCCGCAAAAAATGGAGGTGTTTACCTTTGGTGAGCCCAGCGCGGTGCTCCACCTGCTGTAACCAGGCATCAGTCAGGAGCTGTACGGTATTCCGGAATACCTCAGCGCGTTAAATTCCGCCTGGTTGAATGAATCCGCCACACTATTTCACCGCAAGTATTACCAGAATGGCGCACACTCGGGGTACATCATGCACGTGACGGACGCCGCGCAAAGCAGTTCCGATGTTGAGGCGCTGCGTGATGCAATGCGCAGTTCAAAAGGACTCGGCAACGTTGAAACCTGTTTTTCTACGCACCGAATGGAAAGCCTGACGGCATAAAAATTGTGTTGCTCAGCGAGGTGGCAACGAAAGACGACTTTTTCAACATAAAAAAGTCAGCTCCGCCGACCTGCTCTAGCATCCCGTTCCAGCTAATGGGCGGCAAGCCTGAGAATATCGGTTCATTGGGCGATATCGAGAACGTGACGCGGGTGTTTGTGCGTAACGAGTTGACGCCGTTGCAGGAGCGTTTTAAGGAGATAAATGATTGGCTTAAAAATGACGTAATCCATTTTGAAAGTACTCGTTTGATATTTAAATTAAATGCAGGGTGATAAAATCACCCTGTACAAAAAAGCTACTGAGCCATTGCGTCAGAAATCAGCTCTATTTCCTCAATCCATGACTTCCATAAATAATCATTAGTTTGGGGATCTATCCAAAACATTGTATCAGATGGATGACGAAACTTTGTGTGTGTGTATCTAACTTGAGCACGCTTAACCTCACCTATTGTGAAGGATGTTATATGCGCGTTTGCATTTCTAAATTTTTGCAAATCAAGGAGAAGACTAACCGCACCCAATCCACTTATAAGAATTCCTGAATTAGTGGGATTGAAAGCAGTTATAACCGGGTTTAGTTTAAGAGCATCCCCCCAAGTCATTTCTATATGCGGCTGTGCCGATCTCACGATGGTTGCTGCTAAATTTGCTCCCTGCGAGGCTTTTTGCGCAAGAAAAACCAACTCCCTATCAGTTAAATGAGAATAAGCTGAAGAGACTCTATTTCCATTTACCGTTAGCCCATCAGTTAACGAACCAAATATAATAGTTCGGCAATACATACACCAAGCCTGCCACAATGATGACATTAGTCCTTCTTGAACAGCATATCTATCTGCGCATTTGTTAGGATTTGCAACAAGCAAATTTCTTTCAAAAGCACTATCAAGCACAACTGTTCTTGCTTTTAGTTTTGACAATGCCTTCTCAAAAGATATTGTCATACTCTTGATCTCCAATTTGACAACCGAGAGCCGATAAGATTGTCAAAACTCTTGCCTCTCTTCGTTGTGCTTTATTGG
This sequence comes from Serratia sp. MF1(2023), assembly GCF_030954545.1. Lineage (NCBI taxonomy): Bacteria > Pseudomonadati > Pseudomonadota > Gammaproteobacteria > Enterobacterales > Yersiniaceae > Serratia > Serratia sp. MF1(2023). The sequence goes on along the minus strand of NZ_JAVHUX010000014.1, from coordinate 149,923 downwards.
TACTAGATTCAGTTCCCCATACATATTTATGGAATGGTCCGGATACATCTTTTGATTCATGAGCAAGAGCCAAAGCTTCTAGGCGGTTTGCAGCTCTGGCAATATCAGTGGTGTAAACCCCTAATGACTGAATTGCGTATTCATCTGTAATAGATTGAATACCATATCTTGCATGCAACAATGCAGTGACAAGAGAGTGTAGAGCATAAGGCTTCATCATAAATGATTGCCTGAGGTTGCTAAAATTAGCAGAAATAAAATCAAAGGTTTCCGTTAACATTTGATGGAACTCATTTCGATTAACAAAAACATCATCATTTTGCTGATAAAGGCGGTTCAAATCAGTAGGACTAGCGCTAACTATACCTCGCTCAATAGAAATCAGACATTCAGAAATAAATTCCGCATCAGTCATTCTTATTATTTGTCTATCTGTGAAAACACCATACTCGATGAAAAACTCATTTAAACTATCAGACGCTTCATTAATGAACCACTTAAACTCCCCAATATAAGAAGAATGACGTTTTTCCGCATTGTTAAGGGGTAGTGTGTAAGCATTCATTCGTCTAAACATCTGCAGTATATCACTACGCGTTGCATTTCTTATTACGTCAGCAGAAACGGTATACGACATAAATTGGTCTTGAACATCTATCGGCAACTCCCGAAAAAACAACCCTGAATATTGACTATCGCCCTTAACCCGAAATTGATTGTCAATATATCTGCGTATTGTCGTTATACGCTGCTGACCATCAACAATTTCTTTTTTTATCCTACGATCCGAGCGATTCATAAACTCATAAAGATATATCTTAGGGAATGGAAACCCTTCTAATATCGTATCAATGAAATAGCTGCTCGGTCCCTCAGGCCATAATCCAGCTGCGCGTTGATAATTTGAATTAACTATTAAGTCTCGGCGGGAAAGCATATCAATAAGTTCTGCAATACTGTAATAACTGGAATTAATTAACATAATTATAACCTCTTGAATAGTAGCGTTAATCATACATAATGAACCAACATTTCCGCAACAGCGCGCAGTACTTTCCCCGCCACGCCAGCCCACTTCATGGGTCGGTTTTAATGCAATTGCAACAGGCCATCGGATCTACGCCAGCTCTGGCGACGACCGTCAATTTATGAATGTAGATCTGCATGCAAAATGATGCATCAGATGTATGCAGACGGTTTTCTAAACTAAATTAGCTTAAATTTATCATCAAAAGTCATGAAGTTAGACGCAGCTTCGTTTAACTGATTTAGGATGATTATCCCTTCACTAAGTGAAGCAGGCCTTTCCAGAACCGACATAAAAACACCATCATATGTGCGGCCAAGCCAATAACCACCACCATACTCTTTTGGTCGTTGGAAAAATACCCACCTGCCAGGCTCGTACTTTTGTAACGTTTCGCCGCGGTAAACGATTTGATAGTTGCAATCGTGTTTTCCCATGACTAACGCCTCGCTTCTCTCATTGTTCAACCTCAGTGGCAAAAAACCAGTTTTTCCGCCGCTGAGGTTATGCGCTTTTATCTCCAGCTATCGCCATCAGATAAAACGCTGGGCTGATCAGGCAGTTTTGCTTTGCCGCTGATGCGCCAGCTGCTCGGCGCGCAGCAGGATCTCCTGCAAATCGTCCTCGTCGATATCGAACAGATCCCCCTCCATCAGCGCCTCGTGCAGATCGCCGCGGGTGATGGACACGGCATCGATCGGCAGATTGGCCGGCTTGGCCTCCGCCGGCGCCAGCGCGTGCGGGTAGCGTCGCCCGGCCAGGTTATTGAACAGAATGGCCAGCGCCGCCAGCAGCACCGAGTTCAGCAGCACCGGGTACAGCACGAAGTGGTAGCCCATCTGATGAATGCCGGGGCCGCCGAGGATAGCGGTGAGCGCCACCGCGCCACCCGGCGGATGCAGGCAGCGCAGCTTGAACATCAGGCCGATAGCCACCGCCGCCGCTATGCCGCAGGCCAGCCCCGGATCGGGGATCAGCAGACCGGCGCTGACGCCCACCGTCGCCGCCAGCGCATTGCCGCCGACGATCGACCAGGGCTGCGCCAGCGGGCTGTTGGGCACGCCGAACAGCAACACCGCCGAGGCGCCCACCGGCGCGATAAACCACAGGTTCACCTCGCCCAAAATAAAGTGGCTGATCCAGCCGGCGAGCATCAGCCCCAAACCGGCGCCGACGCTGGAAATCAGCATCTCTCGCTTGCCCACCGCCAGCGGGTGCGGCCACAGGCGCGCGCATCCCACTTTTACTCGCTCTATCCACTGCGTCTTCATGTTACCCAATACGGCTCAATTCACGTGTTGGCAACAAATATATCACATCATCCGGAAGGAACTCACGGCGCCGTAGGCCGCGGTATCAAACAACTTTTGGCCTAACAGATTGATTTTTAGCCATCCCTCGACAATGATGAATGTTCTCCCCTTAACCCCGAGGAACCGCCGATGTCTCAACCGATCACCGAGCTTTACACCGACAGTGAATTTTTCAGCCCGTACGCCATGTCCGCCTTTGTCGTGCTGACGGAAAAAGGCATTCCGTTCACCGTGAAGACGGTGGATCTGGCGAAGGAAGAGAATAAAGAGGCGGCCTACGCGGCGCTGTCGCTCACCCGCCGGGTGCCGACGCTGGCCATCGGCGAGTTTCAGCTCTCGGAGTCTTCGGCGATCGCCGAATACCTGGAGGACATCCATCCGGCCCACGCCGTGTACCCGCGCGACGTGAAGCTGCGCGCCAAGGCGCGCGAGATCCAGGCCTGGCTGCGCAGCGATCTGCTGCCGATCCGCGCCGAGCGCTCGACCGAAGTGGTGTTCAACAACGGCAAGTTCCCGCCGCTGTCCGAAGCCGCACAGGGGGCCGCACGCAAGCTGATCGACGCCGTCGAAAAGCTGTTGAGCCATGGGCAGGATAATCTGTTCAGGGAGTGGTGCATCGCCGACACCGATCTGGCGCTGATGCTCAACCGGCTGGTGATGCACGGCGATCCGGTGCCGGAGCGCCTGCGCCACTATGCGCACAAGCAGTGGCAGCGCCCGTCGGTGCAGGCCTGGCTGGCGCTGTCGGCAAAGCGGCGCGCCTGAGAAAAAAATCGGCGGCCACGACGCCGCCGTTCTCAATGCCGAGAAACAACATCACTGCTTGAGGGAAGGCAAATCACCATCCAGAGGGCAGATAGCCTAACAATGAAGCGATGGCGTACACCGCGCTGGCCAGGTACAGCAGCACAATGCTGATCTGCAGCAGCGGGTGCGTGATCCAGTTGCACTGCCAGCGCGGCGTCTGGTCGCCATGTTTACGTGCGCCGCGCAGGATCAGCATCGGCATGATCGACAGGATCACCCCGCTGAACACCCCGGCGAAGTAGAGCGCGTTGACGAACGACACCAGCCCGCTGTAGGCCAGCGCGAACGGCGGCACCACCACCAGCAGCAGCACGCCGAAGCGGCGCAGCGGCAACTCGTCGTTGCCCAGCCGGAACTTGTCGAAAATATTGGTCAGAAAACTGCCGCCCAATCCCCAGTAGGAAGTCAGCATCGCGCACAGCGCGAAGATGTTGGCGGAGAAGAACGCCCACTGCCCCAGCGCCTGGCCCCAGGAGATGGTGGCCACGTCGGAGATGCCATCCAGCCCGCTGAGCGCGATCACCGACATCGGCACCGCCGCCAGCAAAATGAAGGTCACCGCCATGCCGACGATGATCGCCTTCGGCAACTGCTCCGGCTTGTCGGCAAAGCCGCGCGCCATTTCCGGCACGATGTACTGCGCCGAGAAGCAGAACACCACCACGTTGAACACCGGCACCATATAGCGCCAGTCGCCGTCCAGCAGGTTGCGCATCTGGGTGGTGTCTTTCAGCAGCGTCGCCGCCACCAGCGCGGTCAGCATCACCACCATGCCGATGCTGATGAACTTCTCGCCGCGGCCGATCGCTTTCAAACCGAGATACAGTACGCCGGCGGCGGGCACGAAGAACAGCAGGCTGCCCAGCGCCGGCGAGATGCCGAACAGCGATTGCAGCAGCTTGCCGCTGCCGGTCATGTAGGCGGTAAGCGCCCCGACGCTGTTGACGCACACCGAAGCGAACATCAGCCAGGCGCCCAGGCCGCCGACGTAGCGCTTCGCCAGCCCGCTCAGCTGCAGATGCGCGCGGGTGCGCAGCGTGGATTCGGCGACGTACAGCATGGTGATGGTGGTCAGGCTCCCCACCAGCACCAGCCAGAACAGCAGCGGCAGGAAACCGGCCTTGCTGGAGGCGTAGGCGATGGAGAGCACCCCGGCGCCGATATTGGTGCCGACGATCATCGCCACCCCTTCAAGGAAACTTAACGATTTGGCGGGTGCAGGTGCTCGCACCCCGGCGGCAAGCGCCGGAGAAACAGAGGTATTATCAGACATGCATCATCCTTTATCGCCCGGCGACGCTGGCCGCCGGGATGGGTTAACGTCCTGACGCTCAACGGCTCACATCGATACACAGGTATTTCAGCTCCAGATATTCTTCTATCCCGTAGCGCGATCCTTCACGCCCGAGCCCTGACTGTTTCACGCCGCCGAACGGCGCCACTTCGTTGGAAATCAGCCCGGTGTTGATGCCGACCATGCCGTACTCCAGCGCTTCCGGCACGCGCCACTGGCGCGCGGCGTTCTGCGTGAACAGGTAGGCGGCCAGGCCGAATTCGGTGTCGTTGGCCATGGCGATGGCTTCCGCCTCGTCATGGAAGCGGAACAGCGGCGCCACCGGCCCGAAGGTCTCTTCTTTGGCGAAGCGCATTTTCTGCGTCACGCCGGTCACCACCGTCGGCTGGAAGAAGGTGCCGCCCAGCGCGTGCGGCTGGCCACCGGTGGCGATCTGCGCCCCTTTGATCAGCGCGTCGTCGATATGGCTCTGCACCTTCGCTACCGCATCGCTGTCGATCAGCGGCCCCTGGGTGGTGCCTTCCTGGCTGCCGTCGCCGACTTTCAACTGCTCGACCGCCGCCACCAGTTTCTCTGCCAGCCGCTCGTAGATGCCGTCCTGCACGTAGATGCGGTTGGCGCAAACGCAGGTCTGGCCGCTGTTGCGGAACTTGGAGGCCATGATGCCCGCCACTGCCGCGTCCAGATTGGCGTCGTCGAACACGATGACCGGCGCGTTGCCGCCCAGCTCCAGCGACAGCTTCTTGATGCTCGGCGCGCACTGCGCCATCAGAATGCGGCCGACCTCGGTCGAACCGGTAAAGCTCAGCTTGCGCACCACCGGGCTGTCGCACAGCACTTTGCCCACCTGCGCCGCTTCCCCGGTCACCACCTGCAACACGCCGGCAGGAATACCGGCGTCCTGCGCCAGCTTGGCCAGCGCCAGCGCGGTCAACGGCGTTTGCTCGGCCGGTTTGACGATGATGGCACAGCCCGCCGCCAGCGCCGGCGCCACCTTGCGGGTGATCATCGCCGCCGGGAAGTTCCACGGGGTGATGGCCGCGCACACGCCGATCGGCTGCTTCACCACCACCAGGCGCTGCGAAGCCTGCGGCGCCTGCAATACCGCGCCGTCCACCCGCTTGGCCTCTTCGGCGAACCAGGTGATGAACGACGCCGCGTAGGCCACTTCGCCGCGCGCTTCCGCCAGCGATTTGCCCTGCTCGGCGGTCATCAGCTGCGCCAGATCTTCCTGTGCGGCCAGCACCTTGTCGGCCCAGGCCAACAGCAGCGCAGAACGCTGCTTGGCGGTCAGCTGTTTCCAGTCGTTTTGCGCCCGCTGCGCCGCCGCGATCGCCTGCTGGGTTTCCTCTTCGCTGACCAGCGGAATGCTGGCCAGTTCGGCGCCGGTGGCCGGGTTGATCACCGCTTCGCGCTTGCCGCTCAGGGCATCGCACCATTCACCGTTGATCAGACACTGGCTGCGCAGCAGCTCGGGATTGTTCAATTTCATGCCGTTCGCTCCTTAGTGAGCCAGCGCGCGAGACAGAATGCCCATCGCCTTGGTGAACTGATCGTCCGGGATGGTCAGCGGATACAGGAAGCGGATCACGTTGCCGTTCACGCCGCAGCTCAGCAGCAGCAGCCCTTCTTCCATCGCCTTCTGCTGCACCTGACGGGTGATCTCCGCCGAAGGCTTGCCGGTAGCCGGATCGTTGAACTCCACCGCCACCATCGAACCTTGCGCCCGCACATCCGCGATCGCCGGGCTGGTTTTGCGCGCCTGCTGCAGCACTTCCACCAGGTGCTGCCCCAAGCGCTGGGCGCGCTGGCACAGCTGCTCTTCGTCGATCACATCCAGCACCGCGTGCGCCGCGGCCACCGCCAGCGGGTTACCGGCGTAGGTGCCGCCCAGCCCGCCCGGCGCCGGCGCGTCCATCACCTCGGCGCGGCCCGCCACCGCCGACAGTGGCATGCCACCCGCCAGGCTTTTCGCCATGGTGATCAGATCTGGTTTAACGCTGTAGTGCTCCATGGCGAACAGCTTGCCGGTACGGGCGAAGCCGGTCTGTACTTCGTCGGCAATGAGAAGAATGCCGTGCTGGTCGCACAGCGCGCGCAACGCCTGCATAAAGTCGGCCGGCGCCACGTTGAAACCGCCTTCGCCCTGCACCGGCTCCAGCACGATCGCCGCCACCTGCTTGGGATCGATATCCGCTTTAAACAGGCGATCCAGGCTGTTCATCGCGTCTTCGGTGGTCACGCCGTACAGCGCATTCGGGTACTGGCCGTGGAACACCGAGCCGGGGAACGGCCCGAAGCCCAGTTTGTAAGGCGCCACTTTGCCGGTCAGCGCCATGGTCATATAGGTGCGGCCGTGGAAGCCGCCGCCGAAGGTGATCAAGCCCGGACGGCCGGTGTAAGCGCGGGCGATCTTCACCGCGTTTTCCACCGCCTCCGCGCCGGTGGTGAAGAAAGCGGTTTTACACGGGCCGGCGATCGGCGCGCGCTGGTTGATGCGCTCCGCCAGCGAGACATAGCTTTCGTAAGGAACGATCTGATAGGCGGTGTGGGTGAAGGCCTGCAGCTGCTTTTCAATCGCGGCGATCACCTTCGGGTGGCGGTGGCCGGTGTTCAGCACGGCGATCCCCGAGGCGAAATCGATCACTTCTTTGCCTTCCACATCCCACAGCGTGGCGTTCTCTGCGCGCTCGGCGTAAAAACCACACATCACGCCCACTCCGCGCGGGGTGGCGTCCTGACGGCGTTGGTTCAATTCTGCGTTTTTCATGCTGTTCTCTCCGGTCGGTGCCAGTTACACGTTTCGTTCACATTCGTGAAACAATGCCGTTTATTTACACAGGATGTGGCCCTATAATCGAGTGCCAGTTACGAATAATTGAGGGATCCAATTGCGCTCATTGAGTGGTGATCTGTTGCTGCAGCGCCTCGGCGAGCAGCCCGATGACAAGCTGCACAAGCGGCTTTACAACACGATCCGCACCAGCATTCTCGACGGCAGCCTGCCGCCCTCCAGCCGCTTGCCCGCCTCGCGCGATCTGGCGCAGGAGCTCAGCCTGTCCCGCAACACCGTATTAACCGTTTATGAACAACTGTTGGCGGAAGGCTACGTATCGGCGCGCGCTGGCAGCGGCACCTTCGTCGCCGACACGGTGCCGGACAGCTGCCTCTCCACCGGCGGCGCACCGGCCGACGGCAGCGGGCAACCGCGGCGCGTCGAACTGTCCGAGCGCGGCGCCACGCTGCTGCACCACGCCAGCGCCAGCCCCAAACAGTGGGGGGCGTTCATTCCCGGCGTGCCCGACGTCAACGCCTTTCCCCATCAGCTGTTCAGCAAGATCCAGGCGCGCCTCAGCCGCCGCCCGGCGCCGCAGCGGCTGACCTACAGCAATCAGGGCGGCAGCCCGGAGCTGCAGCATGCGTTGGTGGAGTATTTACGGGTGGCGCGCTCGGTGCGTTGTTCGCCGGAACAGATCCTGATCACCGAAGGCATCCATCAGGCGATCGATCTGGTGACGCGCATGCTGTGCAATCCGGGGGATGACGCCTGGATCGAAGAGCCGGGCTATTGGGGGATCCGCAATATCCTGCGCATCAATGCGCTGAACATCTGCCCGCTGGCGGTGGACGAAGCCGGGCTGGTGCCGCCGGAGCAGCCGACCACCCCGCCCCGCCTGATTTTCGTCACTCCGTCGCACCAGTATCCGCTCGGCTCGGTGATGAGCCTGGCGCGCCGCCAACGGCTGCTGGCGCTGGCGCGCAACGCCGGCGGCTGGATCGTCGAGGACGATTACGACAGTGAATTCCGCTTTTCCGGCCAACCGATCCCGGCGCTGCAAGGGCTGGAGGCCGACGCGCCGGTGATTTACATCGGCACCTTCAGCAAAACGCTCTATCCGGCGCTGCGCCTCGGCTATGTGGTGTTGCCGCCGCCGCTGGTGCAGGCGCTGAAAACCGCCCACGCCGAGCTGTACCGCGGCGGGCACCTGCTGATCCAGAGCGCGCTGGCGGAGTTTATTCAGGCGGGGCATTACACCGCGCATATCCGCCGCATGCGGTTGCTGTACGCCCGGCGGCGCGCCTTCCTGACCGGCTTGATCGAACAGCACCTCGGCAAACAGGCGCTCAGCGAGTTCAACAGCAACGCCGGGCTGCATCTGATCCTCAACCTGCCGGACGAGGCCGACGACGTGGCGATCGCCGCCGCCGCCGGCGCACGCGGGGTGCTGGTGCGGCCGCTGTCGCGCTACTACATGCAGCCCAACCGCCGGCGCGGCCTGCTGATGGGGTTTGCCTGCGTGCCGGAAGAGCAGATGGCCGCCGCCTTCACCCAGCTGCTGGCGTGCATCAACGCGCCCGAAATGAAAAAGGCGGCTCCTTAGGGCCGCCTTCGCGCGTTACCAGGCCTGAAGCCGCCAACCGTCCGCCTGCCGGTGCAGACGGTGCGTCGGCCGCAGCGCCTGCAGGAAGTCTTCGTCGTGCGACACCACCAGCATCGCGCCGGGGAAATCCGCCAGGGCGGTTTCGATCGCCAGCGACGACGCCAGATCCAAGTGGTTGGTCGGTTCGTCCAGCAACAGCAGCTGCGCCGGTTGCCGCCGCCACAGCGCGCAGGCCAGCGCCGCCTTCAGCCGTTCGCCACCGCTCAGCGCGCCCAGCGGCAGCGCGATGCGATCGGCGCCAAGCTGCAACTGCGCCAGCCGGGTGCGCAACGCGCCTTCCACCAGCGGCGAATCCTGCAGCCCGAGATGCTCCATCACCGACAGGCTCGGGTCGAGCTGCGACAGGGTTTGATCGAGATAGGCCGTCGACAGCGGGCAATGACAATGGCCGGCAAGCGGCGCCAACTGGCCGAGAACGGTCTTCAGCAAGGTGGACTTGCCGCAGCCGTTAGGGCCGGTCAACGCCACGCGCATCGGACCGTCGATCCGCAGATCCAGCGGCGGCGCGCTGACGAACGGCAGCTGCAGCTGTTCGAGCACCAGCACCTGCTTGTTCGCGCTCACATCACTGCCCGGCAGCGCCAGCAACACCGGCTGTTCCTCTTCCACCCGCTGATAGGCCTCGCGCACCGCCGCATCGAGGCTGTCGCGCTGGTCCTGATGCTGTTTGCGTAGCGTGCCGAGGCTCTCCTTCGCCGCCGATTTGTAGGCCACCCGCTCGAAAGAGGCGATATTCAGCGTATCGACGACGCGCAGCGTTTGCGCCGAGCGCCGCTGGCTCATGTCGTGCTCTTTCTGCTGACGCGCGCGGGTACGGCGGCGTTCCTCGCGCGCATGCTCCAGATCGGCGCGCGCCGCCTGCTGCTCCGTGTCGCGCTGGCGGCGGTAGTCGTCGTAGTTGCCGCCGTAGCTGCGCAGCGCGCCGGGCGTCAGTTCGACGATGCGCTCAATACGCCCCAGTAGTTGCCGGTCATGGCTGGCGATCAGCAGCCCGCCCTGCCACCGCTCCAGCTGCTGATACAGCCAGGCGCGCCCGGCGCTGTCGAGGTGGTTGGTCGGTTCGTCCAGCAGCAGATAATCCGCCTCCCCCAGAAAAGCGCCGCACAGCGCCGCGCGCATCCGTTCGCCGCCGCTCAAATCGCATGCGGATCGCAACGGATCGAAGGCCGGCAGCCCGGCGGCGGCGAAGGCGCTTTGCAGGCGATCGTGGAGATCCCAGCGCCCTTCCAGACGATCGATGTCGTCCGCCAACGGCCGCCCCTGCTCGATGCGCGCCAGCGCGGCGAACACCTCGCCGTAGCCCAGCAGCTGCGCCAGCGTGGTGTCGGCCGCGATCTCCGGCTGCTGCGCAACGTAAGCCAATGCGGCATGGGATTCGACGTGCCCGTTGCCCGGCCGATCCCGCCCGGCGATCAGGCGCAGCAACTGGGTTTTGCCGACGCCGTTGCGCCCTACCAGGCCGCAGCGCTGCCGATCGAAAGCGAGATCCAGCGGGCCGAACAGCGTTTCGCCGTCAGCAAATTGGCAGGTCAGTTGATGTAAAACGAAATAAGGGGACTGCGCAAAATGAGCCATAAGCACTCCTGAATGAGATCAAAACATCCCCACAGGGCGCGAGAGCGCACGGCGTGGGACCAGATATCAACAGGTGTGGTTGTTCATTTTCGGTTATGGCTCCGCAGAGAGAAGGAATTTGCAACGCGCAAAGGTTAACCGATCTTTTGTTCGTTATGCAAACAGTGTCTGAGATTCATGACGTCTATCACATTCGGCGCAACGCAGATTCCCAAGCGGCGCGACAACGGCTAGATTTATCTCATCCGACCACTTGTGTTCACATAATTATAACAACGGGCCCCGATTTCACCCGATGGAGAGTGCAATGAGCAATTACCCTCACCTGCTGGCGCCGCTGGATCTCGGCTTCACTACCCTGAAAAACCGGGTGCTGATGGGATCGATGCATACCGGCCTGGAAGAGCTGCCCGACGGCCCGCAGCGCCTGGCCGCGTTCTATGCCGAGCGCGCCGCCGCCGGCGTGGCGCTGATCGTCACCGGCGGCATTGCCCCGAACGAACAGGGCGTGGTTTTTCGCGGCGGTTCGATCCTCAACAGCGAGGAGCAATTGCCTCACCACCGCCCGGTGACCGAAGCCGTCCACCGGGCGGGCGGCAAAATTGCGCTGCAGATCCTGCACACCGGCCGCTACAGCTATCAACCCAAGCTGGTCGCCCCTTCCGCCCTACAGGCGCCGATCAACCCGTTTACGCCGAGCGCGCTCAGCGAAGCGGAGATCGAGCAGACCATCGCTGACTTCGCCCGCTGCGCGGCGCTGGCGCAGCAGGCCGGCTACGACGGCGTGGAAGTGATGGGATCCGAAGGCTATCTGATCAACCAATTCTTGACGACGCGCACCAATCAGCGCGACGACCAATGGGGCGGCAGCTTCACTAACCGTATGCGCTTCGCGGTCGAGACCGTCAGGGCGGTGCGCCAGGCGGTGGGCGCGGAGTTCATTCTGATCTACCGGCTGTCGATGCTCGATCTGGTGGAAGACGGCTCCAGTTGGCAGGAGATCGAACAGCTGGCGCTGGCGGTTGAACAGGCGGGCGCCACGATCATCAATACCGGCATCGGCTGGCACGAAGCGCGTATTCCGACTATCGCCACCATGGTGCCGCGCGCCGGGTTCAGCTGGGTGACCCGCAAGCTGATGGGTAAGGTCGGCATCCCGCTGATCACCACCAACCGCATCAACGATCCGGCGGTGGCCGAGCAGGTGCTGGCGGACGGCTGCGCCGACATGGTGTCGATGGCGCGTCCGTTCCTCGCCGACGCCGCCTTTGTGCAGAAAGCCGCCGAGGGGCGCGCCGACGAGATCAATACCTGCATCGGCTGCAACCAGGCCTGTCTCGACCAGATTTTTGAAGGCAAGCTGACTTCCTGCCTGGTCAACCCGCGCGCCTGCCGCGAAACCGAAATGCCGCTGACAATGGCGGAGAAACCGAAAAAACTGGCGGTGATCGGCGCCGGCCCCGCCGGGCTGGCCTTCGCCACCACCGCCGCCAGCCGAGGCCATCAGGTGACGCTGTTCGACGCCGCCGAGCAGATCGGCGGCCAGTTCAACATCGCCAAGCAGATCCCCGGCAAGGAAGAATTCCATGAAACCCTGCGTTACTTCCGCCGCCAGCTGGCGCTGCGTGAAGTGACGGTCAGGCTGGGCGTCAAGGTCGAGGCGGCGGATTTAAGCGAATTCGACGAAGTGATCCTCGCCTGCGGCATCGTGCCGCGCACCCCGGACATCCCCGGCATCGACCACGCCAAGGTGCTGAGCTATCTGGACGTGCTGCGCGATAAAAAACCGGTCGGCCAGCGGGTGGCGATCGTCGGCGCCGGCGGCATCGGCTTCGACACCGCCGAGTACCTCAGCCAGCACGGCGTGTCCAGCAGCCTGGATCAGGCGGAATTCAACCGCGAATGGGGCATCGACGGCCGCCTTGAGCAGCGCGGCGGGCTGGCGGCGCAAGGGCCACAGGCACCGCGCGCCGCGCGGCAAATCTACCTGTTGCAGCGCAAAACCAGCAAAGTGGGCGAAGGCCTGGGGAAAACCACCGGTTGGATCCATCGCGCCAGCCTGGCGATGCGCGGCGTGAAAATGCTCAACAGCGTCAGCTATCGGCTGATCGACGACGAAGGGCTGCACATCACCCGCGCCGAGCAGGACAGCTGTCTGCCGGTGGACACGGTGGTCATCTGCGCCGGGCAGGAACCGCGCCGCGAGCTGCAGCAGCCGCTGCTGGCGATGGGGAAAACCGTGCATCTGATCGGCGGCGCCGACGTGGCCGCCGAGCTGGACGCCCGCCGCGCGATCGATCAGGGGACGCGGCTGGCGATGGCGCTGTAAAAAAAGGGGCGCACAGCGCCCCTGACATTGATGCCAAACCTCATCCCCATGCCGGGTGGCAGAGAGCAGCGAATAGAAAACAAGGAAAATCAATTTATTGATTTTCGGCTGATAACCACAAAGGGGGAAAAACCACGCTTTTTCCCCCCTTTGTCAACAGCATGAGGGGCGCACAGCGCCCTTGGTCATCACGCTCAGCGACGCGCGCCGGATTTCACCGCTCTCAAGATCACGAACTTCTTGTTCGAGGCCACCAGCGTGCAGTTGCCGAACAGACGCTTGAGCTTCTGGTGATAGTCGAGGTGGCGGTTGCCGACGATGCGCAATTCGCCGCCCACCTGCAGACAGCGCTTGGCGTCGCAGAACATCTGCCAGGCGGTGTGATCGGTAATGGCGTGCTGCTGGTGGAACGGCGGGTTGCACAGCACCGCCTGCACGCTTTCGCGCTCGATGCCCGCCAGCGCGTTGTTCACCTCAAACTGGCAACGATCCAGCTCTTGCGGCAGGTTGTGCTCCACGTTCAGTTCGCTGGAGGCCACCGCCATGTAAGATTCATCGACGAAGGTCACCTGCGCTTCCGGGTTTTGCGCCAGCGCCGTCAGGCCAATCACGCCGTTGCCGCAGCCCAGATCGACGATATGGCCGTTCAGGCCGCGCGGCAGATGCTCCATAAACAGGCGCGCGCCGATATCCAGGCTGCCGCGCGAGAAGACGTTGGCGTGGTTATGGATAAGCCAATCGGTGCCGTCCAGCGGCCAGTCGGTGGTTTCCGCCACCGCCGGCGGGACGATGTCCGCCGCCTGGCAGAAGATCAGGCGCGCTTTCTTCCACGCCAGGCTGGTGCGCGTCGGGCCCAGCACCTTTTCAAACAGCTGCATCGTCGAGGTATGTACGTCGCGCGCCTTGGCGCCGGCGACGATCAGCGTGTCTTCGGTCACGACGTGGCGCAGCGCGCGCAGCTGCTGCTCCAGCAGCGCCAGCGCTTTCGGCACGCGAATCAACACCACCGCCGGCGCCGCCGGCAGCTCGGCCAGGCTGTCCAGCAGCGTAACCTGCTCGGGATCCAGCCTGTTGAGCTTGAGGTTGTGGCGCGTCGCCAGCTGGCTCATGTAGGAGTCGCTGACGCTGTAAGGGCGATGCGCGTGCAGCGCACAGGCCAGGGTGCCGAAGTTATCGTTGAAAATCAGCACCGGACGGCCGCCGATATCTACGTTTTCAAGCTGTTGCAGCAGATATTCGTCCGCCGCTTCCCACGCCTGCAGTTGGGTGGATTCTTCCTGTTGGGGATAACGCTCCAGCTCAAGTTGCTGTGTTCCCAGATCGAGTTGGCTCATTGCCCCTCCTGACTGATAAAATTTGGGCTGTTTATCCCCTAAAAACGCCCGTCAGTAAAATGTTTTTTCGGATAAATTGCGTATTGCGCCGCGTATCTGAAAACCCGCGCTCCTTTTCTCCTTGAACAACATTAATCTTTCCCTCCCGAGCACCCATGTCGACGTTTTTTTAACCTGACGGGGTGTAACTTTAAATGTTACACTGCCAGTCCCTATGGAAGGGGGAAAGCATGATTAAATCTTTCCGCGATCGCTACCTGGAGCAGTTCTATCTGGGAGGCAGACGCAGCCGTCTGATCCCCGGTGCGCTCGAGCGGCAGTTGGCCAGAAAACTCGATATGTTGGCCGCCGCGCAGCAAGAGCGTGATTTGCATCACCCCACGGGTAACTATTACAAACGGCTATCCGGGCCATTTCAGGGATGGTCAAGCCTGCGCGTCAATATGCACTGGCGGCTGATGTTCCAGTGGCGGCATGATGCCGCTGAAAAAATTTACCTCGATCCTCACCAAGATACCTGAACGAGGGGGAACCTATGTTGGAAACCACGACTCGCGAACCCACCACGGTGGGAGAAGTGCTGCAGGAAGAATATTTAACGCCGCTAGGCATCGGCCAGGAGGAACTGGCAAAGGTCTTGGGCGTCACCCGCGCCACCGTCAATCGCCTGTGCAACGGGCATCGACGCATGAGCGTTGCCGAGGCCAATCTGTTTGCCGATCTGTTCGAAACGACCGCTGACTTTTGGCTAAACCTGCAGGCGGCACACGATCGCTGGGAAGCCAGACAGTCCGATGCGCAGCGTGTGCGGCTGCGGCCAATCAAAGAAATACTGGGGCGCAATATCACTCATGCATGACACCGAACTCGCCTACCTGCAAGGCTACCCAACGCATCTGCAAAGCCAGGTGCAGCAACTGATCCATCAGAATCGGCTGGGAGACGTGCTGCTGCAGCGCTACCCGCAGGTGCACGGCTGCACCACCGACAAGTCGCTGTATCAGTTTACCGTCGATCTGAAAAACCAGTATCTGCGCAACGCCCAGCCGCTGAGCAAGGTGGCCTACGACAGCAAGATCCACGTCATGAAGCACGCGCTTGGCCTGCACACCGCCATCTCGCGCGTGCAGGGCGGCAAACTGAAGGCCAAGGCGGAAATCCGCGTGGCGACGGTGTTCAAGGTCGCGCCCGAACCCTTTTTGCGCATGATCGTGGTGCATGAGCTGGCGCACCTGAAAGAGAAAGATCACAACAAGGCGTTCTACAGCCTGTGCTGCCATATGGAGCCGGATTACCACCAGCTGGAGTTCGATACCCGGCTGTATCTGACGCACCTTTCGCTGTTCGGCGAGCTGTATGCATAGCGAGTGAGGGCGTGATAATCTGCGGTTTTAGGCCTGGACCGGAGCTCGCCATGATTCGCTTTGCCGTCGTCGGCACCAACTGGATTACGGAACGTTTTATCGATGCCGCCCATGAAAGCGGCAAACTCAAGCTGAGCGCCGTGTATTCACGCTCGCTGGAACAGGCGCAGGCATTTGGCGCCAACTATCAGGTCACGCAGTTTTTCGACTCGCTCGAGGCGATGGCGCAGTCTGACGCCATAGACGCGGTGTATATCGCCAGCCCCAATTCCCTGCACTGCCCGCAATCGCTGCTGTTCCTGCGCCATAAAAAGCACGTGATCTGCGAAAAACCGCTGGTCTCCAACCAGCGCGAAGCGGAACAACTGGTCGCCTGCGCGCGGGAAAACCAGGTGGTGCTGTTCGAGGCGTTCAAAAGTGCCTATCTGCCGAATTTCCTGGCGCTGCAACAGGCATTGCCGAAGGTCGGCCGGCTGCGCAAAGCCTTTATCAACTATTGCCAATACTCTTCGCGCTACCCGCGCTACCTCGCCGGCGAGAATCCCAACACCTTTAACCCGCAGTTTTCCAACGGCTCGATCATGGACATCGGCTACTACTGTCTGGCCAGCGCGGTGGCGCTGTTCGGCGCGCCGCAGTCGGTGCTGGCCAGCGCCACGCTGCTCGATACCGGCGTGGACGCCCACGGCACCGTCTGCCTGAACTACGGTGATTTCGACGTCACGCTTTCCCATTCCAAGGTCAGCGACTCGGCACTCCCCAGCGAGATCCAGGGGGAAGAAGGCACGCTGATTATCGACAAGATTTCCGAGTGTCAGGGCGTGGCGCTGACGCCGCGCGGCGGCAACCGGCAGGACCTGAGCCAGACGCAGCACATCAACACCATGTTGTATGAAGCGCTGGCCTTCGCCGAGCTGGTTGAACAGCGTCAGGTGGAACATCCGGGGCTGGAAAATTCGCTGATCGTCGCCCGCCTGCTGACCGACATCCGCCGCCAGACCGGCGTCGTTTTCCCCGCCGACGGAGAATGAGATGAAACCGCTGCTCGTGATGCAAACCGGCGACGCGCCGCAGGCCATTCGTCAGGAATTGGCCAACTTTGAAGGCATGTTCCTGCAACAGGGCAACATCGACGCCGAACGCACGCACATCGTGCATCTGCCCGCCGGCGACCGGCCGTTGCCGCCGGCCGCCTATTGCGGCGTGGTCATCACCGGCTCGCCGGCGATGGTGACCGAACGGCTGCCGTGGAGCGAGGATGCCGCCGAATGGCTGCGTCAGGCGATGGCGATCAAACTGCCGCTGTTCGGCGTCTGCTACGGCCACCAACTGTTGGCCTACGCGCTCGGCGGCGAAGTGGGCTATCACCCGCAGGGCATGGAGGTCGGCACGCTGGAGATCGAACTGCTGCCCGCCGCGGCCGACGATCGGCGGCTCACCCTGCTGCCACCGCGATTCAAGGCCAATCTTATCCACTCGCAGAGCGTGCTGACGCCGCCCGCCGGCGCGCAGACGCTGGCGCGTTCGCAGCAGGACGCGCACCAGATCCTGCGCTATGGCGATCACGCCCTGACCACCCAGTTCCACCCGGAATTCAACGGCGCGGTGATGAGCCAGTATCTGCAGTGGCTCGGCGAACTGCATCCCGAGCAGCAAGCCCGCTATCAACAGCAACAACAACAGGTTAGCGACACGCCGTTCAGCCGCCTGCTGCTGCAGGGATTCGTCGTCAGCCTCGGCGCGCAAAAAGCGATGGCCGGCTAACGCGATTCACGTTGACCGCCGACACATTTTGCATTACTTTCTGCTCTGCAAAGGGGAGTAACTTCATTGCCGGTCAATCGTCATTACGATGCGCAAGCATCCGGTTACCGGGCAACCTGATGTCAAAGGTGTAACCACCTTCATCAACGTTGTAAGTGAGACCTTGCCGGAAGGCGAGGTTTGCTTGCAGCGTTCACAGAGCGGCTGGCGTCTTCCGACGTTGGCCGTTTTTGTTTTTGAAGGATACCTCTGATGATGAATTCCGTTGGCACACCGTGGTTATGGGGCAGCTTCGCCGCCGTCATAGTCGTGATGCTCGCAATCGATCTCCTGTTGCAGGGCCGTAAAGGCGCGCACACCATGTCTATGAAGCAGGCCGCCAGCTGGTCGCTGGTGTGGGTCAGCCTCTCCCTGCTGTTCAATTTCGGTTTCTGGTACTACCTGAATGAAACCGCCGGGCGCGCCGTCGCCGATACCCAGGCGCTGGCCTTCCTCACCGGCTACCTGATCGAAAAAGCGCTGGCGGTGGATAACGTGTTCGTCTGGCTGATGCTGTTCAGCTACTTCGCCGTGCCGGCCAACCTGCAGCGGCGGGTGCTGATCTACGGCGTGCTGGGGGCGATCGTGCTGCGTACCATCATGATCTTCGCCGGCAGCTGGCTGGTCAGCCAGTTCCAGTGGCTGCTGTACCTGTTCGGCGCCTTCCTGCTGTTCACCGGTATCAAAATGGCGCTGGCGAAGGAAGATGACTCGGCGATCGGCGACAAGCCGCTGGTGAAATGGCTGCGCAGCCACCTGCGCATGACCGACAACCTGGAAGGCGAGCGCTTCTTCGTGCGCCGCAACGGCATCCTGTTCGCCACCCCGCTGGTGCTGGTGCTGATCCTGGTAGAGCTGAGCGACGTGATCTTCGCGGTGGACAGCATTCCGGCGATCTTCGCCGTGACCACTGACCCGTTCATCGTCCTGACCTCCAACCTGTTCGCCATCATGGGCCTGCGCGCCATGTACTTCCTGCTGGCCAACGTGGCGGAGCGTTTCTCGATGCTGAAATACGGCCTGTCGGTGATCCTGGTGTTTATCGGCATCAAGATGCTGATTATCGACTTCTTCCACATCCCGATCGGCGTATCGCTGGGCGTGGTGGCGGGCATCCTGACGCTCACCTTGCTGATTAACGCCTGGGTCAACCGTCGCAACGATCGCCTGGCGAATAAACAACCATAATCTGTTATCCGGGGCGCTAGTCGCCCCGTGATTGTTTGGCAATTCCCCCAAAACGCCAAACGTTATTGCGATCACACAAATGTAACCAGTATGTTATCAAGTGTTGATCCGCGCTTAGAATTTCACCTTCGCCTCTTTCCAACATCATTCGATTGCTGAATACTGATTCGGCAAACACACTTAGTTACAGAATCATATAAAGCCACCCGGCGTCGTTCCCGCCGCGGCGGCCAGATAACATCAGGAAGAAAGCACTATGCAAAAACTACTACAAAAGATCACGCAGGGTAGCCTGGTCAAACAAATCATGGTCGGCCTGGTGGCCGGCATTCTGTTGGCGCTGGTTTCGCCGGCGGCGGCCTCCGCCGTTGGCCTGCTCGGTTCCCTGTTCGTCGGCGCGCTGAAGGCGGTGGCGCCGGTGCTGGTGCTGGTGCTGGTGATGGCCTCGATCGCCAACCATAAACAGGGGCAGAAGACCAACATTCGCCCGATCCTGTTCCTCTACCTGCTGGGCACCTTCGCCGCGGCGCTGGTGGCGGTCGTCGTCAGCTTTATCTTCCCTTCCACGCTGGCGCTGAGCACCGGCGCGACGGACATTACCCCGCCGGGCGGCATTGTGGAGGTGATGAAGGGCCTGTTGATGAGCGTGGTGGCCAACCCGTTCCATGCGCTGATTAACGCCAACTACATCGGTATTCTGGCGTGGGCCGTCGGGCTGGGGCTGGCGCTGCGCCACGCTTCCGAAACCACCAAGGGGCTGATCAACGACATGTCCCATGCGGTCACGCTGGTGGTGCGCGCGGTGATCCGCTGTGCGCCGCTCGGCATCTTCGGCCTGGTGGCTTCTACGCTGGCGGAAACCGGTTTCGGCGCGCTGTGGGGCTACGCCCAATTGCTGATGGTGTTAATCGGCTGCATGCTGCTGGTGGCGCTGGTGCTCAACCCGCTGATCGTTTACTGGAAGATCCGCCGCAATCCGTATCCGCTGGTGTTCGCCTGCCTGCGCGAGAGCGGCGTAACCGCCTTCTTCACCCGCAGCTCGGCCGCCAACATCCCGGTGAACATGGAGCTGTGCAAGAAGCTGAACCTGAATGAGGACACCTACTCGGTTTCCATCCCGTTGGGCGCAACCATCAATATGGCCGGCGCGGCGATCACCATCACCGTACTGACGCTGGCGGCGGTAAACACGCTGGGCATCGCGGTGGACGTTCCGACCGCCCTGCTGCTGAGCGTGGTGGCTGCCCTCTGCGCCTGCGGCGCGTCCGGCGTGGCCGGCGGCTCGCTGCTGCTGATCCCGCTGGCGTGCAACATGTTCGGCATTCCGAACGACGTGGCGATGCAGGTGGTAGCGGTCGGCTTTATCATCGGCGTGCTGCAGGATTCGGCGGAAACGGCCCTCAACTCCTCCACCGACGTGCTGTTCACCGCCGCGGCCTGCCAGGCGGAAGACCAGCGGCTGGCGAACGAAGACCCGCTGAAGGTGCGTTAATCCCACCCTGGCTGCATTGCAAAGGCGCTCTTTCGAGCGCCTTTTTTGTCAGCCTTACAGCGTCACTCCGCTTTTAAAGATCGCCAGCTCGCGGAAATCGTTGGCTTCATTGCGCGCCGGACGGCCGTTGGCGATCTCGACGATCAGATCGACGAAGCGGCCGAGCAAGGTCTCCATCGCCACCCCGTGAACCAGACCGCCGGCGTCGAAATCGATCCAGTGCGGTTTCTTCGCCGCCAGCTCGCTGTTGGTGGCCAGCTTCACCGTCGGCACAAAGCCGCCGTACGGCGTGCCGCGCCCGGTGCTGAACAGCACCATATGGCAGCCGGCGCCGGCCAGCGCACTGGTCGCCACCGCGTCGTTGCCCGGCGCGCTGAGCAGATTCAACCCCGGCACGCGCAGCCGCTCGCCGTATTTCAGCACGCCCACCACCTGGCTCAGTCCCGCTTTTTGGGTGCAGCCAAGCGATTTCTCTTCCAGCGTGGTAATGCCGCCGGCCTTGTTGCCCGGCGACGGGTTCTCGTATATCGGCTGTTGATGGGCGATGAAATAACGTTTGAAATCGTTGATCATGTCGACGGTTTTGTCGAAAGTCTCCCCATCGCGGCAGCGGCTCATCAGAATACGCTCGGCACCGAACATCTCCGGCACTTCGGTCAGCACCGTGGTGCCGCCATTGGCGATCACATAATCGGAAAACCGTCCCAGCAGCGGGTTGGCGGTAATGCCCGACAATCCGTCCGAACCGCCGCACTCCAGGCCGAACTTCAGCTCGCTCAGGCGGCCCGGCTCGCGACGATCGTGGCGCATCTCACGGTATAGCTCGTGCAGCAGCCCCAGCCCGGCCTCCACCTCGTCGTCCTGCTGTTGGCACACCATAAAGCGCAGCCGCCGCTCGTCCGCCATCCCCAGCGTGGCGCGAAAGGCCTCCACCTGATTGTTCTCGCACCCCAGCCCGATCACCAGCACCGCGCCGGCGTTGGGATGGCGCGCCATGTTTTGCAGCATGATGCGGGTGTTGGCATGATCCTGTCCCAGCTGCGAGCAACCGAACGGATGGCTGAACAGATGCACGCCGTCGATCCCCTCCGCCTGCGTTTGCTGCAAAAAGCGCTGCTGGATCTGGCGGGCGATGCCGTTGACGCAGCCGACGGTCGGCACGATCCACAGTTCGTTGCGGATCCCCACGTCGCCGCCGGCCCGGCGGTACAGCTGCACCTCGCGATCCGCCGCCTGCGGCGGCAACGCCGGGAACTGCGGCTGGTAACGGTAGCTGTCCAGATCGCTCAGGTTGGTTTTGGCGTTTTGCGAATGAATATGTTCCCCGGGCCCGATGGCCGCGAGCGCGTGGCCGATCGGCTGGCCATATTTGATGATGTCCTCGCCCTTTGCGATCGGGCCGAGCGCAAACTTGTGCCCGCGCGCCACCGGCTGCGCCAGTTGAACGCGCTCCCCGTCCAGCTCAACCGTTTCTCCGGCGGCCAGATCGCGCAGCGCCACCGCCACGTTATCCTGCTCGTGAATCTTTATCGTACTTTGCATAAACCGGTCCCGGATAACGGCTACGCCAGTTCAATGGCGAAATAGTTTTTGGCGTTGTCGAAACAGATGTTTTTCACCATCTCGCCCAGCAGCGCGAGATCCGCCGGCGCTTCGCCGTCCGTCACCCAGCGGCCGATCATCTGGCAAAGAATGCGGCGGAAGTATTCATGCCGCGTATACGACAGGAAGCTGCGACTGTCGGTCAGCATGCCGACGAAGCGGCTCAGCAACCCGAGCTGCGCCAGCTGCGTCATTTGGCGCTGCATGCCGTCCTTCTGATCGTTGAACCACCAGCCGGAGCCGAACTGCATCTTGCCCGGCGTGCCTTCCCCCTGGAAATTGCCGATCATGGTGCCGATCACTTCGTTATCGCGCGGGTTGAGGCAATAGAGAATGGTTTTCGGCAGGCCGCCCTGCCGCGCCTGGGCATCCAGCAGCCGCGACAGCGGCTCCGCCAGCGGCCGATCGTTGATCGAGTCGAAGCCGATATCCGGCCCGACGGCGGCCAGCATGCGGCTGTTGTTATTGCGCAGCGCGCCGATATGGTACTGCTGCACCCAGCCGCGGCGCCGGTATTCGCCGGCCAGGAACAGCAGCACTGCGCTTTTGAACTGGGCGTTCTGTTCCGGGGTCGGCAGCTCGCCGTTCAGGCGGCGCAGCAGGATCGCATCCAGCGCCGCTTCGTCAGCCTCGCCGAACACCACCACGTCCAGCGCATGATCGGCCACCTTGCAACCGTGGGCGGCGAAGTGATCCATGCGCTTGTACAGCGCGTCGCACAGCGCGCTGAAGCGGCCGATGGCGGTGTCCGCCGCCGCCTCCAGCTGCCGCAGATAGTCGTTGAAACCAGGCGCATCGATGGCGAAGGCCTTGTCCGGCCGCCAGCTCGGCAACACCTTGATATCGAAGCTGTGATCGTCGGCGATCGCCCGATGATGGCGCAGATCGTCGATCGGATCGTCGGTGGTGCCGACCATTTTCACGTTCATCTGCCGCATGATGCCGCGCGCGCGAAACTCATCCTGCGCCAGCAGCGCATTGCCGCGCTGCCAGATCTCATCCGCCGTGGCCGGCGACAGCAGCGTTCCGGTGATGCCGAACGGCCGGCGCAGCTCCAGATGCGTCCAGTGATAGAGCGGATTGCCGATGGTGTGCGGCACCGTGGCGGCCCAGGCGTCGAATTTCTCGCGATCGCCCGCATCGCCGGTGCACAGCCGCTCCGCCACGCCGTTGGTGCGCATCGCCCGCCATTTATAGTGATCGCCCCGCAGCCAGATATCGTACAGGTTGCTGAAGCGGGTATTCTCCGCGATCTGCTGCGGCAGCAAATGGCAGTGGTAATCGAAAATCGGCTGGTCCGCCGCGTAGTCATGATACAAACGCCGGGCAAATTCGCTGTCCAGCAGGAAATCTTCGCTCAAAAACGTCGCCATCTCGGGCTCCTTACCTTACTTGCCGTGCGGCATGGGGATCGAATCACAAAAGTTATCACACCAATTTTAATGAGCGTCCAGCAAATTTTTCTCGACGCCTGCCGTTTTGCTGTCCCTTAATCCCTTTTCTGCTCGTTTTTACGGCAAACTTGCGTCATAAATGCGCTATTTCATCGGCGACAGTATCGCTCAGGCGAATAATTCCTTTTGTGATATCACTCAACTTTTAAACCTGTATGACAGGTTATTGTCTCGCCAGCCGCATCGCCGGCCATACCTTCAAACGGGGAGACATTTCGGATGCGTAAAATTAAAGGGTTACGCTGGTACATGATCGGGCTGGTGACCGTCGGCACCGTGCTGGGCTACCTGACCCGCAACGCCATCGCCGTGGCGGCGCCGACGCTGGAAGATACGCTGCACATCACCACCCAACAGTATTCCTACATCGTCGCCGCCTACTCCGCCTGCTACACCGTGATGCAGCCGGTGGCGGGCTATGTGCTGGACGTGCTGGGCACCAAGGTCGGCTACGCCATGTTCGCCATTCTGTGGGCGCTGTTCTGCATGGGCACCGCGCTGGCCAACAGCTGGGGCGGCCTGGCGCTGGCGCGCGGCGCGGTCGGCATGGCCGAGGCGGCGATGATCCCCGCCGGGCTGAAGGCCAGCAGCGAGTGGTTTCCGGCCAAAGAGCGTTCGATCGCCGTCGGCTATTTCAACGTCGGTTCGTCGATCGGCGGCATGATCGCCCCGCCGCTGGTGGTGTGGGCCATCGTGGCGCACAGCTGGGAGATGGCGTTCATCATCACCGGCGTGCTGAGCCTGATCTGGGCCATCTGCTGGCTGCTGTTCTACAAACACCCGAAAGATCAGAAGAAACTGAGCCAGGAAGAGCGCCGTTACATCCTCGAAGGCCAGGAAGCGCAGCACCAGACCTCTAACGCCAAAAAAATGTCCGCCTGGCAGATCGTGCGCAACCGCCAGTTCTGGGGCATCGCGCTGCCGCGCTTTCTGGCGGAGCCGGCCTGGGGCACCTTCAACGCCTGGATCCCGCTGTTCATGTTCAAGGCCTACGGTTTTAACCTGAAAGAGATTGCCATGTTCGCCTGGATGCCGATGCTGTTCGCCGATCTCGGCTGCATCGTCGGCGGCTACCTGCCGCCGCTGTTCCAGAAGTATTTCAAGGTCAATCTGATCGTCTCGCGTAAGCTGGTGGTGACGATGGGGGCGGTGTTGATGATCGGCCCCGGCATGATTGGCCTGTTCACCAGCCCTTACGCGGCTATTGCGCTGTTGTGCGTCGGCGGCTTCGCCCATCAGGCGCTGTCCGGCGCGCTGATCACCCTCTCTTCCGACGTGTTCGGCCGCAATGAGGTGGCGACCGCCAACGGCCTGACCGGCATGGCGGCCTGGACCGCCAGCACGCTGTTCGCGCTGGTGGTCGGCGCCCTGGCGGACACTCTCGGCTTCAGCCCGCTGTTCGCCGCGCTGTCGGTCTTCGATATTCTCGGCGCCATCGTCATCTGGACGGTGCTGCAAAACCGCCCGGCCGCCGAAGCGCAACCGGCCGCGCTGCAGCCGTCTCCGGCGCGCAGCTGATCCCGTCGCCCGGCCCCCGCGCCGGGCCTTCTGCTCCTCTGGCAGCGGTGCCGAATAAGTGGTATAACAAATCCGATGGCCACGCGCCCCTTCCCACCGCACCGTATAGAGCATTCACTATGGAATTCACTGAAACCAGACGCCTGTATCAGCAACTGGCCGCCGAGCTTAAACAACGCATCGAAAGCGGCCGCTACCCGGTGGGCGACAAGCTGCCGGCCGAGCGATACATCGCCGAAGAGATGAATGTCAGCCGCACCGTGGTGCGCGAAGCGATCATCATGCTGGAAGTGGAAGGCTATGTGGACGTGCGCAAGGGATCCGGGATCCACGTGGTGTCCAACCAGCAAAAACACCTGGTGGTGCCGGGCGACAGCATCGAGTTCGCCACCGCCGGCCCGTTTGAGCTGCTGCAGGCGCGCCAGCTGATCGAAAGCAACATCGCTGAATTCGCCGCCACCCAGGTGACCAAACAAGATATCGTGCAGCTAATGGAGATCCAGGAGCACGCCCGCAAAGAGGATCGCTTTCGCGACTCGCAGTGGGATCTGAAGTTCCACGTGCAGGTGGCGCTGGCCACCCAGAACACCGCCATGGCCACCATCGTGGAAAAAATGTGGGTGCAGCGGGTCAACAACCCTTACTGGAAGAAACTGCACGAACATATCGACGAACGTTCGATCGCCAGCTGGTGCGACGATCACGATCAGATCCTCAAGGCGCTGATGCGCAAAGATCCTTACGCCGCCAAACTGGCGATGTGGCAACACCTGGAAAACACCAAGCAGATGCTGTTCAACGCCACCAGCGACGATTTCGAATACAATGCCGACCGCTATCTGTTCGCCGAGAATCCGGTGGTGCATCTGGATGGCGTGAGCCACGAACCGAAATAGCCACGGCGGTCAAAAACCGTCGGCTTATGTCAGGTAATGTAAAATCCGCTGAATCGATGCCGGAACCGCCGTTTGCCGTGTACTATTTCACCGTCGGCAACGTAGATTTCCCTGTTGCCAATCGTGCTATTTTGGTAGAGTTAGCCCACTTTTTTACCCATTGCTGCGGGGGCGGGACGCGAATAAATGCGCTGGTTGTTTGCCATGCTGATTGCTGTTTTTTGCTGGACCGGTTCGGTCTCCGGCCAACAGCTATGCGTGGCGTCACCC
Organism: Serratia sp. MF1(2023); assembly: GCF_030954545.1. Lineage (NCBI taxonomy): Bacteria > Pseudomonadati > Pseudomonadota > Gammaproteobacteria > Enterobacterales > Yersiniaceae > Serratia > Serratia sp. MF1(2023). The sequence continues at coordinate 124,215 of NZ_JAVHUX010000014.1, read as the reverse complement.
AAGCCAACCCCCAGCGCGCTGAGCAGCCTGCCGCTGCTGGCGGAGCCGGCGCTTTCCCCCTATGATCATGTGTATCGGGCACCGGCCGAAGCGCGCCGCAAAGCCCCCGGCAAGTTGCCGCTGCTGCTGCCCAGAGCGCACTCTTTCCCCGGTTCGCTGCTCGCATCCTCCCTGCCGGCGCCGGTCTATACCTTGGCCGCAGAGCCGGGCTACCGAATTCGCTTCCCCCGCCAGGACACTCCGGCTCCCAACCGGCTTGCCCAGGTCGACTGGATGCTGGACGCCTCCAGGCAACAGAGTCGGCAGGCCGGCTGGAAAGAAAGTAACATGCAGTACCGTGGCACGCTGACTTATCACCTATGACCGGTGTCGCACCGCTAAAAACCTTAAAGCAACGCCGTTTCATCGTTATCAGCATTCAGGATCGCCGCGCGCTTTCAGCCCACGCCCGTTCCGCCGCTGAGATAAAAATAAACAATGACGTTTTAGGAACACCGGATGGACATCATTAAAGAACTGATACATGCCCTGTGGCAGCAGGATTTTGAGACGCTGGCGAACCCTTCGTTGGTGTGGACCCTCTACATCCTGCTGTTCATGATTCTGTTTTTGGAAAACGGCCTGCTGCCGGCCGCTTTCCTGCCGGGTGACAGCCTGCTGATCCTGGTCGGCGTGCTGATCGCCAAAGGCACCATGGGCTTCCCGCTGACCATCGTCATACTGACCGTCGCCGCCAGCCTGGGATGCTGGGTCAGCTACATACAGGGCCGGTGGCTCGGCAATACGCGAACGGTGCAAGGCTGGCTTTCGCACCTGCCGGCCCACTACCATCAACGCGCTCACAACCTGTTCCACCGCCACGGGCTTTCCGCCCTGCTGGTCGGCCGCTTCCTGGCCTTCGTGCGCACCCTGCTGCCGACCATCGCCGGCCTGTCCGGCCTGAGCAACGCGCGCTTCCAGTTCTTCAACTGGATGAGCGGCCTGCTGTGGGTCTTGATCCTGACGACGCTGGGCTTCGCGCTGGGCAAAACCCCGGTGTTCCGCAAGTATGAAGATCAGCTGATGTTCTGCCTGATGATGTTGCCGCTGGTATTGCTGGTGGTCGGGTTGATCGGCTCGTTGATCGTGCTGTGGCGCAAGAAACGCGCCAGCGGCCAGAACCCGGGGAAAGGGGCGTGACAGCAAAGCGCCCGCGCTGGCAATACGTCCTGATGATCGCGCTCGCCCTGCTGGCGTTGGCGACGCTGTTGGTGCCCTGCATGGTGCGCACCGAGAGCGAGCTGCGCATTCGCGCCAGCCAGCAAGGGCTGTCGCTGCCCGACGGTTTTTACGTCTACCAGCGCCTGGATGAGCGCGGCATCCGCATCAAAAGCATCACGCCGGAAGGCGATGGCCTGGTCATCCGTCTGGATTCGCCGGAGCAGCAGTTGCTGGCGCGCGAAGCGCTGCAAACCATCCTGCCGCCCGGTTACCACATCGCGTTGAGCGAATCCCCCGTGCCGTCGCATTGGGTACGCGAATTTGCGCGTTCCCCACTCAATCTGGGATAATCCCCCTTCATATGAAGGGGTTTCCTTTCATTGCATTATTTTCATTTTCATTCGCACCGATTAGCTCAAGAATTAATCAGTCAGCACCGAGTCACGGCTGATTCTTTGGGGGCGCGCCGGTTTCATGACTATGCTGAAGGGTAACTTCAGCCGGCGATGAACGCCCTCCTCTCGCGCTGCCGCCTTCGGCAGTCAGGAAAGCGGATGCCTGTTCAGGCATCCCATGAAAAGGAACTGAAAGATGAAATTACGCCATTCACTGTTACTGCTGTTGCCACTCTGCACGCTGCCGGCTCTCGCTTCGGCCGCTGAGGGCGGCTGCGCCGCCAAAGCGCAAGACATCCAGCAGCAAATCGACTATGCCACCCAGCACGGCAACACCCACCGCGTGGACGGGCTGAAAAAAGCGCTGAGCGAAGTGCAGACTCACTGTACCGAAGCCGGCCTGCAGGCCGAACGCCAGAAAAATATCGCAGAGAAACAGCGCAAGGTCGACGAACGCCGGCAGGAGCTGAAAGAAGCGCAGCAAACCGGCAAGCTGGACAAGGTCGCCAAGAAGCAGCAGAAGCTGGCGGAAGCGCAGGCTGAGCTGAAACGCGCTCAGGCGGAATAATTTTTTTGTACCAGCGGATTTATCGATGAGAGCCCCATCACACGGGATTTATTAAGCATATGGGATTGATGCCTGGTGTTATCTGCTGGCCATCACCCCTTTGCTCCGGCGAAAAAATCCGCTATGTTAAAAGTCTGTCGAAATAAACGTTAAGGAATAATCACATGGCACATGATTCAAATGCAGAAAACTTACGCGCTGAACTGAAGTCCTTAGCCGATACGCTGGAGGAAGTGCTGAACTCCTCTACCGACAAGCCGAAAGCCGAGCTGGAGAAGCTGCGCTCGAAGGCGGAAGGCGCGCTGAAAGAAACCCGCGCTCGCCTGAGCGACGCCGGTGACAAGCTGGCTTCGCAAACCAAGCAGATCGCCGGCCAGGCCGACGACTATGTGCGCGACAACCCGTGGACCGGCATCGGCATCGGCGCGGCGGTCGGCGTGGTGTTGGGCGTGCTGCTCGCGCGTCGTTAATCATGGCTGAACAACCGCAAGTGCGCGCGCAGGGCCCCGCTAAAGGGGTCTTGGATATCGGTCAGCGCATCATCACGATCCTGGTCGGCATGGTGGAAACCCGTGTCCGGCTGGCGGTGGTCGAGCTGGAAGAGGAGAAAGCCAACCTCATTCAGCTGCTGATCATGGCCGGTATGACGCTGCTGTTTACCGCCTTCGGTTTGATGAGCCTGCTGATCCTGATCTTCTGGGCCATCGATCCGGTCTATCGGCTGATGGCGCTGGGTGCCACGACCGGCGTGCTGCTGTTCCTGGCCGTGGTCGGCACCATTTGGACGCTGGTCAAGGCCCGTCGCACCACGCTGCTCGGCGCCACGCGCAAGCAGCTGGAACTCGATCGTGCCGAACTGGAGCGCGAGCCATGAGCCGCCGCCGCTATCTGGAATGGAAAAAAGAGAGGCTGATTCGCCAGATCCAGCAACAGCGTCTGGATCTGGCCGAACACAAGTCTTTATGGCTGGAAAAGACCGAACGCATCGACCGCGGCTGGCAGACGGTGTTTGGCCTGCGCCGCTATCTGGTGCTCGGTTCCAGCGTCATGGCGCTGTACGGCATCCGCCACCCCAGCAAGATGATCCGCTGGTCGCGCCGCGCTTTCGGCGCCTGGAGCGCTATCCGCCTGTTTAAAAAGACCTTCTCCGCCAAGTAAGCCCCGCGCTTTTCCTTCAAACATCCTGTTGCTCCGCCCTCGTTTCCCCCCTAAAACAGCGCTGCTTATCCCGAGGGCCGGGCAACCTGCTGACAAGCGTCAGTTTATTAGCACGCTAAAGATTCAGATTTTTTGAAAAATTACGACAGTTTTACTTGCTAACAACCTGAGCACTTCCCGCTTAACATTCACTCCATCAATTCGAGACGGAGCGGACAGGGTAAGAGACCCGCTACGCCGCCCGTTGATATGACTACCGCCGAACAGGCACACAAAAACACGTTGGAGTAGATGATGAAAAAATTAGAAGATACAGGTTTGTTGGTTGCTCGTATTCTGATGCCAATCCTGTTTATCGTGGCAGGCTACGGCAAAATGGGTGACGCTTATGCCGGTACCCAACAGTACATGCAATCGATGGGCGTGCCTGGCTTCTTGCTGCCACTGACCATCCTGCTGGAATTTGGCGGCGGTCTGGCGATCCTGTTCGGCTTCCTGACCCGCACCGTGGCGCTGTTCACTGCCGGTTTCACCATTCTGACCGCGCTGCTGTTCCACACTGACTTTGCGGAAGGCGTAAACCAGCTGATGTTCATGAAAAACCTGACCATCGCCGGCGGCTTCATCGTGTTGGCGGTCGCAGGCCCTGGCGGCTTCAGCATCGACCGTCTTCTGAACAAGAAATGGTAATCTAAACTGTCATTCAGGGCCCGGCATGCCGGGCCCTGTCGCTTTTCACTCGGACACCAAGGAGATTCCCATGGGACAACTCGTCGATGGCGTTTGGCAAGACATCTGGTATGACACCAAATCTACCGGCGGCCGTTTCAAACGTTCAACCGCTCAGTTTCGCAATTGGGTGACCGCCGACGGTCAGCCGGGCGAACACGGCGCAGGCGGCTTCCAGGCCGAAGCGGGCCGTTATCACCTGTACGTTTCTCTCGCCTGCCCCTGGGCGCACCGCACGCTGCTGATGCGCAAACTGAAAGGGCTGGAGCAGATCATTCCGGTCTCGGTGGTGCACCCGCTGATGCTGGAAAACGGCTGGACCTTCGGTCAGGATTTTCCTGAAACCACCGGCGATCCGCTGTATCACGCCGATTTCCTGTACCAAATCTACCTGCGGGCCGATCCGCACTACAGCGGGCGCGTAACCGTGCCGGTGCTGTGGGATAAACAGCGGCAAACCATCGTCAGCAACGAATCCGCCGATATCATCCGCATGTTCAACAGCGCGTTTGACGGCGTGGGCGCCCGCGCGGGCGATTACTACCCGGCCGATCTGCGCGGCAAAATCGATGAGCTGAACGGTTGGATTTACGATCAAGTGAACAACGGCGTGTACAAGGCCGGTTTCGCCACCAGCCAGGAAGCGTATGACGACGCGGTCAGCGGGGTCTTCAGCGCGCTCGAACGCCTGGAGCAGATCCTGGGGCAGCACCGCTACCTGACCGGCGATCGGCTGACCGAAGCCGATCTGCGTCTGTGGACCACGCTGGTGCGCTTCGATCCGGTGTACGTCACCCACTTCAAGTGCGACAAACACCGCATCAGCGACTACCTGAACCTGTACGGTTTCCTGCGCGACATCTACCAGATGCCGGGCATCGCCGAGACGGTCAGCCTGCCGCACATTCGCAACCACTACTACCGCAGCCACGCCACCATCAACCCGCACGGCATCATTTCCATCGGGCCGGCTCAGGATCTGGACGAGCCGCACGGCCGCGATCGGCGCTTCGGCTAAGGCAAAAAATCCCCTTGCCGCCCGGCAAGGGGATGTCATCCAACCGGCGTTAACGCTGTGCGAACAGGCGCGGAATTTCGCGCAGGAACCAGGCCTTCGCCTCCCCCATGCTGTCGCGCCGCCAGGCCATGATAATATCGGCTTCGCGGCTGTATTCCGGCCCCACCACGCGCAGCCGCCCGGCCTCGATATCTTTCTCCACCATCGGGTACGGCATGGTCGCCACCCCCAGCCCGGCCAGCAGCGCCAGGCGTTTGTCTTCGATTGTGCTCACCGTCAGGCGCTGTTGTTTATCCAGCAGCTGTACGGTCAACACCGGGCGCTCGCGGGCGGTATCCGCCACCGCGATGCCGCGGTACTTCACGCGGGTCACCTCGGACAACGGCTCCGGCTCCTGATGGATCGGGTGATCCGGCGCGGCGACATAAACGCTCATCACCTTGTACAGTTTGCGGGTGTTGATCTCCGACGACGCGCGGAAGTGCATGTCCGGCGCGATCACGATGTCGGCGCGCCCCTGCTCCAGCCGTTCCCAAGCGCCCGCCAGCACCTCGGTGAAAATCGACACCTGGGTGTTGGCCTTCAGCGCCAGCTTGTCCACCAGCGGAAACAGCAGGCTCGGCGGCGACAGCGCTTCGCTGACGATGGTCAGGTGGGTTTCCCAACCGCGCGCCAGCGCTTCGGCGTCGGTGGTCAGCTTGTCGGCCGCTTCCAGCAGCACCCGCCCGCGCTCCAGCAACATGCGCCCCACGTTGGTGAACTTGGTGCGGTGGCCCGAACGGTCGAACAGTACCACGTCCAATTCTTCTTCCAATTTTTGCATGGTGTAGCTGAGCGCCGACGGCACCCGGCCCAATTCGTCGGCGGCCGCGGCGAAGCTGCCGCGCCGGTCGATCGCGTCCATCACTCTCAGCGCCTCAAGCGTGAGCGCCCGATCTCTGGCCATCACATCCCTCTGTCAGGAAATTTGAATATGCCGACCAGATTAACTGGCTAACAATCCGACGTCCAGATGCTTACCATTTGGATAATGAATTTAGAGAGCCGATTGCCATGATCACATGCAGAACAGCACAACAATGCGGGCAAGCTGACTTTGGTTGGCTGCAGGCTCGCTACACCTTTTCCTTTGGTCACTACTTCGATCCCAAACTGATGGGCTACGCGTCGCTGCGGGTGCTGAATCAGGAGGTGCTGGCGCCGGGCGCGTCGTTCCAGCCGCGCACCTATCCCAGCGTGGATATCCTGAACCTGATCCTGCAGGGCGAGGCGGAATACCGCGACAGCGACGGCAACACCGCGCGCGCCAAAGCCGGTGAAGCGCTGCTGCTGGCCACCCAGCCGAGCCTGAGCTACAGCGAACAGAACGTCAGCAGCGATACGCCGCTGACTCGCCTGCAGCTGTGGCTGGACGCCTGCCCGGAACGCAACAACGAGCGGGTGCAGCGCCTGACGCTGCCGGCGGCGGGCAACCTGCTGCTGGCCTCGCCGGACGGCGCGCAGGGCAGCCTGCAGCTGCGCCAGCAGGTTTGGATCCACCATCTCGATCTGCAGCCGGGCGAAGAACAAACGCTGACGATTAACGGGCCGCGCGCCTATTTGCAGTCGATTCACGGCACCATCGCCGCCACCGGCGAGCGCCACGAAGAACAACGCCTGACCTGCGGCGACGGCGCCTTCGTGCGCGAGGAGAATCGCCTGACGATCCGCGCCGAGACGCCGCTGCGCGCACTGCTGATTGACCTGCCAGTGTAAGCCGGCCGGAAAACGAAAAACCCCGCGCAACTGGCGTTGCGCGGGGTTTTCTTTTGTCGAGGGAGTTGACCGGTAAGCCGGGTTCTGTCGTGGACAGTCATTCCTCTAGGCCAGCAATCGCTCACTGGCTCAAGCAGCCTACCCAGGTTCAGTACGGGCCGTACCATGTGAACCCCTATTTGGCCTTGCTCCGGGTGGAGTTTACCGTGCCACGAACTGTTGCCAGCCGCGCGGTGCGCTCTTACCGCACCCTTTCACCCTTACCTGATCCCGCTTGCGCGGGCCATCGGCGGTTTGCTCTCTGTTGCACTAGTCGTAGGCTTGCGCCTCCCAGGCGTTACCTGGCACCCTGCCCTATGGAGCCCGGACTTTCCTCCCCTCCATCTGTCTCCCCGAAGAGGACGGCAATGAAGCGGCGACTGTCTGGTCAACTCCGGCGCGGATAGTAGCGTCGCGGCGACGGCAGGTCAACCGCTTTACGGCTGTTGTTGCTCCAGCGCGTGCTTATACAGCGCATTTTTCTTCACGCCGTGGATTTCCGCCGCCAGCGCCGCCGCCTTTTTCAGCGGCAGCTCTTTTTGCAGCAGCGCCAGCGTGCGCAGCGCCTCGAGCGGCAACGCATCCTCCTGCACCTTGTGGCCTTCGACGATCAGCACCATCTCGCCGCGGCGGCGCACTTCATCTTCCTGCACCCACGCCAGCAGCTCGCCCACCGGCGCGCCGTGGATGGATTCCCAGGTTTTGGTCAGCTCGCGCGCCAGCACCACATAGCGCTGCGGGCCCCAGACGGTAACCATGTCCTGCAGGCTTTCCAGCAGGCGGTGAGTGGATTCGTAGAAAATCAGCGTGCGCGGTTCCTCCGCCAGCGCCATCAGCGTATCCTTGCGCCCCTTGGTTTTCGCCGGCAGGAAGCCCTCGTAGCAGAAACGGTCGGAAGCGACGCCCGCGGCGCACAGCGCGGTGGTGGCGGCGCAGGCGCCCGGCAGCGGCACCACGCGAATGCCGGCCTCGCGGCAGCGGCGCACCAGGTGATAACCGGGATCGTTGATCAGCGGCGTGCCGGCGTCGGACACCAGCGCGATGCTCTGGCCCTCCTGCAGTTTCGCCAGCAGTTGATCGGCCTTTTGCTGTTCGTTGTGGTCATGCAGCGCGAACAGACGCGCGTTGATCGCGAAGTGTTGCAGCAGCAATCCGGTATGGCGCGTGTCTTCCGCCGCGATCAGATCAACGCTTTTCAGTACCTCTAACGCACGGTGGGTGATATCGCCCAGATTGCCGATTGGGGTGGGCACCACATACAGCGTTGATGCAGAAATGACTGATTGTTGGTGTTGATTCATTGTTTCATCCGGGTTGCCGATTTAATATTGAGCATCTTGAAAAAAACATCACTGGATACAGTATGCTTTCCTCAACATTCGTTCGTACCAAAGCAGGGCGTTCCAAGCCTGTCCGACTTACCGCAGTCATCGCGGCCGCCCTTTTCCTGGCAGGCTGTCCAAGTCGGGCCCCGCAAACGCCGCCCGCCAATATACAGGACGAAGCGAGCGCCAGCTCCGATTACTACCTGCAGCAGTTGCAGCAAAGCAGCGATGATAACAAGGCTGACTGGCAATTACTTGCTATTCGCGCCTTGCTGCGTGAAGGAAAACTGCCGCAGGCCGGCGACCAGTTGAATCAGCTGCCGAAAAACCTCAGCGGCGCGCAGCAGACTGAACGCCAGTTGCTGACCGCCGAACTGCAGATCGCCAACAAGAGCTACGTCGGCGCCCGCAGCACGCTGGGCCACCTGGACAGCGGTTCGCTGTCGCCGAATCAGAAGGTGCGCTACTACCAGGCGCAGATCGCCGCCAATCAGGGCAAAGCGTCGCTGCCGTTGATCCGCGCCTATATCGCTCAGGAGCCGTTGCTGACCGGCAAACCGCATCAGGACAACCTGGATCAGACCTGGCAGGCGCTGCTGCAGCTGACGCCGCAGGAGATGAACAGCCTGGTGATCAACGCCGACGAGAACGTGCTGCAAGGCTGGCTGGATCTGCTGCGCGTCTATCAGGACAACAAGCAGGATCCCGATCTGCTAAAGGCCGGCATCAAAGACTGGCAGAACCGTTATCCGAAGAACCCGGCGGCCAAAACGCTGCCGGCTCGCCTGAACCAGGTGCTGAACTTCACCCAGGCTTCCACCTCGAAAATCGCCCTGCTGCTGCCGTTGAACGGCCAGGCGAAAGTGTTCGCCGACGCCATCCAGCAAGGCTTCGAAGCGGCGAAAAACGGCGGTTCCATGCCGGCGCCGCAGCCTCAAGCCGCGCCACCGGCCAGCGTACCGGCCCAAACGGCGCCGGCCGATCAGGCCGCCACGGGTGACATCAACGCCAACGGCGCGGTCAGCCCTTCGGCGCAAGAGAGCCAGCCTGCCGTGACCGCCGCGCAACCCGCTGCGCCGTCCAGCGCGCCGATAACGCCGCCGCAGGCCGCCAACGCGCAGGTCAAAGTGTACGACACCACCAGCCAGCCGCTGGCCGCCTTGCTGAGCCAGGCGCAGCAGGATGGCGCCACCCTGGTGGTCGGGCCGCTGCTGAAAGAGAACGTCGATCAGCTGTCCGCCAGCACCACCACGCTGAACGTGCTGGCGCTCAACCAGCCGGAAACGCCAAAGGACAACCTGAACATCTGTTACTTCGCCCTGTCGCCGGAAGATGAAGCGCGCGACGCCGCTCGCCACATCTGGGAACAGCAGAAGCGTCAACCGCTGCTGCTGGTGCCGCGCGGCGCCTTCGGCGATCGCGTCGCCAAGGCCTTTAACCAGGAATGGCAGAAGCAAGGCGGGCAAACCGTGCTGCGTCAGGACATCGGCTCCGCCGGCGAGCTGCGCCAGATGGTGAACAGCGGCGGCATCCGCATGACCGGCACGCCGATGTCAAGCGCCCCGGCGCCGCAGAGCGTGACCATCGCCGGGCTGACCATTCCGGCGCCGCCGAGCGACGTGCCCGCCGCAACCGGCGGCGTCGACGCGGTGTATATCGTCGCCACGCAGTCTCAGCTGACGCTGATCAAACCGATGATCGACATGGCCACCAGCTCGCGCGGCAAGCCGGCGATGTACGCCAGCTCGCGCAGCTACCAGGCCGGCGCCGGCCCGGACTTCCGTCTGGAAATGGAAGGCCTGCAGTTTAGCGATATCCCGCTGCTGGCCGGTTCAAACCCTCAGCTGTTGCAGCAGGCCAGCGCGCGCTTCCGCAACGACTACTCGTTGGTGCGCCTGTATGCGATGGGGATGGATGCCTGGACATTGGCCAACCACTTTGCTGAAATGCGCCAGCTGCCGGGCTTCCAGGTTTCCGGCACCACCGGTATGCTGAGCGCGTCGCCGAACTGCGTGATCAACCGTAAGCTGCCTTGGTTGCAATACCGTCAGGGCACGGTCGTTCCGGTCTCTTGAACCCACGCGCCTCAGGGGCGGGCTATGAGTTACTGGCCCGCCGTCACCTGGAACACGCCGGGCTCACCTTCTGCGCCGCCAACGTCGCGGTGCGCGGCGGTGAGCTCGACCTCATCATGCGCGACGGCGCTACCTGGGTATTCGTCGAAGTGCGCTACCGCCGCAACGACGCCTTCGGCGGCGCGGCCGCCAGCGTCACCTTTCGCAAACAACGGCGGTTGCTGCACGCCGCCGCCGTCTGGCTGGCGGGGCGCGGAGCCAGTTTTGACACATCATCTTGCCGTTTTGATGTTTTGGCCATTACCGGTAGCCAGTTAGAATGGATACCCAACGCCTTCAATGCGGATTAATCGGGGTTTTGCGGCGCAGACCGGCCCTTTGACTTAGTGGATTAATACAACGTGCTGGATAGAATTAAAGTCTGTTTTACCGAAAGCATCCAAACCCAGATCGCGGCGGCGGAAGCATTGCCGGACGCCATTTCCCGCGCTGCAATGACGCTGGTTCAATCCTTACTCAACGGCAACAAAATCCTGTGCTGCGGCAACGGCACCTCGGCGGCCAACGCGCAGCACTTCGCCGCCAGCATGATCAACCGTTTTGAAACCGAGCGCCCCAGCCTGCCGGCCATCGCCCTCAACGCCGACAACGTGGTGCTGACGGCGATCAGCAACGATCGGCTGCACGACGAAGTGTACGCCAAGCAGGTGCGCGCGCTCGGGCACACCGGCGACGTGCTGCTGGCGATTTCCACCCGCGGCAACAGCCGTGATATTGTGAAAGCGGTCGAGGCGGCCGTTACGCGCGATATGACCATCGTCGCGCTCACCGGCTACGACGGCGGCGAGCTGGCCGGGCTGCTCGGCCAGCAGGACGTCGAGATCCGCATCCCGTCGCACCGCAGCTCACGCATTCAGGAAATGCATATGCTGACCGTAAACTGCCTGTGCGACCTGATAGACAACACGTTATTCCCCCACCAGGACGATTAAGGAACTGAGATGAAGCTAAAAGCCACATTTGCAGTGCTGTCCAGCGCCCTGCTGTTGCAAGGCTGTATCGCCGGCGTCGTCGTCGGCAGTGCGGCCGTCGCCACCAAAACCGCCACCGACCCGCGCAGCGTAGGGACCCAGGTGGATGACGGCACGCTGGAAGCCAGGGTCGAAAATGCCCTGAGCAAAGACCAGCAGTTGAAGAAAGATGCCCGGGTGGTCGCCACCGCCTATCAGGGCAAGGTGCTGTTGACCGGCCAGTCGCCTAACGCCGATCTCACCGCGCGCGCCAAGCAGATCGCCATGGGCGTGGAAGGCACGAGCGAAGTGTATAACGAAATCCGTCAGGGCACGCCGGTCAGCCTGAGCACCGCGTCCTCCGACACCTGGATCACCACCAAGGTGCGTTCGCAGCTGTTGACCAGCGATACGGTGAAATCGTCTAACGTGAAGGTCACTACCGAAAACGGCGAAGTGTTCTTGCTGGGCCTGGTCACGCAGCAGGAAGGGCAGTCGGCGGCGCAGATCGCCAGCCAGGTCAGCGGCGTGAAGCACGTCACCACCGCCTTTACCTATGTGAAATAATCCGCTTGGCGGGAACGGCGCCCTGCCGTTCCCGCCCGTTTAATCCAGCGAGTTCTCGCGTAAAAACGCTTCCCCGCCCAGCTGCCGCATCTGGCGCATGATCCACTGTTGACGCTGCACCACATAGCCGGACGGCGCATCGGCCCTGAAACGATGCGGATTCGGCAATACCGCCGCCAGCAGCGCCGCCTCGGCCGCGCTCAGCCGTTTAGCCGGCTTATGGAAAAAGCGCTGTGAAGCCTCCTCCACGCCGAATACTCCGTCGCCGAACTCGACGATGTTCAGATACACCGTCAGAATGCGCCGTTTGGTCCACACCAGCTCGATGCCCGACGTCAATCCGGCCTCCAGCCCTTTGCGCAGCCAGCTGCGGCCATCCCACAGAAACAGGTTCTTGGCGGTTTGCTGCGACAGCGTGGAGGCGCCGCGGATGCGCGTCGGGCGCTTCTCGTTGTGGCTGAGCGCCTTTTCAATGGCCGCCACGTCGAAGCCCCAATGGTCTGGAAACTTCTGATCCTCCGCCGCCATCACCGCCAGCGCCATTTGCGGCGAGATGTCGTCCATCGACACCCAGTCCGAATGGGCGACGTAGCCGAAGTCGCCGCTCAGCCAGGCGCTGACTTGCCGCTCCGCCATCACGGCGGAAAACGGCACCGGCAGGAAGGCGAAGAGCACAATGCCCAACGCCCACAGGCCGAGGAACGCGATGACGCCGCGCTTCAGCCAATACCACGGGCGCAGCCGCCGCCATCCGCCGAGCGATTTTCTCATTCAGCCAGTTCCAGCACCCGCGCCACCAGCTTATCGATGCCGAGGGCCGCCTGCGCGATCGACGGCGCCAGCATATAGGCCGGCGTGGTCACGATCTTGTGATCGCTGTCCACCACGATGTCGTCCACCGGGCAAATCACCGGTTCGCCGCCCATGGCGTCAATCACTTCTCCCAGGTCCGGATCGTTGCCAATGGTCAGCCGCGCTTGTTGATCCAGCAGTTTCGGCAACAGCGCCGGCGCGATGCACATCAGGCCAATTGGTTTGTTGGCCTTATGCATCTCGCGCGTCAGGCGCGCCAAATCTTCATCGACCCAACATTCCGCGCCGGCTTCGGCGAAATTGCTGAGGTTCTTGGCGGCGCCAAAGCCGCCGGGCACGATCAGCGCATCCAGCTGCGCGGCCTCCGCCAGCGCCAGCGGCTGCACCGCGCCGCGGGCAATGCGCGCCGACTCAATCAGGACATTGCGCGTCTCCGCCATCTCATCACCCGATAAGTGATTAATAACATGGCGTTGTGGTTTATCAGGCGCAAAGCACACCGCCTGCGCGCCGGCACGATCCAACGCCAGCAGCGTCAGCACCGCTTCATGGATCTCCGTACCGTCATAAACGCCGCTGCCGCTGAGGACTACACCCACCTTTTTCATCACTCTTACTCCTGTCGCTGCTGTCAACTGGTTCGTGCTCGGAGTTGACAAACACTAATCTACATCACACATTTTAATGAATCTTCTAACAAGAGCGCTTACATTTGCTATGTTGTTGGCTGTATGATGTTTAGGAATTCGCTACAACCTGCTCGACCAGAACACTGAAACCAATACGCAGGTTCACAATTTCCCTGGTGTTGGCGCAATATTCGCGCACCCCGGCTTAGGTCGGGGTCATTTTTTTTCAGCGTTCTCTACCCAAGCCCTCAGTACCTGCACGTCGTTGCGCCACTCTTGCTTCAACTCATCCACCCAATCCTGCACGTTATCCCACCAGGCCGGCAGCGTCGGCGTTTGAATCTGCTGCGCCAGCTGCTGCAGATGGCGCAGACCGACCGAACCGGCGGCGCCCTTGATCTTGTGCCCTTCCTCGGTGATGCCTTTCTGATCGCGCGCCGTCATGTTGGAGTCCAGCACCGCCAGATAGCCCGGCATCATCTGTTCGAACATCTCCAGGCTTTGGTGGATCAGCTGCGGGCCAACCAGATCCATGTACTGTTCCAGCATCGCGGTATCGAGTAACGACTCATTAATCTGCATCGCCTTGTGCTCCGTTTTCTTTGAAGTGTGAGAAGGTTGATGATCCCAATAGTGTTTGATGACCTGGGTCAACGCCGGCACCGACAGCGGCTTGCTCAGCACATCGTCCATGCCCGCCTCGAGGTACTCTTTTTTGTCTTTCAGCACGTTGGCGGTCAGCGCAACCAGCGGCGGCAGCGCCTGCCCGGCGTAGCGCTCACGCAGCGCCCGGGCGATGTCCAGCCCGGTCATGTCCGGCAGTTGAATGTCCAGCAGCACCAGATCGAACTCGTCCGGATCGAACATCGCCAGCGCATCGTGGCCGTTCATCGCCACTTCGACGCTGTTGCCCAGCTTCTCCAGCACCGAGCGCGCCACGATCACGTTCAGTTCGATATCCTCCACCAGCAGGATGTGCAGCGCCGGCAACGGCAGCTCCTCTTCCTCCGGCGCCGCGCTGACGGCTTCCTGCACCGCCGGCGCCTGGATGGTCAGAGTGAAGCAAGAACCGTGCCCCTGTTCGCTGCGCACGGTGATGTCGCCGCCCATGCTCTGCGCCAGCCGCTTGGAGACCGCCAGCCCGATGCCGGTGCCGGTGGCCGGGCGGCCGCCGCGCTGATCTTTCACCTGGTAATACATGGCGAAGATCTTGTCCTGCTCGTCCTGCGGGATGCCCATGCCCGAGTCTTCCACCTCGAACACCAGCTTCTCCTGCGCCTCGCGCCGCACGCGCACCACGATTTGCCCCTGCTGGGTAAATTTCACCGCGTTGCCGATCAGGTTCCACAAAATCTGCCGCAGGCGCGTGCCGTCGGTCACGATCTGCTGCGGCAGCGGCGTTTGCGGCTCCATGATGAACTGCAGCCCTTTCGGCTGCGCCAGCAGGCCGGAGAGATTCTCCAGATCCGCGAGGAAACCGGTGAAGTCTACCGGCTGGTTGTCGAGCTGCACCTTGCGCCGCTCGAGCTTGTCCATTTCGATAATGTCGTTGAAGATATTGCCGAGGGTGATGGCGCTGACGTGAATGGTCTTCAGGTATTTCAGCTGCTCGTCGTTCAGCTCGGTATCGAGCAGGATGCGGCTCAGGCCGACGATGCCGTTAAGCGGCGTACGCAGCTCGTGGCTGATGGTGGAGATAAAGGTGGTCTTCTCCCGGCTGGCGTTCTCCAGCGCGTCCTGGTAGCGCTTACGCTCGGTAATATCGCGGCCGAAGCCCATCAGCCCGTGGCGTTTGCCCACCCGGTCGTAAAACGGCACCTTGCGCAGTTCGAAACAGGCCTTGCGGCCGTCGGGATACACCAGCCATTGTTCGTAGGTCAGCGAGACGTTGTGGCGGAACACCTTCTCGTCGGTCTCAATGACCTTTTCGGCGATCTCCTGACCGTAGACGTCGAACGGCGTCAGGCCGATCAGCTGCTTCTCGCTCTTGCCGGTCAGCAGCTCCATCGCGCGGTTGCAGCCGGAGAACTCTTTGTCTTCGTTGCGGTAGTAGACCAGGTCCGGCGAGGCGTCGAGGAAGGAACGCAGCAGCGCCGACTGCTGGCCCAGCTCAATCTGCGCCAGCTCGCGCTGTTCCATCTCTTCCGTCAGCTTCTCCATCACCTGCAGGCGCTCTTCTTCCGCCTTGATGCGATCGGCGATCTCCTGATTCAGCTGGCTGATATTGTCTTTGAGCTGCTGATTGAGCTCCAGATCGCGGTGGCGCATCTCTTCCAGCTTGTCCACCAGCCGCGCCAGCCGTTGGCGCGACTCCTCCAACTGCTCCACCACCACCGAGAGGAAGTAGACCGCCCACGGGGTGATCAACAGGCCGAAGAAGATTGAACGCACCACGTCGATGCTTTCCACTTCGCCGCGCAGCAGCATGGTCACCGCCATCTGCACCACCATCGCCAGCACCACCAGCGCCGAGGCCAGCAGCAGCGAGAAGCGCACCAACCCCAGTTTCACCATTAAATCAACGTAGTACTGGGCCAACACCCGGATTTGCTTCATAGCGGCTCCCATCAGACACAATCTTTTGAATCATACCGTAAATTTTTCCGCCGTGTCTGAGAGTCAAGTCTTGCTAACGGAAAATAGCGGCGTCTGGCGTGCATCGGGCGGTTCATTGCCGTCGACACCGTGGAAAAGCACGTTGATCAATCCGCTCATACTTAGGGATTAATCACTTGTAACTAAAAGACTTTTTATGTGACGCACCCCACACCTCAGCCGCTTGAGAAGGCCTTTCCGTTAATATATTAATGATGCACCGTGCATGACGCATGCTTTAGCAGACACGGATAGCGAAGCCCTGAGGCTTGAAGTAAGGGAAAGGATGTTATCCCGCGGTTTACTTTCACCGGCAGCAGCGTTGTGGCCAGCCCGGCAGGCTTCCTCATTTCCCTGACGTGAGGATTGACCATGTTAACCATCTATCGCACTACCCTGTTCGTCCTGTCTTTGACCGTTATTTTGCCCCTGAAGGCCGCCACTGCCGTGACCGGCTACCTGAGTGCAGAGCAACGGCAAATCGCCACGCTGTTGCCGCCGCCGCCTTCAACGGATACGCCGCAGAATCGGGCGGATCTGCAGGCAGTGCTGGCCATTCAGGCTAACCGCACGGCGGAACAAATCGCCAAAGCCAAGCGGGATGACCACCTGGAAGACGCCGCCTTCCCCTTCGCCCGCGAGATCTTCGGCCCGACCTTTACCGTCGATCGCCATCCGCTCACCGCCGCCCTGTTCCGCCGGGTCTATCAGGACTTTGAACAAAGCCTGATGCCCGCCAAGGCCTTCTATGGCCGCCCGCGCCCCTATGAGGCCGACAGCCGCGTGAAACCGCTGCTGCCGCCGCCGGAAGGCGATTCCTACCCTAGCGGACACGCGATGGACAGCTACCTGACGGCGCTCCTGTTGGCGCAGATGGTGCCGGAAAAACGCAGCGCGCTGTTTGAGCGGGCGGCAAGCAATGCGCAAAGCCGGGTGATTGCCGGCGTTCACTACCCGAGCGATCTTGAAGGCGGCAAGTTGGCGGCGACGGCGCTCGCCGCACGACTGCTGGCGAATCCGCAACTGCAGGCCGATCTGCAGCGCGCCCGCGTGGAGGTGCGCGCCAACCTGCAGTTATAACGTCGGTGAATAATGCAGGGCGGCATCCAGCGCGCTGCCCTGCCCGCCGTATTGCTGCAGATAAGCGCCCACCGCCTGCATGCCGCGCCAGCGGTTTTCGCACCACAGCGGCGCCAGTAGCGTAGGCCGACGGGCGCTGGCGGACAGGCGGTGATACACCACCTCGCCCGGCGTGTGGCGGATCATCTCCCCGGCGCTGAAGGCGTAATCTTCCAGCGCCAGTTCGGGCAAGCGCCCGGCGCGCCACGCGCGGGCCAGGGTGCTGCCGGTAACAACGTGCAGCGGATGCAGCTTGATGCCATCCACGCCGCTCTCCACCACCCGCTGCAGCGTGAGCAGATGATCGCGCTGGGTTTCTCCCGGCAGCCCGACGATCAGATGGCAGCACACCTTCAGCCCGCGCTGCCGAGCCCGTTGCGCGGTCTGCTGATAGCAGCGGAAATCATGGCCGCGGTTGATGCGTTTGAGCGTTTTATCGTGCGCCGTCTGCAGCCCCAGTTCCAGCCACACTTCATAACCCTCTTCGCGATACCCCGTCAGCAGATCCAATGCGGCGGGCGGCACGCAGTCCGGGCGAGTGCCGACGCACAGGCCGACCATGTCGCTCTGCGCCAACGCCTGCCGATACATCGACGCCAGCAGTTCGACCTCCGCATAGGTGCTGGTATAGGCCTGAAAATAGGCCAGATAGCGCCGCGCCCGGTCGACCCGCGCGGCCTGTTGCGCCAGCTGTTCGGCGATGCTCTGCCGCTGCATCGCCTCATCGGCGAACGAAGCGACGTTGCAGAACGTACAGCCGCCGCGCCCCAACGTGCCGTCGCGGTTAGGGCAGCTGAATCCGCCGTGCAGCGTGAGTTTATGGATCTTTTCGCCATAGCGGCGCTGGAGATCTGCGCCAAACATATTGACTAATTGCGGCAACTGCATAATCTTGGTGATTCTCTGTGTTCAAAGCCGCGATGCTAATAAGAAACGGCTTTTCCCGCGATGACAGAGATCAACGCTTTCCCCGCAAGGCGCCACCAGGCATAACTATTCATCATAAACGCAAATCAATTCACTATAATTCTGATGAATTATTCTAATCGTCACGCAACCGTTAACGGCAATATGACAACACGGTGAAAAATAGTCATAAACATCAACTAAGCAATATCTTATAGAATAAAACTCTGCCATTAACCCCCGCACTAGCATGGTGCAGAGATTAAGGGGTTGCACTATAGTGAGACAGCTCACACTTCTGCGGGGATCAGCGTTGCCCCACGATAGTGCAAAAATGCATTAAATACCTTATTTTTCAAATAAATAAATACCATAAATTCGATAAGAATCTATCTTAAGCCCACATTTGACCTGCGAATTCTTTCTCGCTAAGTTGGAAGTCCGCTGGAAGCTTTCTGGACGGGCAAACGTCTCGTCATATTTATGCAGTAATTGAAGACTCCCTCTTAAAACAAGTCCTATACCACTTGTGAGACCGTCACGAGAGGCCATTGATGGAGGGCGGAAAAGCAGATTGGCGGGGTTAACTTGCTGATTGGACTTCTGCCTGAAATTGGGAAGCCCCCTCGCAGTAGGTTGTGAGAGTCACGCAGAGCCTGGGGAGGTTCACGATATGTTGTACGATAAATCCCAAGAGAGGGACAACTGTGGTTTCGGCCTGATCGCCCACATAGAAGGCGAACCTAGCCACAAGGTGGTGCGCACCGCCATTCACGCGCTGGCCCGCATGCAGCACCGCGGCGCGATCTTGGCCGACGGCAAGACCGGCGACGGCTGCGGCCTGTTGCTGCAAAAACCCGATCGCTTCTTCCGCATGGTGGCGGAAGAGCGCGGCTGGCGTTTGGCCAAGAACTACGCCGTCGGCATGATGTTCCTCAGCCAGAATGAAGAGGAAGCGCGCCTCAGCCGCCGCATCGTGGAAGAAGAGCTGCAAAACGAAACGCTGTCGATCGTCGGCTGGCGCGAAGTGCCAACCAACCCGGACGTGCTGGGTGAAATCGCCCTCTCCTCCCTGCCGCGCATCGAGCAAATCTTCGTTAACGCCCCCGCCGGCTGGCGCCCGCGCGATATGGAGCGCCGCCTGTTCGTGGCGCGCCGCCGCATCGAGAAACGCGTGCAGGACAACAGCTTCTACGTCTGCAGCTTCTCCAATCTGGTGACGATCTATAAAGGCCTGTGCATGCCTGCGGATCTACCGCGCTTCTATCTCGATCTGGCGGACCTGCGCCTGGAATCGGCCATTTGCCTGTTCCACCAGCGCTTCTCCACCAACACTGTGCCGCGCTGGCCGCTGGCGCAGCCGTTCCGCTACCTGGCGCACAACGGCGAAATCAACACCATCACCGGCAACCGCCAATGGGCGCGTGCCCGTACCTACAAATTCCAAACGCCGCTGATCCCGGATCTGCAGGCCGCCGCGCCGTTCGTCAACGAAACCGGCTCCGACTCCAGCTCGCTGGACAACATGCTGGAGCTGTTGCTGGCGGGCGGGATGGATCTCATCCGCGCCATGCGCCTGCTGGTGCCGCCGGCCTGGCAGAACAACCCGGACATGGACGGTGATCTGCGCGCCTTCTTCGACTTCAACTCGATGCACATGGAGCCGTGGGACGGCCCGGCCGGCATCGTGATGTCCGACGGCCGTTACGCCGCCTGTAACCTCGATCGCAACGGCCTGCGCCCGGCGCGCTATGTCATCACCAAAGACAAGCTGATCACCTGCGCCTCCGAAGTCGGCATCTGGGATTACCAGCCGGACGAAGTGGTGGAAAAAGGCCGCGTCGGCCCCGGCGAGCTGATGGTGATCGACACCCGCAGCGGCCGCATCCTGCACTCGGCGGAAACCGACAACGATCTGAAAAGCCGCCATCCGTATAAAGAGTGGATGGAGAAAAACGTCAAACGTCTGGTGCCGTTCGAAGATCTGCCGGACGATCAGGTCGGCAGCCGCGAACTCGACGACGCACAGCTCGAAACCTACCAGAAACAGTTCGGCTACAGCAGCGAAGAGCTGGATCAGGTGATCCGCGTGCTGGGCGAGATCGGCCAGGAAGCCACCGGTTCGATGGGCGACGATACCCCGTTCGCCGTGCTCTCCAGCCGGCCGCGCATCGTTTACGACTATTTCCGCCAGCAGTTCGCGCAGGTCACCAACCCGCCGATCGATCCGCTGCGCGAAGCGCACGTCATGTCGCTGGCCACCAGCATCGGCCGTGAAATGAACGTGTTCTGCGAAGCCGAAGGCCAGGCGCACCGCCTGAGCTTCAAATCGCCAATCCTGCTGTACTCCGATTTCAAACAGCTCACCACGCTGGAAGGCGAATACTATCGCGCCGAGACGCTCGATCTGACCTTCGATCCGCAGCAACAGGATCTGGAGCAGACCATTCGCGCCCTGTGCGACGAAGCGGAACGCAAGGTGCGCGAAGGCGCGGTGCTGTTGGTGCTGTCCGACCGCGCCATCGCGCCCGGCCGCCTGCCGGTCCCGGCCCCGATGGCCGTTGGCGCCGTGCAAACCCGCCTGGTAGAGAAAAGCCTGCGCTGCGACGCCAACCTGATCGTTGAAACCGCCAGCGCCCGCGATCCGCACCACTTCGCAGTGCTGCTCGGCTTCGGCGCGACCGCCATCTACCCGTACCTGGCCTATGAAACCCTGGCCAAGCTGGTGGACAGCCAGGCGATCGACAAGAAATACCGCGACGTGATGCTGAACTACCGCAACGGCATCAATAAAGGCCTGTACAAGATCATGTCCAAAATGGGCATCTCGACCATCGCCTCTTACCGCTGCTCCAAGCTGTTCGAAGCGGTCGGCCTGCATCGCGATCTGGCGGATCTGTGCTTCCAGGGCGTGGTCAGCCGCATCGGCGGCGCCAGCTTCAGCGACTTCCAGCAGGATCTGCAGAACCTTTCCAAGCGCGCCTGGCTGAAACGCAAACCGCTGGAGCAAGGCGGCCTGCTGAAATTCGTGCACGGCGGCGAATACCACGCCTACAACCCGGACGTGGTGAACTCGCTGCAAAAAGCGGTGCACAGCGGGGAATATAGCGACTATCAGGCCTACGCCAAGCTGGTGAACGAGCGGCCGGTCGCCATGCTGCGCGATCTGCTGGCCATCACGCCGAAAGGCGAACCAATCCCGGTCGATCAGGTTGAACCGGCGGAGTCGCTGTTCAAACGCTTCGACACCGCGGCGATGTCGATCGGCGCACTGAGCCCGGAAGCGCACGAATCGCTGGCGATCGCCATGAACGGCCTCGGCGGCTTCTCCAACTCCGGCGAAGGCGGCGAAGATCCGGCGCGCTACCGCACCAACAAGGTGTCGCGCATCAAACAGGTGGCCTCCGGCCGCTTCGGCGTGACGCCGGCCTACCTGGTGAACGCCGACGTGATCCAGATTAAGGTGGCGCAGGGCGCCAAACCGGGCGAAGGCGGCCAGTTGCCGGGCGACAAGGTGACTCCGTACATCGCCAGACTGCGTTACTCGGTGCCGGGCGTAACGCTGATCTCCCCGCCGCCGCACCACGACATCTACTCGATCGAAGATCTGGCGCAGCTGATCTTCGACCTGAAGCAGGTCAACCCGAAAGCGGTGATCTCGGTGAAACTGGTTTCCGAGCCGGGCGTCGGCACCATCGCCACCGGCGTGGCAAAAGCCTATGCCGATCTGATCACCATCGCCGGTTACGACGGCGGCACCGGTGCCAGCCCGCTGTCCTCGGTGAAATACGCCGGCTGTCCGTGGGAACTGGGCCTGGTGGAAACCCAGCAGGCGCTGGTGGCCAACGGCCTGCGCCACAAGATCCGCCTGCAGGTGGACGGCGGCCTGAAAACCGGCGTCGACATCGTCAAGGCGGCGATCCTGGGCGCGGAAAGCTTCGGCTTCGGCACCGGGCCGATGGTGGCGCTGGGCTGTAAATACCTGCGCATCTGCCACCTCAACAACTGCGCGACCGGCGTTGCGACTCAGGACGACAAGCTGCGCCGCGATCACTACCACGGCCTGCCGGAACGCGTGACGAATTACTTCCAGTTTATCGCGCGTGAAACCCGCGAGATCATGGCGCAGCTGGGCGTGAGCCAGCTGGTGGATCTGATCGGCCGCACCGAGTTCCTGACCGAGCTGGACGGCATCTCCGCCAAGCAGAACAAGCTGGATCTGGCGCCGCTGCTGAAAACCGCCACGCCGCATCCGGGCAAAGCGGTGTACTGCACCGAAAGCAGCAACCCGGCGTTCGACAAGGGCCTGCTGAACAAAGAGCTGCTGGCGCAGGCGCAGCCGCATATCGAAGCGAAGCAGGGTAAAACCTTCTACTTCGACATTCGCAACACCGACCGCTCCGTGGGCGCCATGCTGTCCGGCGCAATCGCCGACGTGCACGGCGATCAGGGCATGGCGGCCGATCCGATCAAGGCGCACTTCTCCGGCACCGCCGGGCAGAGCTTCGGCGTCTGGAACGCCGGCGGCGTCGAGCTGACCCTGACCGGCGACGCCAACGACTATGTCGGCAAAGGCATGGCCGGCGGCAGCATCGCGGTGCGTCCGCCGATCGGCTCCGCCTTCCGCAGCCATGAAGCCAGCATCGTCGGCAACACCTGCCTGTACGGCGCCACCGGCGGCAAGCTGTTCGCCGCCGGCCGCGCGGGCGAACGCTTCGCGGTGCGCAACTCCGGCGCCATCACCGTGGTGGAAGGCATCGGCGACAACGGCTGCGAATACATGACCGGCGGCATCGTCTGCGTGCTGGGTAAAACCGGCATCAACTTCGGTGCGGGCATGACCGGCGGCTTCGCCTACGTGCTGGACGAAGACGGCGAGTTCCGCAAGCGCGTGAACCCGGAGCTGGTGGAAGTGCTGGATGTCGATCAGTTGGCGATCCATGAGGAGCACCTGCGCGGCCTGATCACCGAACACGTGCAGGCGACCGGCTCTTCCCGCGCGGAAGAGATCCTGGCCAACTGGCCGGAGTGGGCGCCAAAGTTCGCCCTGGTCAAACCGAAGTCCAGCGATGTCAAAGCGCTGTTGGGTCACCGTAGCCGTTCCGCAGCCGAGCTGCGGGTGCAGGCGCAGTAAGAGGTAGGTCATTAATGAGCCAGAACGTTTATCAATTTATCGACCTGCAGCGTGTTGATCCGCCAAAGAAACCGCTGAAGATCCGCAAAATCGAGTTCGTCGAGATCTACGAACCGTTTTCGGAAACCCAGGCCAAGGCCCAGGCGGACCGCTGTCTGTCCTGCGGCAACCCGTATTGCGAGTGGAAGTGCCCGGTGCACAACTACATCCCGAACTGGCTGAAGCTGGCCAACGAAGGCCGCATCATGGAAGCGGCGGACCTGGCGCATCAGACCAACAGCCTGCCGGAAGTGTGCGGCCGCGTGTGCCCGCAGGATCGCCTGTGCGAAGGCTCCTGCACCCTGAACGACGAATTCGGCGCGGTCACCATCGGCAATATCGAGCGCTACATCAGCGATAAGGCCATCGAAATGGGCTGGAAGCCGGACATGTCACACGTGCAGCCGACCGGCAAGCGCGTGGCGATCGTCGGCGCCGGCCCTGCCGGGCTGGCCTGCGCCGACGTGTTGACCCGCAACGGCGTCAAAGCGGTGGTGTATGACCGTCATCCTGAGATCGGCGGCCTGCTGACCTTCGGCATCCCGGCCTTCAAGCTGGAAAAGGAAGTGATGGTCAAACGCCGCGGCATTTTCAGCGAGATGGGCATCGAGTTCCAGCTGAACACCGAAGTGGGCAAAGACGTCAGCATGGAGACCTTGCTGAGCGAGTACGATGCGGTATTCCTCGGCGTCGGCACCTATCAGTCGATGCGCGGCGGCCTGGAGAGCGAGGAAGCGCAGGGCGTGTACGACGCGCTGCCGTTCCTGATCGCCAACACCAAGCAGCTGATGGGGTATGAAGCCGATCAGCACGAGCCTTACGTCAGCATGGAAGGCAAGCGGGTGGTGGTGCTGGGCGGCGGCGATACCGCCATGGACTGCGTGCGCACCTCGGTGCGCCAGGGCGCGACGCAGGTCATCTGCGCCTACCGCCGCGACGAAGCCAACATGCCGGGCTCCAAGCGCGAAGTGAAGAACGCCCGGGAAGAAGGGGTGGACTTCCAGTTCAACCTGCAGCCGCTGAGCATCGAACTGAACAGCGCCGGCCGCGTGGCCGGGGTGAAAATGGTGCGCACCCAGCTGGGCGCGCCGGATGCCAACGGCCGTCAGGCGGCGGAGCAGGTACCGGGTTCCGAACACGTGATCGACGCGGACGCGGTGGTGATGGCGTTCGGCTTCCGCCCGCACCGCATGGACTGGCTGGCGGCGCACGACGTGCAGCTCGATAAACAGGGCCGCATCCTGGCGCCGGAAGGTAGCGACAACGCGTTCCAGACCAGCAACCCGAAAATTTTCGCTGGCGGCGACGCGGTGCGCGGCTCCGACCTGGTGGTGACAGCGATTGCCGAAGGCCGCAAAGCGGCAGATGGCATCATGAACTACCTGGAAGTGTAAACCTTCCGTACCATCGGAGGCCCGGCATATTGCCGGGCCTCCGTTTTTAGCCTGCCACGCTTTGTCACCCCTCCCCTCTCCTCACCGTCTCAACGCGCTATAGTATTGAGTTGGCACCATTGCGGGGCGCGGCTGCGCCTGACACCGAAATAAGGATAGCGAACATGAAATGCTCCATTTCCCTGTTGGCCGGCGCGCTGCTGGCCGTCAGTTTCAGCGCTTCAGCCATGGCGCTGGATTCGCAGGAGGTTGGTTACAATATCGAAGCGCGCGGCGCGCGGCCGGTCGTGGCTCAGTTAGGCAAGGCCGGGCAGTTCAACGCCGTGGAAAACAGCATCCGGCTGGGGGACGACAATTGGATTGCCCTGGCGCCCAAGCTGGCCGGCGGCGGCAATGCCGGCTTTACCGCCGGCATCAAATCGGCCCTCTCCGCCGCCCTGATCTACAATCCGGCGGCGGTGTTGCAGGCGCTCAACAAAGGCAACGATCTGCCGCTCAATGACATTTGCACCGCGCCGCCGGAAGTGCAAGGCGACACCGCCGTCACCAGTTTCCGCCAGCGCGCAACCCGTGCCTTGTCCACCGTGCGCGTAGGCGATCTCAGCGCGCCGCGCGATGCCTGCATTGCCGCCTTGAAAGGCTGATTCATTTCTGCCGGGCAAAAAAAAAGCACCCCATGAGGTGCTTTTTCGTTTGTTCGCGCGGGCTTATTTCACCACGCGCAGCGCCGGGCGGCCACCGCGCGGCGGCTGCGGCGGTTCGTCGTCCGGGCCGTTGTCTTCCGCGGTGTCCGGGCGATCGCCGTCGATCACCGACATCAGCGTTTCCGAAGGGATCGTCTCATTGTCCAGGCCTTCGAACACGCCTTCGCTCTCGTCGTAGGCGGCTTCCAGTTCGAACATCGTGCCGGCGCCGTTTTCACGCGCATAGATCGCCAACACGGCGGCCATCGGCACCGAAACCTGACGCGGCACGCCGCCGAAGCGCGCGTTGAACTGCACGTCTTCGTTGCCCAACGCCAGGTTGCCTACCGCGCGCGGCGCGATATTCAGCACGATCTGGCCGTCACGCGCGAACTCCATCGGCACCTGCACGTCCGGGCAAGTCACGTCGACCACCAGGTGCGGCGTCAGCTGGTTATCCAGCAGCCAGTCGTAGAACGCCCGCAGCAGATACGGGCGACGCGGCGTCATCTGAGACATGTCCATCGCGCTTAGCCCCGGGTCTGCAGGCGCATTTCACGCTCGGCTTCGGTCAGGGAAGCCAGGAAGGCGTCGCGCTCGAAGACGCGGGTCATGTAGCCTTTCAGCTCTTTGGAGCCGGCACCGCTCAATTCGATGCCCAGCTGCGGCAGACGCCACAACAGCGGCGCCAGGTAGCAATCCACCAGGCTGAACTCTTCGCTCATGAAATACGGCGTCTGACCGAAGATCGGCGCGATCGCCAGCAGCTCTTCACGCAGTTGGCGACGGGCGGATTCCGCTTCCTGACCGCTGCTCTTCTCGATCTTGTCCATCAGCGAGTACCAGTTCTTCTCGATGCGCAGCATCATCAGACGGCTCTCGCCACGGGCAACCGGGTAAACCGGCATCAGCGGCGGGTGCGGGAAACGCTCATCCAGGTATTCCATGATGATGCGGGATTCATACAGGGTCAGTTCGCGATCGACCAGCGTAGGCACCGTCTGGTAAGGGTTGAGGTCAATCAGATCTTGCGGCAGGTTATCCATTTCGACCTGCTCGATCTCGACGCTGACACCTTTCTCCGCCAGTACGATGCGTACTTGATGGCTAAAAATGTCGGTCGGGCCAGAGAACAGCGTCATTACCGAACGTTTGTTGGCAGCGACAGCCATGAAAACCTCCAAGTTATCTAGAAAATACTGCGAATAGCCAACTGACAGGCTGCTATCCTGAATAATCTTGCCGCAGGCCGGCAGCACGCAGCGCGACCCGAGCCCATGAAAAACCGGCCCAGGGGGTCAACTGCACGGCGAACAGGCGCAAAAGTGGGTGATAGTTTACCAGATTTTGCTTGTTTTGTGGGGGCGGTGCGGCGAATTCATGTTGAATTGTCTGATATACCACAGATTTTAGTCGGGGATGGCGGATTTCAGGCATAAAAAAACCCGGTGAAGCACCGGGTTTTTTGCGTAAATCGCACTGCCGAAGCAGCGAAAATTAACGCTTGGAGAACTGCGGACGACGACGTGCTTTACGCAGACCGACTTTCTTACGTTCAACCTGACGAGCGTCACGGGTGACGAAGCCAGCTTTACGCAGTTCAGAACGCAGAGTCTCATCGTATTCCATCAGTGCACGGGTGATACCGTGACGGATAGCGCCAGCTTGACCGGAGATACCACCACCTTTAACGGTGATGTACAGATCCAGTTTGCCAACCATGTCGACCAGTTCCAGCGGCTGACGAACTACCATGCGGGCAGTTTCGCGACCGAAGTACTGTTCCAGGCTGCGCTGGTTGATAACGATGTTACCGTTGCCCGGCTTGATGAAGACGCGAGCGGCGGAGCTTTTGCGGCGACCAGTGCCGTAGTATTGATTTTCAGCCATTGCCATTAATCCCGATTAAATGTCCAGAACTTGCGGTTGCTGTGCCGCGTGATTGTGCTCGGTGCCCGCGTAAACTTTCAGTTTACGGAACATAGCACGACCCAGCGGGCCCTTTGGCAGCATGCCTTTAACCGCGATTTCAATCACGCGCTCAGGACGGCGGGCAATCATCTCTTCAAAGGTCGCTTGCTTGATACCACCGATGTGGCCGGTGTGGTGGTAGTACACTTTGTCTGTACGCTTGTTGCCGGTTACAGCAACTTTGTCAGCGTTCAGAACGATGATGTAATCACCGGTATCCACGTGCGGGGTGTATTCCGCTTTATGCTTGCCGCGCAGGCGACGAGCCAGTTCAGTAGCGAGACGGCCTAAAGTTTTACCATCTGCATCAACAACGTACCAGTCGCGTTTTACGGTTTCTGGTTTAGCTGTAAAAGTTTTCATTAGAAAGCTTACCCAATAATTAGTTACACGTTGGTGAACACCCAAACGCTCGAAAACAGTTGAGGCTCACACGACCATACAAGTCCAGCAAACCTACCCCTTCGAATAGCCATTGCCGGCACTATAAAGTTTTTGGGAAAAAAAACTTTGTTGTAACGTGGGGTCGCAAGATTATAGAGAAGTCGCTCACAAAGATCGAACGGTTTTTGAATGGAAAATAAATTTATCGCCGGCGGCAGGCAACCGGCGATAGGCCCGGCGTACTCAGGGCAGATGCGGCAGCTTGAGGTACTCTTCGCTCTGCATTTCCTGCAGGCGCGACAGGCAGCGCTGGTACTCGAATTTAAGCCGTTCCCCTTGGTAGATCTCGAACATCGACGCCTCGGCGCCGATCACCAGCTTGACGTGCCGCTCGTAGAATTCGTCCACCAGCGCCAGGAAACGGCGCGCGGTATTCTCTTTCAGCGGCCCCATCACCTGCACATTATACAGGATCACGCTGTGATACAGTCGCGACAACGCAATGTAATCCAGCTGGCTGCGCGCCTCTTCGCACAGCGTGTGGAAATCCACCGCCAGCACGCCGTCCACCGAACGAATGGCCTGCAGCGGCCGATGGTTGATCTGCAGCACCGGCGCCTCCTCCCCCGCCTTGCCCGCCAGTTTGACAAACATCCGATCCAGGGTCGCGCGCGTCTGGTCGTTCAGCGGCGTCAGATAGAGGTGAGCCTGGGTCAGGGTGCGCAGACGATAGTCGATGCCGGCGTCGACGTTCATCACGTCGCAGAACTCGTTGATCAGATCGATAGCCGGCAGGAAACGCGCCCGCTGCAGGCCGTTGCGATACAGATCGTCCGGCGGGATGTTCGACGTGGCCACCAGCGTGATGCCGCGGGCGAACAGCGCCTGCAGCAGCGTGGCCAGCAACATGGCGTCGGTGATGTCAGACACGAAGAATTCGTCGAAGCACAATACGTCGGTTTCGGCCTTGAAGCCGTCGGCGACGATGTCCAGTGGGTTTTCCCGCCCTTGCAGTTCGGTCAGCTCTTCATGCACCCGCAGCATGAAGCGGTGGAAGTGCAGACGCATTTTGCGATCGCCCGGCAGGCTGTGGAAGAACATGTCCATCAACCAGGTTTTGCCGCGCCCGACGCCGCCCCACATATACAGCCCCTGCACCGGGCGCTGCGGCGCCGTTTCGCCGCCTTTGCCCAGCAAACGGCTGAGCTTGCCGCGCAGCCCGCCGGCCGGCGCGCTCGCCGCCGGTTTTTGCAGCAAGGCCTGATAAATGCGATCCAGTTGAGTGACGGCCCGGCGTTGAACCTCATCGGCCTGATATTCCCCCGCCTCCAGCGCCTGCTGGTAGCGAGATAACGGTGATAGTGCCTGCATCTGTTCGATGTTCCCTAAGAACGCTTAGAAATTATTTAGCCAACGTTGGCGGCAAGTTGATGCCGATTCGCACCGTTATCGCCACAAATGCCCGCTGCGGGCGCCGCTGAAAACCCTGTAAACACTGGGTGGAAGCGCATCAGGATTCCACTCTGACAAGGTTAACGGTTATAGTGGATATTATTAAGTGAAAAATCCCTGCGGAACAACGAAGTCAAAATAGGAGTCATCATGACCTGGGAGTATGCGCTGATTGGTTTGGTCGTCGGTATCGTGATTGGTGCGGTGGCGATGCGTTTTGGCAACCGTAAATTACGTCAACAACAAGTCCTGCAGAACGAGCTGGACAAGAGCAAAACCGAGCTGGAAGAGTACCGTCAGGAGCTGGTCGGCCACTTTGCCCGCAGCGCCGAGCTGCTGGACAACATGGCGCGCGATTATCGTCAGCTGTATCAGCATATGGCGAAAAGCTCCAACAACCTGCTGCCGGATCTGCCGATGCAGGAGAACCCGTTCCGCTATCGCCTGACCGAAGCGGAAGCGGACAACGATCAGGCGCCGGTGGAAATGCCGCGCGACTATTCTGAAGGGGCCTCCGGCCTGCTGCGCGGCCAAAGCGCACGCCGCGACTGATACCCCTTCTTCACCCGCGGGGCCACCCGCGGGTTTACCCCGTTTGTGCCTTATTGACCTTCCTTCGCATTACCTTTACTGAACTTTGCACGCAAATTCACGGTCTTACCCTTCACTATGACAAGGTGATTGCCTTATCATCAAATTTTCATCGGCAGGTATTGAGAGAGTTATCATCAATGAAGAAAAAGTCGTTAATTCTTAGTGCATTGGCAATGAGCCTCGGCCTGGCGCTCAGCGCCGCACCGGTGGCCAACGCGGCCCTGCCCGTCGCCGTTCAGGGGCAGCCGCTGCCGAGCCTGGCGCCGATGCTGGAAAAAGTCTTGCCCGCCGTCGTGAGCGTGCATGTCGCCGGCACCCAGGTGCAGCGTCAACAGCTGCCGGAAGAGTTCAGACGCTTCTTCGGCCCCAATTTCCCCGGTCAGCAGCAGAGCTCCCGCCCGTTTGAAGGGCTGGGCTCCGGCGTCATCATCGACGCTGCCAAAGGCTACGTGCTGACCAACAACCACGTCATCAACAACGCCGATAAAATCCGCGTGCAGTTGAACGACGGCCGCGAACTGGACGCCAAACTGGTCGGCCGTGATGAGCAATCCGACATCGCCCTGCTGCAGCTCAGCGACACCAAAAACCTGACCGCCATCAAGATGGCCGATTCCGATCAGCTGCGCGTCGGCGACTTCGCCGTGGCGGTCGGCAACCCGTTTGGCCTGGGCCAAACCGCCACCTCCGGCATCATTTCGGCATTGGGCCGCACCGGCCTGAATCTGGAAGGGCTGGAAAACTTCATTCAGACCGACGCCTCGATCAACCGCGGCAACTCCGGCGGCGCGTTGGTTAACCTGAACGGCGAGCTGATCGGCATCAATACCGCCATTCTGGCGCCGAGCGGCGGCAACGTCGGCATCGGCTTCGCCATTCCGAGCAATATGGCGCAGAACCTGAGCCAGCAGCTGATCGAATTCGGCGAAGTGAAACGCGGCCTGCTCGGCATCAAGGGCAGTGAAATGACCCCGGACATGGCTAAAGCCTTCAACACCGACGCGCAGCGCGGCGCCTTCGTCAGCGAAGTGCTGCCGAAATCCGCCGCCGCCAAGGCCGGCATCAAAGCCGGGGATATTCTGGTTTCCGTCGACGGCAAGCCGGTGAACAGCTTCGCCGAACTGCGCGCCAAGGTCGGCACCACCGCGCCGGGCAAAACCCTCAAGGTGGGCCTGCTGCGCGACGGCAAACCGCAGGAAGTCTCGGTCACGCTGGACAACAGCGAGAGCGCCTCGACCAATGCCGAAACGCTGACGCCGGCGCTGCAGGGGGTTTCCCTCAGCAACGGCGCGCTGCCGAGCGGCGACAAGGGCGTGAAGGTGGAGAACGTGGATAAAGGCTCGACGGCAGCGCAAATCGGCCTGCAAAAAGGCGACGTGATCATCGGCGTCAACCGCCAGCGCGTGGACAGCATCACCGCGCTGCGCAAGGTGCTGGAAGCCAAACCGCCGGTGATGGCGCTCAATATCGTGCGCGGTAACGAAACCATTTATCTGCTGCTGCGTTAATTTGTGCAAAAACCGGGCTCGGTGGCATACTGCGCCCGGTTAACTCATGCTATCCTCCGAACATCGTTCACCACACCACGAAAACTCCATGTTTGCTAAGCTCTTGCGTTCTGTCGTTATCGGTCTCATCGTTGCCGGCCTGCTGTTGGCCGCTCTGCCCGTGCTGCGCTCTTCCAACGGCCTGTTTGCAGAGAAAACCGAGAATACCAGCGACGAAACGCCGGTGAGCTACAACAAAGCGGTGCGCCGAGCCGCGCCCGCCGTGGTGAACATCTACAACCGCAACCTGAACGGCGCCGCCAACGTGCTGTCGCTCGGTTCCGGCGTGATCATGAACGAACGCGGCTATATCATCACCAACCGCCACGTGATCAAAGACGCTCAGCAGATCACCGTGGTGTTGCAGGATGGCCGCCGCTACGAAGCGCTGCTGGTCGGCTCCGACGGCCTGACCGATTTGGCGGTGCTGAAGATCGATCCCGGCAACCTGCCGGTGATCCCGACCAACAAAAATCGCGTTGCCCACGTCGGCGACGTGGTGCTGGCAATCGGCAACCCGTACAACCTGGGGCAGACCGTGACTCAGGGCATCCTCAGCGCCACCGGGCGTATCAGTATGAGCACCACCGGCCGGCAGACATTCCTGCAGACCGATGCCTCAATCAACCGCGGCAACTCCGGCGGCGCGCTGGTCAACTCGCTGGGCGAGCTGATCGGCATCAATACCCTGACCTATGACAAAATCACCGACGGCGAAACGCCGGAGGGCCTCGGCTTCGCCATTCCGATCGAACTGGCCACCAAAATCATGGACAAGCTGATCCGCGACGGCCGCGTTATCCGCGGCTATTTCGGCATTCAGGGCAAAGAAATCATTCCGCTGCGTTCCTCCAATTCCGGCATCGATCGCCTGCAGGGCATCATCGTGACCGAAATCACGCCGAACGGCCCGGCGAGCAGCGCCGGTTTCCAGATCAACGACATCATCATCAACGTGGATAACAAACCGGCGGTGTCCGTGCTGGAGACCATGGATCAAGTGGCGGAGATCAGGCCAGGCACCGAGATACCGGTTATCGTGCTGCGCGACGGCAAACGCATTACGTTGAAAATGACGGTGGGCGAATTCCCGGAAGACAACAATTAAAAAAGGGCCGGCATTGATAGCCGGCCCTTTGATTTTCATCCTGCCGACGCAGCCGCGCCGGCGCTAATGACTTACTCGCCTTTCACGCGCTCGATGTTAGCACCCAGCGCGCGCAGCTTGTCTTCAATACGCTCATAGCCGCGATCGATGTGGTAGATGCGATCGACGACGGTCACGCCATCGGCGATGCAGCCGGCGATCACCAGGCTGGCAGAAGCGCGCAGATCGGTCGCCATCACCTGAGCGCCGGACAGCTGTTCAACGCCGTGGCAGATCACGGTGTTGCTCTCGATTTCCGCGTGCGCGCCCATGCGGATCAGTTCCGGCACGTGCATAAAGCGGTTTTCGAAGATGGTCTCGGTGATGACGCCGGTGCCTTCCGCCACCAGGTTCAGCAGGCTGAACTGGGCCTGCATGTCGGTCGGGAAGCCCGGGTGCGGCGCGGTGCGCACGGTGACCGCTTTCGGGCGTTTGCCGTGCATGTCCAGGCTGATCCAGTCCTCGCCCACTTCGATATCGGCACCGGCTTCGCGCAGCTTGGCCAGCACCGCATCCAGCGTGTCCGGACGGGTGTTGCGGCACATCACTTTGCCGCCGGAAACCGCGGCGGCGATCAGGAAGGTGCCGGTTTCGATGCGGTCAGGCAGCACGCGGTACACGCCGCCGCCCAGACGCTCGACGCCCTCGATGGTGATCTTGTCGCTGCCGGCGCCGCTGATCTTCGCGCCCAGCGTATTGAGGAAGTTGGCGGTATCGACAATTTCCGGCTCACGCGCGGCGTTCTCGATAACGGTGGTGCCGGTCGCCAGGGTCGCGGCGCTCATGATGGTCACGGTCGCGCCCACGCTCACCTTGTCCATGACGATGTGCGCGCCCTTCAGGCGGCCCTCGACGGACGCTTTGACGTAGCCTTCTTCCAGCTTGATCTCGGCACCCAGCTGCTCGAGGCCGGTGATGTGCAGATCGACCGGACGCGCGCCGATCGCACAGCCGCCCGGCAGGGAAACCTGACCGCGGCCGAAACGCGCCACCAGCGGCCCCAGCGCCCAGATGGAAGCGCGCATGGTTTTCACCAGATCGTAAGGGGCGCAGAACTCGTTCACGCCGCTGGCGTCCACGAAGACCGAACCGTTGCGCTCAATCTTGGTACCCAACTGGTTGAGTAGTTTAATGGTGGTGTCGATGTCCTTCAGTTTGGGGACATTCTGCAGCTCGACCGGCTCTTCCGCCAACAGGGCGGCGAACAGGATCGGCAGGGCGGCGTTTTTGGCCCCGGAAATAGACACTTCACCGCTCAGGCGAGTCCGACCCTGCACACGAAATTTATCCATCTGACTACTCTCTGTTATCTAATCTGAAGCTGCCCGCCCGGCAGGGCAAACAGCCTTAAAATCCGTTGAGTTTGCGGTCTCGCTGCCACTCTTCAGGGGTGTACGCCTTGATAGACAAGGCATGAATGCGGTTGTCCGCAATGTATTCCATCAGCGGTGCGTAAACCGTCTGCTGTTTTTTGACGCGGCTCATGCCGGCGAACAATTCGCCGACCACGATCGCCTGGAAATGGCTGCCGTCGCCCGTCACATGTACTTCATCCAGTGCCAATGCCTGCATCAGCACGTCTTTAATCTCGTTGGTTTCCATAGTATCCAGTTCTGCCGCTAAAGGATCATAAACAGCCTAGTATCTTAGTGGAATACGATGTTTTCTTAAACTAAAGAAAAAGCCCCTGCATAACAGGGGCTTTGTATCGTTTTACCACGCAAGGGCGGCGTAAAACGCCGCTAACCGGCGGTATCGA
This sequence comes from Serratia sp. MF1(2023), assembly GCF_030954545.1. Classification (NCBI taxonomy): domain Bacteria; kingdom Pseudomonadati; phylum Pseudomonadota; class Gammaproteobacteria; order Enterobacterales; family Yersiniaceae; genus Serratia; species Serratia sp. MF1(2023). The sequence continues at coordinate 90,210 of NZ_JAVHUX010000014.1, read as the reverse complement.
CAGGCATTATCGCCTGCAGGTTGTAGAGCGCAATCAGCGTTTTCAGGCGCTCGGTGGCGCCGAAAATTTTCAGCGCGACGCCGCGCTCGCGCTGCTCTTCCTGCAGATGCAGCAACAGCGCCAGCCCGGCGGAGTCTACGCGCTGCAGTTGCGCCACGTCGATCGCGGTTTTATCCGCCATCAGCGCGTCGCGCTGCCGCCACAGCGGCTGCAGCGTTTCCCGGTCCAGTTCACCGCGCAGGATCAGCGTCTGCTGCTCTGATTCGAAGCTGAGCGCTGCCGACATCAGTTTTTCTTGTCCAGCGTGATAGGCTGCGCGGCGGCGGCCTGCAGCTGTTTGGTCAGGCCGTCGATGCCCTGAGTACGCAGCGTGGACGCCCACTCGTTCTGCTTGGTGGTGATCATGCTGACGCCTTCGGCGATCATGTCATAGGCCTGCCAATAGCCGGTTTTGCTGTTCTTGCGCCATTGGAAATCCAGACGCACCGGCGGGCGGCCGCCGTTGTCGATGATGGTGACGCGAATAGCCACGATGTCGGCATTGCCCAGCGGCTGTTCAGGCGCGATCTGGTAAGTCTGGCCGTGATACATCGCCAGCGCCTGGCCGTAAGCCTGCTCCAGGTAAGCCTGGAAGGCGGTGAAGTAAGCTTCGCGCTGCGCAGGCGTCGCCTCTTTGTAGTAGCGCCCCAGCACCAGCGCGCCGGCGTATTTCACCTGCACGAACGGCATCAGTTCCTGATGCACGATGGAGCGCAGGTAGTTCGGGTCCTGCTTGATCTTCGGCTGTTCATTCTTCAAACGGCTGAAGGTCTTCTGCGCCGCGTCTTGCATCATGCTGTAAGGATTGGTTTGGTCGGCTGCGCTCGCCAGCGGTGCAACCACCAGCAGAGCCACCATCAGTAAACGTTTAAACATGCAGGTATCCTCTCTTAATGATTTGGAACAGCGGGTTGCGGTGCGGCGCCGGCAGCCGGCTCAGCGGCCGCGTCTCCCGGTTTGGCGCTGTCCTGACCGCCGCTTTTATACAGGAACTGGCCGATCAGGTCTTCCAGAACCATGGCTGATTTGGTGTCCTGAATGGTGCCGCCGTCTTTCAGGATGGCGGTGCCCATATCAGGATCTTCGAAGCCCACGTTAAGCGCCAGATATTGCTCGCCCAGCAGGCCGGAGGTGCGGATCGCCAGCGAGCTGGTATCCGGGATTTGGTCGTACTTTTTCTGGATATCCAGCGCCACGCGCGGCGTGTAGGTTTTCGAATCGAGTTCGATGTCCGCCACGCGGCCGATCACCACGCCGCCAATCTTCACCGGCGAACGCGGTTTCAGGCCGCCGATGTTGTCGAACGTCGCGTAAATGCGGTAGGTCGGCTCGCTGCCGATCGATTTAAGGTTCGCCACCTGCAGGCAGATAAACACGATGGCGCACAGCGCGATCAGCATAAATGCCCCAACCCAGATTTCACTCTTCTTCGTTTGCATCGAATCAATTCCCAAACATCAGTGCTGTCAGCACGAAATCCAATCCCAACACCGCCAGTGACGAATGCACCACGGTACGCGTCGTCGCCCGGCTAATCCCTTCAGAGGTAGGCACGGCGTCGTACCCGTTGAAAATGGCAATCCAGGTTACGGTAATGGCGAATACCACGCTTTTGATCAGGCAGTTGAGCAGATCTTTTTTCCACTCTACGGCGCCCTGCATCGCCGACCAGAAGAAGCCGCTGTCGATGCCCTTCCAGTCCACGCCGACCACCGAACCGCCCCAGATGCCGATCGCCACGAAAATGATGGTCAACAGCGGCATGCTGATCAGCCCCGCCCAGAAACGCGGCGCCACGATGCGCCGCAGCGGATCGACCGCCATCATCTCCAGGCTGGAGATCTGCTCCGTCGCCTTCATCAGGCCGATTTCCGCCGTCAGCGCGGAACCGGCGCGGCCGGCGAACAGCAGCGCCGTCACCACCGGCCCCAGCTCGCGCAGCAGCGACAGCGCCACCATCATGCCGAGGCTGGCCTCGGCGCTGTAGGTGGTGAGCACGATATAGCCCTGCAGGCCCAGCACCATGCCGATGAACAGCCCGGAGACCATGATGATCAGCAGCGACTGCACGCCGACGCTGTAGAGCTGTTTCAACAACAGCGGCCACTGCTTGCCGGGTTCCGGCCGGCCAATCAACGCGTTGAACAGCATCAACCCGGCGCGGCCGAAGCTGGCGCTGGTGTTGATGCCACTGCGCCCCAACGACGCTAACGCTCTTAATAACATGAGCTTATTTACTCCCTAAGCCTAGCAGTTCGGTCTGATAATCCCCGGCCGGATAGCGGAACGGCACCGGCCCATCCGCTATACCATCCAGAAACTGGCGCACGCGCGCATCAGGATTGTTCTGCAATTGCTGCGTGGTGCCTTCGGCGATCACCCGGTGATCGGCCACGATATAGGCGTAGTCGGCGATGCTCAGCACCTCCGGCACGTCGTGCGACACCACGATGCAGGTAATGCCCAGCGCATGGTTCAGCTCATCGATCAGCTTGACCAGCACCCCCATGGTGATCGGATCCTGGCCGACGAAAGGTTCGTCGAACATGATCATCTCAGGGTCCAGCGCGATCGCGCGCGCCAACGCCGCCCGGCGCGCCATGCCGCCGGAAAGCTCATTGGGCATCAGCTGGGCCGCGCCGCGCAGCCCCACCGCTTCCAGCTTCATCAGCACCGTGCTGCGCAGCAGGGGTTCAGGCAGGTTGCTGTGCTCGCGCAGCGGGTAGGCCACGTTTTCGAACACGGTCAAATCGGTGAACAGTGCGCCCGACTGGAACAGCATGCTCATCTTTTTGCGCGCGTCATATAACTGACGGCGGGACAACGCGGGAATGTTGTCGCCGTCGAACCAAATCTCCCCGCTGTCCGGCGCCAGCTGGCCGCCTATCAGGCGCAGCAGCGTGGTTTTGCCGATGCCCGATGGCCCCATGATCGCCGTGACCTTACCGCGAGGCACCGTCAGGTTGATGTCTTCAAATATCCGTCGGTCGCCGCGCGAGAAGCTCATGTCGCGCACTTCGACCAAATTATCTGCCTTTTGGAGCATGTTAATGGACCCTTTACGACTCATCTTTTGCTGAATCTACCCGTGATGTTAAAGCAATGGGCGCAATCCGTCTCATCTTTACAAAAACTTACTGCCATTTCGCAACCAATGGTGCCATTGGTTTTACTTTTCCGCGCCACCCGGTCAAAATTGGCGCCATAACGAAAAAAAACGAAACTGTTCAACTATTAGCCGGGAAAAACCGTTGCTGCGGCTCACGCGCGCGCAACGGAGGGCAAGCAATACCGCCGCATTGACGGCTTTAACCAACGAACCGGGATAATACCCGACAAAGGACCCTGCATGTTTCTCGCGATAGCATTATTAATCGTTGGTTTATTTCTACTGGTGTATGGTGCAGACCGCTTAGTTTATGGTGCTGCCGTGATTTCCCGCTCGCTCGGCGTCCCGCCGTTGATCATCGGCATGACCATCGTCGGCATCGGCACTTCGCTGCCGGAGCTGATCGTGTCCACCACCGCCGCGCTGAACGGGCAGATAGATATGGCCGTTGGCAACGTATTAGGTTCCAACATCACCAACATCTTATTGATCCTGGGTGTGGCGGCGCTGATTCACCCGCTGGCCGCGCGTTCCGAGATACTGCGGCGCGAACTGCCGTTGATGTTAGCGGTCACAGTATTGTGCGGTTTCGTGTTGATGGACGGCACCCTGAGCAGGCTGGACGGCGTGCTGCTGCTGGCCGCCGCCGCCGGCTTCATCCTGCTGATGCTGAAAATCGCCCGGCTGGCGCAGCGCGAGGGCAGCGACAGCCTGACCATGGAGCAGATCGCCGAGCTGCCGCAGGACAGCAGCAACACCGTGGCGGTGCTGTGGCTGGTGCTGGCGTTTATCATTCTGCCGCTCTCTTCCAGAATGGTGGTCGATAACGCGACGGTGATTGCGCACTATTTCGGCCTGAGCGAACTGGTGGTCGGCTTGACCATTATCGCCATCGGCACCAGCCTGCCCGAATTGGCTACCTCCATCGCCGGGGCGCTGAAGGGCGAGGATGATATGGCGATTGGAAATATCATCGGCTCCAATATTTTCAACACGGTGATCGTGCTGGGCGTCCCCGCCCTGCTGTCGCCGGGCAGCGTAGACGCCGCCGCCTTCCAGCGCGATTACTGGGTGATGCTGGCGGCCAGCGTGCTGCTGAGCGTACTGTGCATCGGCCGCAAGCATCGCATCGGTCACCTGGCGGGCGCTCTGTTATTATGTGGCTTTATTGCGTATCTTGCGGTGCTGTTCTTTAACCCTTTCAGTACTTTCGGCTAAACCGACGGGAATGAGTATGTCGAACATTGAGTTGCAACCGGGCTTCGATTTTCAGCAGGCCGGCAAAGAAGTGCTTCAGATAGAGCGTGAAGGGCTGGCTCAGCTCGACAGCTACATCAACGCAGACTTCACCCGCGCCTGCGAAACGATCGCCGCCTGCGGCGGCAAAGTGGTGGTGATGGGCATGGGCAAATCCGGCCATATCGGCTGCAAGATCGCCGCGACCTTCGCCAGCACCGGCACCCCCTCATTCTTCGTTCACCCGGCGGAGGCCAGCCATGGCGATTTGGGCATGGTCACCCCGCAGGACATCGTGCTCGCCATCTCCAACTCCGGCGAGTCCAGCGAGATCCTGGCGCTGATCCCGGTATTGAAACGCCAGCAGATCACCCTCATCTGTATGACCAACAATCCGGAAAGCTCGATGGGCAAGGCGGCGGATATCCACCTGTGCATCAAGGTGCCGCAGGAAGCCTGCCCGCTGGGGCTGGCGCCGACCACCAGCACCACCGCCACGCTGGTGATGGGCGATGCGCTGGCCGTCGCGCTGCTGAAAGCGCGCGGTTTCACGCAGGAAGATTTCGCGCTGTCGCATCCGGGCGGCGCACTCGGCCGCAAACTGCTGCTGCGGGTTAGCGATATCATGCACAGCGGCGACGAAATGCCCCACGTCAGCGCCGACGCCTCGTTGCGCGACGCGCTGCTGGAAATTACCCGCAAAAATCTGGGCCTGACGGTTGTCTGCGACGATTTGATGAAAATCGCCGGCATCTTCACCGACGGCGACCTGCGCCGGGTATTCGACATGGGCATCAACCTGCACGAGGCGAAGATCGCCGATGTCATGACGCCGGGCGGCGTACGGGTGCGCCCCAACATCCTGGCGGTCGATGCATTGAACCTGATGCAACAACGCCACATCACCGCGCTGCTGGTTGCCGATGGCGACCAGTTGCTGGGTGTGGTACATATGCATGACATGCTGCGCGCCGGCGTCGTTTAATTAAGGAATAGAACGGAATGGGTATGGTAGAAACCTGCTACGGGCCGGTAGAACAAGAGGTTATGGCGCGTGCCGGGAACATCCGCCTGTTGATTTGCGACGTTGACGGCGTGCTGTCGGACGGCCTGATCTTCATGGGCAACAACGGTGAAGAATTGAAAGCGTTCAACGTGCGCGACGGCTACGGCATCCGCTGCTTGAAAACCTCGGACATCGAGGTGGCGATCATCACCGGTCGCTCCGCCAAGCTGCTGGAAGACCGCGCGCAGACGCTCGGTATCACCCATCTGTATCAGGGGCAGTCCGATAAGCTTTTGGCCTTCCGCGAACTGTTGGATAAACTGTCGTTAACGGCGGATCAGGTCGCCTATATCGGCGATGACCTGATCGACTGGCCGGTGATGGCGCAGGTCGGCCTGGCGGTCGCGGTGGCGGACGCCCACCCGCTGCTGACGCCGCGCGCCCACTACGTCACCCGCATTGCCGGCGGCCGCGGCGCGGTGCGCGAACTGTGCGACATCATTCTTTTGGCTCAAAATAAGCTGGAGGACGCCAAAGGGCTGTCGATATGAGTAAAACCAAACTGTGGATCACCATCCTGTTGACGGTGATCGTTCTGGCGCTGATCGGCTGGAACATGACGGATTTTAGCGACGACACGGCCCCTGGCCCGGTCAACGATCAGGATCCGACCTACCAGAGCCAGCACACGGTCACCGTGGTGTACAACCCGGCCGGCAAGCTGAATTACAAACTGGTGGCGGAAGACGCGAAGTATTACACCGCCGGCGAGCTGAGCTGGTTCACCCAGCCGGTAATGACGCTGTTCGATGAGAATGCGGTGGCCACCTGGTCAGTTCGCGCCGATCGCGCCAAACTGACTAAAGACCGGATGCTGTATCTGTATGGTCACGTCGAGGTAAACAGCCTGACCACCACCTCGCAGCTGGAAAAAATTAAGACGGACAACGCTCAGGTAAACCTGGTCACCCAGGACGTCACCTCCGATGACGAAGTCACGATTTACGGGACCAATTTTACCTCTAACGGCATGAAAATGCGTGGGAACCTGCGGACCAAAACCGCTGAGCTGATTGATAAGGTTAAGACCAACTATGAAATTCAGAACCAAAAACCAACTCCGTAACCTGTTGCTCGGCAGCTTAGTTTTGGCCGCCAGCGCCCCCGCTCTGGCGCTGAAATCCGACTCCAGCCAGCCGGTAAGCATCGACTCGCTCAAGCAGTCGTTGGACATGCAGAGCAACGTCAGCACCTTCACCGACAACGTGGTGATCAAGCAAGGCACCATCGATATTCGCGCCGACAAGGTGGTGGTCACCCGCCCGGGCGGAGATCAGAATAAGACCTATATTGAAGCGTTCGGCAACCCGGTAACCTTCTACCAGATGCAGGACAGCGGCAAGCCGGTCAAAGGCCACGCGCAGAAAGTGCGTTACGACGTGGCGACCCAGCTGGTGACCCTGACGGGCAACGCCTATCTGGAGCAGCTCGACAGCAACGTGAAAGGCGATCGCATCACCTATCTGGTGCAACAGCAGCAAATGCAGGCGTTTAGCGACAAAGGCAAACGCGTGACAACGGTTCTGGTACCGTCGCAGTTGCAAGACAAAAACGAGCAGAAAAAGAGTAACTAATCACTTATGGCAACACTCATCGCAGAAAACCTGGCGAAAGCCTACAAGGGCCGTAAAGTTGTCGAAGACGTCAGCCTGAAAGTGAAATCCGGCGAGATCGTCGGCCTGCTCGGGCCGAACGGCGCCGGTAAAACCACCACCTTCTACATGGTGGTCGGCATCGTGCCGCGCGACGCCGGGCGCATCGTGATCGACGAAGAAGACATCAGCCTGCTGCCGCTGCACGCCCGCGCGCGCCGCGGCATCGGTTACCTGCCGCAGGAAGCGTCGATCTTCCGCCGCCTGAGCGTGTACGACAACCTGATGGCGGTGCTGGAGATTCGCCCCGACCTCACCAGCGAACAGCGCGAAGACCGCGCCAAGGAGCTGATGGAAGAGTTCCATATCTCCCATCTGCGCGACAGCCTTGGCCAGGCGCTGTCCGGCGGTGAGCGTCGCCGCGTCGAAATCGCCCGCGCGCTGGCGGCCAACCCGAAATTCATACTGCTGGACGAACCCTTCGCCGGGGTGGATCCGATTTCCGTTATCGATATCAAGAAAATCATCGAGCACCTGCGTGACAGCGGCCTGGGCGTGCTGATCACCGACCACAACGTGCGCGAGACGCTGGACGTGTGTGAACGCGCCTACATCGTCAGCCAGGGCAAACTGATTGCCCACGGCACGCCGGATGCTATTCTGGCCGACGAGCAGGTTAAACGCGTTTATCTGGGCGAAGAGTTCCGCCTCTAAGCGCCGGCGCACCCTGCGGGGCGACACCGTTAACGGAAGTAGACAGAAAACTATGAAGCAAGGTTTGCAACTCAGGCTCAGCCAACAGCTGGCCATGACTCCTCAGCTCCAGCAGGCGATCCGCCTGCTGCAGTTGTCCACGCTTGAGCTTCAGCAAGAAATCCAGCTGGCGCTGGAGAGCAATCCGCTGCTTGAACAGACCGATCTGCACGACGAAATCGACGCCAAAGAAACCCAGGAGACCGAGGGGCTCGATACCCGCGAGGCGCTGGAACAGAAAGACATGCCGGAAGAGCTGCCGCTGGACGCCACCTGGGATGAGATCTACACCGCCGGCACGCCGTCCGGCACCGGCACCGACTACAGCGACGACGAACTGCCGGTCTATCAGGGCGAGACCACCCAAACGCTGCAGGATTACCTGATGTGGCAGGTGGATCTGACGCCGTTCTCCGATACCGACGCCGCCATCGCCACCTCCATCGTCGACGCGGTGGACGACACCGGCTATCTCACCGTGCCGCTGGAAGACATTCTGGAAAGCCTGGGCGACGAGAACGTGACCCTTGAGGAAGTCGAGGCGGTATTGAAGCGCGTGCAGCGTTTCGATCCGATCGGCGTCGCCGCGCGCGATCTGCGCGATTGCCTGCTGGTGCAGCTCTCCCAATACGCCAAAGACACCCCTTACCTGGCCGAAGCGCGGCTGATCATCAGCGACCATCTGGATCTGTTGGCCAACCACGACTTTCGCAGCCTGATGCGATCAACCCGGCTAAAAGAAGATACACTGAAAGAAGCGATGCTGCTGATTCAGTCGCTCGATCCGCGCCCGGGGCAGTCGATCAATACCGGCGAGTCGGAATACGTGATCCCGGACGTGCTGGTGCGCAAGACGCAGAACAAATGGACGGTCGAGCTCAACGGCGACAGCGTGCCGCGTTTGAAGATCAATCAGCAGTACGCCGCGCTGGGCAACAGCGCCCGCAGCGAAGCCGACGGCCAGTTCATCCGCAGCAACCTGCAGGAAGCCAAGTGGCTGATTAAAAGCCTGGAGAGCCGCAACGAGACGCTGCTGAAGGTCACCCGCTGCATCGTCAGCCAACAGCAGGCGTTCTTCGAGCAAGGCGAAGAGTTTATGAAACCCATGGTGCTGGCGGATATCGCCCAGGCCGTGGAGATGCATGAATCGACGATCTCGCGCGTCACCACGCAGAAGTTTCTGCACAGCCCGCGCGGCATTTTTGAATTGAAGTATTTCTTCTCCAGCCACGTGAATACCGACAGCGGCGGCGAAGCCTCCTCGACGGCGATCCGCGCGTTGGTGAAGAAATTGATTGCGGCGGAAAACCCCGCCAAGCCACTCAGCGACAGCAAGCTGGCCACCCTGCTCGCCGATCAGGGGATCATCGTGGCGCGGCGCACCGTCGCCAAGTACCGAGAGTCTTTGTCCATCCCGCCGTCGAACCAGCGTAAACAGTTGGTTTGACCTCTATTGAGAAGGAAGACACTATGCAGCTCAACATTACCGGACACCACATCGAAATCACCGATCCGTTGCGCGAGTTCGTGAACAACAAGTTCGCCAAACTCGAACAGTATTTTGATCGCATCAATCAGGTGTATGTTGTATTAAGTGTGGAAAAAGTGCAGCAAATTGCGGAAGCAACGGTGCACGTGAATGGAGGCGAGTTGCACGCCACCTCGGAAGACGAGAATATGTATGCCGCAATTGATACGCTGATCGACAAATTGGCACGTCAATTGAACAAACATAAAGACAAATTGAAGCAACACTGACACCCTAACCCACTCCATGAGGCGGCATCCGTCGCCGCCTCGCCCTTCGGCGCGTGACCCGCATGGGTGACGCGCCGAACGGTAATCAGGGTTAAAACCGACGAAAAACCGCCTTGCCGGGTGCGCCCGGCGGCGCGGTTTTAAGTGAAGATGAGATGAACAACGAATATATGCAATTAAGCTCGGTGTTAAACATCGAGTGCACCAAAAGCTCGGTACACTGCACCAGCAAGAAGCGGGCTTTGGAAATTATCAGCGAACTGGCCGCCAAACAGCTCAATCTGCCTTCGCAGGTGGTGTTTGACGCGGTTCTCACCCGGGAGCGCATGGGCAGCACCGGTATCGGCAACGGTATCGCCATTCCCCACGGCAAACTGGAAGAGGACACACTGCGGGCCGTTGGCGTGTTTATCCGTCTCGACCAACCCATCGCTTTCGACGCTATCGACAACCAGCCGGTCGACCTGCTGTTCGCGCTGCTGGTGCCTGCCGATCAGTGCAAAACCCATTTGCATACCCTGTCGCTGGTCGCCAAACGCCTGGCCGACAAAACCGTATGCCGCCGCCTGCGCGCCGCGCAAAGCGACGAAGAACTTTACCAAATCATCACCGAGTGATGCCCGGCCGGCGTGACTTCCAGCCCGGATAACGTTACTGTTTCACGATGATGGATCCGGCCTCGGCCGGAATAACAAAGTTTCCACCGGTGGCGATGAACGCCGCCGCGATGCCAGGGGAGTTGCCACATGGTGCTGATGATTGTCAGCGGCCGTTCCGGTTCAGGAAAATCCGTCGCCTTGCGGGCGCTGGAAGACATGGGTTTTTACTGCGTTGACAACCTGCCGGTGGTGCTGCTGCCGCAGCTCGCCAATACGCTGGCGGAACGCAATATCTCCGCGGCGGTCAGCATCGACGTGCGCAACATGCCGGAATCGCCGGAAGTGTTCGAATACGCGATGACTCAGCTGCCGGACAGCTTCTCGCCGCAGCTGCTGTTCCTCGACGCCGATCGCAACACGCTGATCCGCCGTTACAGCGACACCCGCCGCCTGCACCCGCTCTCCAGCAAAAACCTGTCGCTGGAAAGCGCCATCGACGAAGAGAGCGATCTGCTCGAACCGCTGCGCTCGCGGGCTGACCTGATTATCGATACCTCGGAAATGTCGGTGCACGAGCTGGCCGAAATGCTGCGCACCCGCCTGCTGGGCAAGCGTGAGCGCGAGCTGACCATGGTGTTCGAATCCTTCGGCTTCAAGCACGGCATCCCGATCGACGCCGACTACGTGTTCGACGTGCGCTTCCTGCCGAACCCGCACTGGGATCCGAAGCTGCGGCCGATGACCGGTCTGGATAAGCCGGTCGCGTCGTTCCTCGATCGCCATACCGAAGTGCACAACTTCATCTACCAGACCCGCAGCTACCTGGAGCAATGGCTGCCGATGCTGGAAACCAACAACCGCAGCTACCTGACGGTCGCCATCGGCTGTACCGGCGGCAAGCACCGCTCGGTGTACGTGGCGGAACAGCTGGCCGATTACTTCCGCTCGCGCGGCAAGAACGTGCAGTCGCGCCACCGCACGCTGGAAAAGCGCAAACAATGACGGTCAAACAGACGGTTGAAATCAAAAACAAGCTGGGCATGCACGCGCGCCCGGCGATGAAACTGTTCGAGCTGGTGCAAAGCTTCGACGCCGAAGTGATGCTGCGCAACGAAAGCGGCACCGAAGCCGAGGCCAGCAGCGTCATCGCGCTGCTGATGCTGGACTCCGCCCAGGGCCGGCATATCGAAGTCGAAGCGACCGGCCCCGACGAAGTCAACGCACTGGAGGCGGTCGTCGAGCTGTTCAACTCCGGGTTTGATGAAGATTAGCCGCTGAAGCCCTCCCGCGAATGCGTCGCACCGACGCGTTCGTTCTCTTTGCCTTCTCTCCCTGACACGATCTCCCGCTTTTCACTTTGCGTATCCGCTTCCAAAGTCAGCCGTAACTGCCTGTAAATGCGAAGTATTGATTTACCCGCACGGCGCTAACCGCAATAGTATGCAACGACAAAAACGGGCTGCGGCCGGGTATTTCTCTCTCACTGTGAGCGGGGATGATAAGTTTACAATTTGTGAACACCTAAGACAGTCGCTATAATGTTCACTAGGCAGGAATCGAGGGAACGATGCATATCATTTCCAGGGAGCCGTTCAATAACGCAACCAAGCAATATCCTAATGAAGCCGCTGCTCTCGAGGCCATTTATAAAGCGTTGCGACGCGGCGAGTTCCGCACGCCGGACGAGTTAAAAGCGCTTTTTCCTTCGCTCGATCGTATGAAATACAAAGAGAAATGGTGGGTCATTGACGTCGGCGGCAACCACCTGCGGATTTTGTTCTTCGCCAGCTTCGAGACACAGAAAGTCTTCATAAAGCATATCGTTAGCCACGCTGAGTACGACAAGCTGATGCAGCACTATCGAAGGAGTTCATCATGATTACAGATGCCATTAAGGCCGCCGATGCGCTGCTGCGCGCCGTGCCCTTATTGCAGGGCAGCAGCTCTCAGCAAGACTACCGGGAAGCGCTCGAATTGGTGGAATATTTGCTGGAAAACGATGAACACCATCCGCTGATTGACATGCTGGCAAAAAAAATCGCCGAATATGAAGATAACAGCGCCGAATTTACCGCATTCAACCAGCGTATCGCCCAACTCCCGCAAGGAGTGGCCGCGCTTCGCGTATTGATGGAACAACACCAACTTAGCCAAAGTGATTTTGAACATGAGATCGGTAAAAAGTCGTTGGTCAGCCAAATCCTGAGTGGCAAAAGATCGCTGACCATTCCGCACATTATGGCGCTGGCCAAACGCTTCAATCTGCCCCCGGCCCTCTTCCTGCCGGAAGCGGATTAGCCACTCAGCTCCGGCTCAGGCAGTCCAGCGCCACCGCTTTAAAGCTGTCGAAGCTGTCGCTGCTCAGCAGGCGGCTCATTGAGCGTTCACGCACGAAGGTGACAAACAGCTCGTAGATCGCCATCGCCTCTTCATAGTCGCTCTTGCTGATCGCCAGCAGGAAAATCACGTGCGCGACCTCGCCTTCTCCCCAGGCGACGCCCTGCGGCGCCAGCAGCGTCACCACCACGGTTTTTTTGGCCAGCAGCCCCAGCGAGTGCGGCAGCGCGATGCCCTCGCCCAGCAAGGTGGAGACGATCGCCTCGCGTTCGACCACCGACGGATAAAAGTCCGCGCCGACGTACCCTTCCCGCTCCAGCTGGCCGCACACTCGGCTGAACAGTTCCGCCTGCGTCAGCGGCTCGTTGAGCACCATGAAATGCTCGGCGTCGAAAAACTTCTCCAGCATGTACGGTCGGGTGCGATCCACCAGCACCAGCTTGCCCAGCTGCTCCAGCTGGTAATCGGTTGGGAACGGCGACATCACCACCACCGGCTTGTTCTTTTCGCCGATGCGGGCGTTGGAAATCACGAAGTCTTCGTCGATATGCGCAAGCATCTCGTAATCGCGCAGCGAGACGATGCGCGTCATCACCAACTGCGGATACTTACGCGCAATCTGCGCCTGGATCATGCGCACCGTCGAGTTGCCGGTATCGCACACCAGCATCACCTGCGGGTGGCGTTCATAACCGATGTTGTAATGCCGCTCCAGCCCCACGCCGATGTGCAGCACCAGGTAGCCTATCTCATTCTCGCTCAGGGTATAGGGGGTGTATTTGCCCCAGCTGGAGACCGCCGCCAGCGTCACGTCGTAAGCCATCGGATAGTGCTGCTTGATGTTGGCCAACAGCGGATTGGGGATATTGATCTGGTATTTCACCCGCGTAATCATGGTCTTGATATGGGTGAGCAGATCGGCCCGCAGCTGCTCGTCGCCCTGCAGGTTGTAGTTATAGTGTGCGTTGATGTAGGACAGGATGTAGTCCACCAGCGCTTCTTCATCGTCGGCGTTGATCTCGGTCGGCTGCACGTCCTGCACGCGCCGCGCGGCGATATTGACCCGCAGATAGGCCTCTTCGGCCATCGAGATCTCTTTGCCGGAGGCCGAACGCAGTTCCGCCGCCAGGCGGGTCGATACCTGGCGCACCGCGTCGTCGCCGTCTTCCACCTCGAAGTCCGGCAGCGGATAGCCGTCGTTGATGCGCCGCAGCGCCACCGCGCAGTAGAAGATCAGGTACTGCTCGCCCTCGTCGGTCAGGCGAATGGCGTATTGCGACAGCAGCGGGTGCAGCAATCCGGCGAACGCCGCTACCTGCGGCTGCAGCAGGATCTCGTTATTGAGCAGCGGGTTCTCGGCGTCGGCCAGCTGCAGTTGGAACAGCAGATCGGTCAGGCAGGCGCGGATCGCCATCTCCGTGCCGAACAGCTTCATGCCGTAACGCGGCTTGGTTTCAATCGTCAATTGATAGTGCGCCAGACGCTCTCTCACCTCAGCCATGTCGTTTTGCAACGTACCGCGGCTGACGAACCACTCGTCGGCCAGATCTTCCAGTTTAAGGGAGAAGGCTGAGGTCAAAAAACGCACCAGCAGATAATGCACACGCTCCTGCGCGCTGCGCGGGGTGGCATGCTTGCGGCGCTCCTGATGCTGCAGGGCGCTGAACAGCGCGGCGTTATCGACCTGCAGGCGATAGCCGGCACCGCGGTTATGCACGAAACGCGCGCCGTATTTGTCCAGAATCTCGTTCAGCGCGGTGATGTCCGCCCGCACCGTGCGGGTGGACACGGCGAAACGCTTCGCCAGCTCATCCTGCGGCAAAGTCTCGGTTTGCAAAGCATCGAACAAGTAAGCCAAACGCGGGTAAGGAAATCGCACCATTCTGTGTCCGTCAATCAGGCGACCCGCCCGGCGAACCGGGCGGGCCACGGGTTACTTCGGCGGCGGCAGGAACGCCATTTGCGAGGGGCTGCCGATCGGCAGATAACCGCCCACAAAGCTGAGTTTGCCGTCCGTCGGGTTTACGCTGAAGCGGGTAACGTTATCGCTGCGCTGGTTCAGCGCATACAGATAGCGGCCATCCGGGCTCAGCGCCAGCGAACGCGGGTAATCGCCGCGCGTCCAGGTTTCCGCCACCGGTTTCAACTCACCGCCGGCGCCCACGCTGAACTGGGCAATGCTGTTATGCAGCCGGTTGGCGACGTACAGCGTGTCGCCGTTCTTGCTGAGCGCCAGCCCCGAAGCGAAGCTGGTGCCCTGATAGTCGGCGGGCAGCGCGGAAACCGCATGCAGTTGTTTCAGAGTACCTTTTTGGCGATCAAAACGGTAGCTGGTCAACGTCGAGGCCTCTTCGTTCACCAGCAGCACGGTTTCGCCGTCCGGATGGAACACAAAGTGACGCGGACCCGCGCCGGCGGAAGAGGCGGCGATCCACGGCGGATCGTTCGGCGTCAGCCGGCCGCTCGCGGCGTCAAAGCGCCATTGGTAGATGCGATCCAACCCCAGATCGGTGGAGAACACGAACTTGCCGCTCGGATCGCTGGCGATCATATGGGCATGCGGGCCGTTGTGATCGCTGATGGCGAAGCTGCCGTTCACCGCCGTCGCCGGTTTGGCCGCGCCCGCGGGGCCCTGCTGTTGCTGCACCGAGCTGGCGGCGCCCAGGCTGCCGTCCGCTTCGATCGGGAAAGCCGCCACGCTGCCGCTGACGTAGTTGGCCACCAGCAGATGGCGCCCGTCCGGCATCGATGAGAGATACACCGGCCCCGCTCCCTGCGAATCCACCTGGTTGAGCTGCGTCAGGCCTCCGTCGGCCGGATTGACCCGGTAAGCGGTGATGCCGCCGTGCTTGCCGCCGTTGAAATCGGCCACTTCGCTGGCGACATACAGCGTCTTGCCATCAGCGCCCAGCGTCAGCTGCGCCGGATTCGGCACTTTGCTGACCAGCGTAACCTGGCTCAGCGCGCCGCTGGCCGGATCGACCTGCACCCGGTAAACGCCTTCGCCGTTGGGATTGTAGGTGCCGATATAGGCGAAATGAGATGACGTGGAATTCATTGCATCCTCAGCATGCAGCGCCGGGCCGGTCACGGCCAGCAGCGCCAGGAACAACGCGGTGCGTCGGGTTGGAGCCTGCCAGTTTCGCATAGTTATCCTCAGACCTGAGTATAGGTAACGGCGCGGCATGCCGCGCCAGGGGAAAACCTTCGCCTCCCAGCCTTTACCTCATCCCATTGCGCGTTCAGCAGCCCACCAGCTTTTTGGTCATCGCCAGCAGGGTTTTCACGTCCTGCGGGCGCGTGTCGCCGCTGGCGGCGTCGATGATCGAACTGTAGATATGCGGGATCACGCGTTTCACGCCGGCCGCCAGCGCGATCTCGACGATCGGCTCGTAGTTCTCCAGATCGATGCCGCCGGTCGGCTCCAGCATAAAGTCATGCTCGGCGCAGGCCTTGGCTACGTACTGATATTCGTCCTTGCACTTCAGGCCGCCCATCGGGAAATACTTGATGGAGCTGCCGCCCATGTCTTTCAGCAGGGCGATGGCGGTTTCCACCGGCACGATGCCGTCCGGCGCCGCGGCGCTCAATGGGCCGGTAGAGATCTTCACCCAACCGACGCGGCCGGTCGGCGACACCAGGCCGTTGACCACGCTGTCGTTCTGGCCCAGCAGCGCGCGGCTGGCGCCAACGCCGGTAAACACCTGGTTGACGTGCTGCGGCTGCACCTGCTGAGCGATCAGGCTGACCATCGCCGACTGCTTCGGATCGCCGGCGCCCAGTCCGACCGAGAGCGCGTTGTCGATCAGGCGCGCATAGCGCAGCATGTCGGTCACCGCGCTGTCGACGTCCGGGTAGTTCTTGGAGAGCACGCCCACCAGCACATGGCCTTCCGCCGCGGCGTAGATGTCCTGCGCGTTGGCTTTGGAGCCGGCCAGCACGTTCAGGCAGACGCGGTCACGATAGTAGTTAGGCTGCAGCTTCATGCTTGTTTCTCCGTAAACAGGTTTTTGATACAGGTAAAGACGGTCATCAGCTGTTGCTCATCGACGCTGCGCACGTCGACCTCAATCTTGCCCTCGTTGGCCTTGTAGCCGCGGAAGTAGATGGCGATGTCGCCGGTTTTCAGCGCCTGGACGATGTCATAGGTCGACCGCCCCAGCACCGCTTCGTCGAAGGCGATCTCGGCGCGGGCGATATCGCGGCCGGCGCTGTCCCAGACGGTTCTGGCGCTGACGCCGGTCAGGGTGTTGAGGCTGTCGAGGAACGGCGTCATCCGCGCCACCATCTGTTGCCCGGTGGTTTTCTCAAGCGTCAGATAGCTTTCGATCGCCTGCGTCAGGCCGAGGATGCCCTCTTTGCCGACCTTCATCGCCCGGCCGATGCCGCCGGACTGCAGCTTCACCCACTCGACGTACTGTTTCTTGCCGATAACCAGGCCGCTGGTCGGCCCCTCGATGGCTTTGGCGCCGCTGTAGATCACCAGATCGGCTCCCATCTGGTAGTAACACATCAGATCTTCTTCCGCCGCGGCGTCGACGATCAGCGGCAGGTTATGCTTGCGCGCCACCACCGCCGCCTGTTCGACGGACAGAATGCTTTTCTGCACGCAGTGGTGCGATTTGACGTACAGGATCGCCGCCGTCTGCGGCGTGATGCAGGCTTCAATCTGCTCCGGCGAACATTCGTTGGCGTAGCCCGCTTCCACCACCTTGCCGCCGCCCAGCGCCACCATGGTGTCCACCGGCGCGCCGAAGTTGACGTTGTGGCCGCGCGGCAACACGATCTCACGCGGCACGGCGATCGGCGCCGAGTGCAGGTTCACCAGCAGATTGGCGTTATCTTTGACGATCACCGCCGCCACCGACTGGGCGATGCCCGCCGAGGCGCAGGAAACGATCACCGCGTCCTCCACGTTAAGCAGATCGGCGATGTAGGCGCCGGTCTTGTTGACCAGATCCTTGATTTCGAAATAGTGATTCAGGCCGTAGTCAACGGCGTCGATCACATCCTGGCGCGGCGTGGAAACGCCGAGAATGGTCATGCGGCCGGAGGTGTTGATCACCTGCTTCAAACCGTATTTTTCATAAATCGAAGACATGGCTTGCCTCCCCTTGTTCGGTTAATAGGATTTCCCCGGCCACCACCGCGGCCAGCGGCACCAACAGCTGTTCGCCCTCGGCGGTTTGCCCTTCGGCGTCGGCGAACACCTGCGGTTCGCGGCGCAGTTCAAACAGCGTGAAATCGGCGTCATAGCCCGGCTCCAGCCGCCCTTTGCCGCTGAGCTGCAGCGCCGACGCGGCGTTCTCCGTCACGCAGGCGATCACCTGCGGCAGCGTCAGGCCGACGCTGAAAAATTTGGACATCACCGTCGCCAGGCTGTGCACCGGCCCGTTCATGCGGTTGCGGCAGTAAATATCGGAGCTGATGGTGTGCGGCAAAATGCCCAGCTTGATCGCCTGGCGCGCCACCTCGAAGCTGAAGCTGGCTGTGCCGTGCCCCACGTCGAGCAGCACGCCGCGCCGCAGCGCGCGCTGGATCGACTCGCGCAGCGTGCCCGCCGGCGTCAGAATGCGGTTCGGTTTGCCGTTGTAGCAGTGGGTGATGATGTCGCCACGGGTCAGCAGATCGGCGATCTCGTCCAGATCCGGCGGGTTGTTGCCGATATGCACCATCAGCGGCAGTTGGCGGTTTTCCCGCTGGATCTCTTTGGCCAACACCAGCGGCCGGGTGCCGTTCTTGCCCACCACGCTGCTGCTCATGCGCGCCTTGATGCCGATGATGAAGCCGGGATGATTGGCGATGGCCTGGCCGGCCTCGCGCTTGTCGATGTCCGTCAACTCCGCCAGCTCGTTCTGCCGCAGCAGGCCGATGCGCGAGATGTTGAGGAAGGCGAACACGTTGGTTTTGGCGCTGCGCGTCAGCTGATAAAAGGCGTCGATATCGTCGGCGCCGGTGCTGCCGGCATCGACTACGCTGGTGACGCCGCTGGCGACGCCGACCCGATCCGGCTCGTCATGGTAAATCGGCGAGTCGGGATAGCAGTGCACGTGCGCATCGATCCAACCGGCGCTCAGGCGGCAGTTGCCCGCCAGATCCAGTTGGCGAACGGCGCTGACGTCCGCCGCCAGCCGCCCGACCGAGGCGATTTTGCCGTCTTTCACCGCCAGATCGATCAGCGTGTCGTCCGCCAGTCTGGCGCCTCTGATTACTAATTCATACATACCGCATTGCTCCTGTTAGCCCGGGCGCCGCCGCATCGGGCGGCGCCTGGCGCAGGCCTCTCAAGAAATGGCTACCGGGAAGATCGCCCCCAGGATCATCGCGCCGAGGATCGCTCCGCCGGTGATCGGTTTACCCCAGATATAAAACAGCAGCGCGCCGAGCAGCGAACCGATGCCGATCGGGATCGAGGCGGTCATCGCCGACAGGATGATCAACGGCCCGAGGAAACGGCCCGACGAGTTGCCCGCGCCCATCATCACGTCCGCCCCGTAGGTGGAGTTGCTCTGATTGATGGTGAATTTGCGCGCCAGAATGATCACGTAACCGATCGCCAGGCCAATGACCAGGCCGGTCACCAGCGAAGCGGCGAAGTTGGCGACCGGGAACACGATGCCGGCCCCCAGCAGCAGCGCCGGCACGCCCAGCCCGACGCCGGTCTGGATCGCGCCGCCGATGTCCAGGATGCCCACCAGCGAGCCTTCGATGATGCGCGCGAACAGGAAGCTGGCGCCGAACGCCGCCACCGCGCCGTATACGCCGGTATCCATCCCCGCCCGCAGCATGGAAACGAACGCCACTTCGTTAAAGGCGCCGATGCCGTACAGGTAGTACATGTGCGTTCCGGCGAACACGCCGGAGGACAGCAGGCCAACAAAAATCGGGAATGACCAGTCGGCGTACCAGAAGCCTTTTTGGGTTTGCTCTTCCATCATCCCGCTCCTTATTTACCGCTCAGGGTGTTGTGAATGGCGTCCAGCCAGCCCGGCACGCCGAGGCTGAAGGACTCGAGAACTTTCATGTCGAAGCCGCGGAAGAAGCCGCTCAGCACGAACAGCAGCACGATCACCGCCATCATGATCTTGGTGATCTTGTTCCAGCCGCTCTCTTCCACGCCTTTGCCGATCAGAATGCCCAGCACCAGACCCGGCACGGCGTTGCCCATGATCAGCTGCGCCAGGCCGCCGAAGATGGTGCCCCAGAAGCCGGAACGGCGCCCGGCGTCGATCGCCGCCAGCCAGAAGATCACCGGCATCACGGTGTTCACCAGCAGGTTGGCCGCCGGCACCAGCACCTTGATCGCGGTGACCTGCAGCGCGGCCGGCACGGCGGAAGCGGTGGTATTGAGGAACGCCACCACCAGCATGCCGATGATGCCGCAGGCGATGGCCATTTTTTTCGGATCGTGCAGCGTTTGCGCCAGATTGCGGTTCTTGACCATCAGGGCCGCCGCGCCCCAGTGCGGGATGATGCGGTGGTCGACGTCCTGCGTGAAGGAACCCGCCGCCACGGAAGACGCCCAGGCGTTGAAGAAGAAGCCCAGACCGAATGAGAAGTGGGAAGCCGGATCGCCCTCGCAGGAATTCAGCTCGCCCAGGGTGCGAAACGCCCCCATGCCCTGTGTTGTCGGCGCGTGGAACATGCGTGCGGCGCCGGCCCCTACGCCGACCCCCACCAGCCCACCGATAATAATCGATTTAAATAAGATGATTAAAAACATCAGTATACCCTTTCATTTATGCTAACGTTTTTATTTCGTGACGAAGACAACCTTCTCGGTATTGATAATGGTTACGTTCACGGTTATTTCCAGAGAAACGGCATAGCTCTTTCTTTCACGCGGCAAAAAGAAGAAAAGAAATTTCTCTTTAGTTATTTTCTCTTCCGCTCTCACGACGCTGACGTCCTGCGGCTCGATACGCAGCAGAATATTGTTGGTGGACTTTAATACCGCACCCTGCACATTAGCCAAGGCGGAAGCAAAAGCTTTCGCTTTGCTGTCGCCTTTACCCTCCACCTTTACCGATGTGGTATATTGCTCTTTCATTATGGATTGCCATGTTTTTTGATGTAGGCTTCCACCAATTTCTGGCCCAACTCTTCTTTATCCATAAAGCCGAAGCCCAGCACGTTGCAGCCTTCGTTAATTGCCGTCACGCCCTCTTCCACCGAACGCATGCCGTATTTGGCTTTGTAGCCGTGTTTGGTTTGCGCGGTAATCGCGCCGGCGCCGCCGCTGCCGCAAAAAGAGATGCCCAGCTGCGCGTTTTCCGCTTTCATGACGTCACCCAGCTTCATATCCGCCGCCACGCCGGGGATAACCACCGCTTTTCCGCCTGCGTTTTCAACGCCCTGGCCGACTTTTTGCCCTTTACCCAAACGATCGCCGATCACTACGGTAATTTGACCCATGGTATATTCTCCTGATTGAAATCGATGCGTTAACCGCTATGCGTTATTATCTTTCGCCACTTCGAAGTGCACTGACAATAAATAGGCTTCTTCGATAGGCAATGTGCTAAACTGATTCACCACGCGCTCCGCCATTTGCATGGATTCGGCGGAGATTTCGTCGAACAACGATTTATCCACCTCCGGCAACGGCTCGCCGGTTATTGAACGCTGCACCATGGCGCGAATATGCGATTCCAGCATCTGTTGCTGCACCGCATTGGTATAAATATTTTCAGCATTCAGCATCGCGGCAATATCCGCCAACACCCGAGCGGTGATCTCACCGGCTGCGCTGACATCGGATTGTTCAATTTCTTTTATCGAAGCAGATCCATCATTCACTTTTCAGTACCCCTAGATCCCACATTAATCAGTAAGCCGTAAAGCGCATCACCTGAATAACCCGCTTTCTGTGATGTCTTTACCCTACCCCCGGTAGGATTTTCTGTGTAGACCGGTTTTTTCCAGTTCGAAGTGGAAATCGCATGACGCGCGGGGATCCATTTCGCAAAACGGCGCTGCGGTGAAAAAGTTAATGAGATAACAAATAGATAACCGGGCTAACCGTTTCTTTCGCCACAATTGACGATAAAAGCCTTCGTGATCGGGATCTCTTTCTTTTCTCGTCCCAACCGCCTACTATCAATGGGACAAATCGACATTACCCACACCCCCGCTCCTCTGGCGCGGGGGTGTTGCTTTGTGTTGTTTTTCCGAATTTATGGGTGCACAGACTGGCACCCTTTGATTTGACTGGAGAGTGGAATGACCAAACCCATCATTACTATTAATGAGCTGGATGCGGAACGCCTGGATGCGCTATTGGAACAACCGGCCTTTGCCAACACCGACGTCGCCGCCGCGCTGAACGACGAGTTGGATCGCGCGGAAATCCTGCCGCCGGAGAAAATGCCGGCCAACGTGGTGACCATGAACAGCCGCGTGCGTTTTCGCGATCTGCACACCGATGAAGAGCACGTGCGCACGCTGGTTTACCCGGCATCGCTGAAAGACAGCCACGATCAGCTGTCGGTGATGGCGCCGCTGGGCGCAGCGCTGCTCGGCATGCACGTCGGCAAGCAGATTTCCTGGCAATTGCCGAACGGTGAAGAAGCGCGGATTGAAGTGCTGGAGTTGCTGTACCAGCCGGAAGCGGCGGGCGAATACCACCGTTAAGCGGTTCTCAGGGCGGCATCCGGCCGCCCTTTCTGTTTCAGACGCAGATAGCGATCAGCACGGCGATCAGCAGCAGCACGTAGATTTTGACATGCAGCGCATCGCTCACCTTAGGCAAACAGCGCCTGGTAAATACGATCCCCGCAATCCCCGCCACCACCAGCAGCCCCAGAACGTTCAGATTGACGTAGCCCAGATACTGCGGCCCGCTCATCTCGCGCCACCCCAACACGATATACATCAGCGCGCCGATCACCGCCACCGGGATCGACAGCGGGTTGGCGGCGCTGACGCAATACTTCATGTCGTAGCCATGGCGGCGCAGCAGCGGCACCGTCATCACGCTGCCGCCCACCCCCAGCAGGGTGGCGATGCCGCCGATCAGCGGCCCGCCGCCCCACAGCGTGGCGGGGGAAAGTTCGGCGCGCGCCGGTTTGATCAGGAAGCCCCGGCGGAACAGACAGTCGGCGATGGTCACCGCCATATAGGCCACGAATAGCCCGCGGATCACGCCGTCCGCCAGCAGCGAGGAGGCGAACGCGCCCAGCGCCGCGCCAATGCCGATGAAAAAGATCAGCGGCACGATGGTTTCACGCAGCAGGTTGCCGCTGCGCCAGTTGGTCAGCGTGGCGTAACTCGCGTTGAGGATCATCACCGCCGTCGAGGTCGCCACCGCGATATGCATCGCCTGGCCGGGCTGCTCGCCCGACGCGGAGATCAGGTGATAGACGAAAGGCACCACCACAAAGCCGCCGCCGAAGCCGAACAGAATGGTGGTGATGCCGGTCAGAAAACCGGCACCCAGTACAATCAAGGTTTCAATCATGGCCGTGCGCCCGCACGAAGTCGTCGAACCCGGCGCAGAACTGCCCCGCCAGCGGGTGGAAACGATCGCCGACGAACAGCCCCAGATACTGCTCGCGCACGGCGTCATGGTCCACCAGCTCAATGCCCGCCTGTTCCGCCTGCGCCAGCGTCTGCGCGTCCGGGAAGCCCCAATAGCGCGAATCGCCCTGCTTTTCCGCCGCTATCGCTTCGCTGTGCTCCGCCCGCATCAGCTGACGCGCCAGGAAGGAGCCACTCTGCACGCCCAACAGCATCATGTTTTCCAGGAACGACAGATCGTGACGCAGCTCGGCGGGCAGGCGGGCGATAACCGGGCCGGCGTCCCAGTGCTCATCCATTTCATGCAGCGTTACCGCACAGTCCCTGTCACCGTTCATCAACGCGCGGAACAGCGTCATCACCCCGCGATAACGCGGCAAGTCCCCCGGATGCAGGTTCCACAGCAGCTTGCCGCGTCGGCTGAAGGCGCGCACATAGTCGGCGGAGAATTTCTGATAACAGCGCAGGGAGATCACCCCATCCATATGCCCCAGGCTGCTGATAAACGCGGCGTCATTGATGTCGAGAACGCGATGCGCTTTGACCCCGGCGGCGGCCAGGAACAGGGCCGGCGGCTGATAGGCCCCCTCGCAGGCGGCGGCGTTGCGGCCAACGAACGGGAACACGAAATCGTTCAGCACTTCGCGCTCATACAGCCCCAGGCGGCGAACCGCCGGCTCCTGCGTGCGCCCGGCGCTTTTCGCCAGGGGGAAATACACCGTAAAGGCACACTCGCCCTTCAGGGTGGCGATCAGATCCTGACACACCAGCCAGGAGAAAATGTCGTTGCCGACAAAGAGCGCTACGTTTTTCATGCTTCAGCCTTCTTTGCGTTGAAAATAGGGTTGTTGAACACGATCTTGCTGATATCTCGCGTGATGGACTCCATCGCCGAGGTGTAAAAAAGATCTCCCTTGGCAGGCGCGCCGAGCGAGTAGAGATGCTGCTCGCGGCCGCGCCGGTCGGCGATTTTCAGCGTGTGCGGGTTGCACTTCACGCCGCCGAACAGGTTCTCTTGCACCAGCCCGTCTTGCAGCAGTTGCTGGCTCAGACGGTTGGGCGGCAGTTGATAGGACGGCGTGGTGCAGTTGAACAGATACTGCGCATGTACCCGCGCCTCATGGCAACGAAGGATAAACCCGTCCGTTCCCTTGCTGATATCCGCCAGGCCGCCACAGGCGCGCAGGCGTTGGCTCTCCAGCGCCGCCACGATCTTGTTGGCGTTCTTGATCGGCATGGCGTGCCGATTGCGCATCCAGGAGGAGTTGTAAAAGCGCATGAAGACCTGCCGGTTGTTGGCATCCATCTTGACCCAGGCGGCGCACACCGCCGGGTGGATCGCCGCCAGATAGCTGCAGATATGCTCCCGGGCAAAACGCGCGCGATCGAGGCTTTCCGCCAGATCGCGGTAACAATCGCGCCTTTCCCCCAGCGCCGAGAGCACCGTCAACCGCTCCGGCCCCGGATAGTGGCGCGCCAGCGCGGCGTTGATCGCATGCACCAGCTGGTGCGCGTCAATGAAATCGCGGCCGGCGACAAAGCGCCGCACCCCCTCCACAAACGCCTCCGGCGGCGGACGCATCAGCGCCGGCTGCACGCTGGGGAACAGGCCCGAGCGCGACAGGGCACAGATGTCGGTCGCCCCCAGACGCTCCATCAGCTCAACGATGGCGTCAATCGCCGTCAGGCTGCAGCCGATCACGCCGATGCTCGAATAAGGGTTGATCGGCGGCAGATCCTGGTGGGCCTGATAAGCGATCACCCCATCCACCGGATAGAGACATTCCGGCGGGTTGTGCCCCGAACATAGCACCAGCGCGTTCATCTGTTCGGCACCGCCACAGGTGGTGGTCAGCCGGTAGCCGGCCTCCAGCGGCGCGATGGTATTCACTTCGGCGGTCATGAAATTCAGCGCTACGTTGCTGTCCGCCGCCATATAAATCGTCATGTCGCGAATAAAATCGAGATATTCCCGATACAGCCAGCGCGGCGGATAACGATCCTGGCAAAATTGCGGGAAATGCATGGCGATCCAATCGACGAAGTGCGCATCGTCGAAAATATCCGCCGACATATTTTCCGGCGTCATATTTAATATATGGCTGTCAAAATCGCTGCTGTATGCCATACCGCCCTTGAAGCCCTGCTTGTCGAACACCGTCAGGGAAAGCGGCCTTTTGCAATGATTAACCGACTTATTTTTTATAAAGTTATACGCAAAAGCGATCCCGGCGGCTCCGCCGCCAACCACACCGAACTTATACATGAAATATCACCTTATAGTCATTGAACTGCGCTAAGAACTATTGCTTCAGGTGTTGGAATAAAAAGACGCTTTATTCCTTATTAACTTCTTGTATTGCGAGAACGAAAATCTTCGTCCCACCCCGGTGTGAAAACTTGCACGGGCTATATGGCCGATAAAATAGCGGCGCCCCGAACAAACGTTATTTTTCTGCTCCGATAGTAGGGCGACGGCCGTTGGCTTGCTTTATATGAAGGGCCAACTATCATTGCGTTTCGGCCAATCTGCCCGCCAAAGGGAACACATGCGCAACGTCCGCATTGATGACATCGACCACGTAACGCGCGCGGTGATCGCCATCGGCACCGATTATCCGCCGGGGCACCTGCTGCCGATGCACAGCCACCGGCGCGCGCAGTTGTTGTACGGCGCCACCGGCGTCATGCACGTTTTCACGCAGCAAGGCAATTGGGTCGTCCCGCCGCAGCACGCGGTGTGGCTGCCGCCGCAGATGCAGCACGCGGTGAGGATGGTCGGCGTCACCACCCGCAGCCTGTACCTCGAACCCGGCGCGTTGCCCGCCGAACGGCCTCAGGTGTGCCAGGTGGTCAGCGTCACTCCGCTGATGCGCCAGCTGTTGATGGCAGCGGTGGATATGCCGCTGGAGTATGAACAAGAGGGGCGCGACGGAGCGCTGGCAACGCTGCTGCTGCATGAGCTGGCTCGGCTGCAGCCCTTGCCCCTGCACATTCCGCTGCCCGCCGATCCTCGGCTGGGCGAGCTGTGCCGCGCCTTTTTGCAGCACCCCGACGCCCACGACTCCGCGCAGCGGTGGGCCCCTCGTCTGTACATGAGCATTCGCACCTTCAGCCGCTTCTTTCGCGCGCAGACCGGCCTGCCGTTTTCGCAATGGCGCCAGCGCGCCTGCGTGGTGCTGGCGTTGGCGCTGCTGGCCGAAGGGCGCAGCGTAACGCAGGTGGCGATGGAGATGGGATATGACAGCAGCGCGGCGTTTTCAACCATGTTTCGCCGCGTGCTGGGGCAGGCGCCCTCCTCCTATCTGACGGAAGACGGGCGCGACGGTTGACGGTTTAGCGGAATTTCTTGTGGTTGGCGTCGCGGGTCTGTTTGAACCCCTGCGCCAGCTGCTTCGCTTCGGCGACTTTGCCCTGATTGGCCAGCGCCAGCGCCTGATCGATCTGGCCGATCAGGGTATCCAGCCCGCTGCGGAAATCTTTCATCTCCGGGCTGTCGGCGGCTTTGTCTTCCAGCTTCGGCGGGGTGCCCTGTTTGGCGTCCTGCGCGGCAGCGCGCATGTTTTGCAGGCTCTGTTTGAGGGTGGCGGCGGAATCGGTATTCAGCACCGTTTTGTAGTTTTCCGCCAGGGTGTCCATATCGTCGCCCAGATCGGCGGCGACCGCCAGCGAGCTGGCCGCCAGCAGCGTCAACGCCGCCAGCGCTTTCAGGGTATTCTGCATGTTTGCTCACCTTCCAGTTATTGTTTTAATTAACCCACCGTTACCATAGGCAAGGCCGGGCAAAACCGAAACCGGAGATTTGTAAGCAAGGTTAAGACTGGATAACGCGCGACCGGCGGGCGCCGGCCGCGCCGCGGATCACTGACCGGCGATCTTCATTTCCGGCAGCAGCACCGAACCGCACTGGATATTGCTGCGGGTTTCGATATCGCTGCCGACGCTGACGATGTTGCGCAGCATGTCTTTCAGGTTGCCGGCGATGGTGATCTCGCTGACCGGATATTGGATCTCGCCGTTTTCCACCCAGAAACCGGCGGCGCCGCGCGAGTAATCGCCGGTGACGCCGCTGACGCCCTGGCCCATCAGCTCGGTGACCACCAGGCCGGTGCCAAGCTGTTTCAGCATGCCGGCGAAGTCGGCGCCCTGCCCGGCAATGCGCCAGTTATGGATGCCGCCGGCATGGCCGGTGCTGTGCAGGCCCAGCTTGCGCGCCGAGTAGCTGGTCATCAGCCAGGTTTGCAGCACGCCGTCCTTGACGATATCACGCCGCTGGGTGCGCACGCCCTCGCTGTCGAACGGCGTCGACGCCAGCCCTTTCAGCAGGTGCGGATGCTCTTCGACGGTCAGCCACGCCGGCAGGATCTGCTTGCCGAGCGAGTCCAGCAGGAAGGTCGATTTGCGGTAAACGCTGCTGCCGCTGATGGCGCCCACCAGATGACCGAACAGCCCGGTGGCCACCTCGGGGGCGAACAGCACCGGCGCCTTCATGGTCGACAGTTTGCGCGGCGCGAGACGCGCCAGCGTGCGGCGGGCGCACTCCTGCCCCACCCACTCGGGGCTTTGCAGATCGCCCATCGCACGGCCGATGGTGTAAGCGTAATCCCGCTCCATATCGCCGTCCTGCTCAGCAATGACGCAACTGGACAGCGAGTGGCGGCTGGAACAGTAGCTTTGCAGCATGCCGTGGCTGTTGCCGAACACCTTGATGCCGTAGTGGCTGTTGAAGCTGCCGCCTTCGGTGTTGGTGATGCGCTTATCCGCAGCCAGCGAAGCCTGCTCGGCGCGCGCCGCCAGCTCGATGCCGCGCTCGGCGTCCAGCTCGATCGGGTGGAACAGATCGAGATCCGGCGCCTCGAACGCCAGCAGATCTTTCTCCGCCGGGCCGGCGCAAGGATCCTCAGAGGTGTAGCGCGCGATATCCAGCGCCGCCTGTACGGTGCGGGCGATGGCGTCCGGGCTGAGATCGGTGGAAGAGGCGCTGCCTTTGCGCTGGCGGTGATACACGGTGATGCCCAGCGCGCCATCGCTGTTGAACTCGACGTTTTCCACCTCTCCGAAGCGGGTGCTGACGCTGATGCCGGTCGATTTGGTGACCGCGACTTCCGCCGCGTCGGAACCGGCGCGGGCCAGCTCCAGCGCCTGAGAGACGGCCTGTTCCAGCGCCTTGCGCTGTTCTGCAACTTGAGTGACTACTTTCATCAATCTGCCATAATTAATCAGAAAATCGTTGAGAAAAGTGCCGGAGCGGCGTAGTTGTGCACGCGGAGCTGCGCGCAAAAATCCTGAGATCTCTGCCGTTGAGTCTAACAGGAACCGCGTTGAATTTCGCATAAAGCCGAACGGCAAAGCCGGGATAACATGCAAAAGCCGTGCATCACTCGACGATCAGTTTTACCGACTTGCCAATATTCGCCATCATGTTGACCAACGCATCCAGCGTGAACTTCTCGGTCTTCTGATTCACCACGTCGGACACGCGCGGCCGGGAAGTGTGCAGATAACGCGCCGCCTCCTCCTGGCGATAACCTTCTTCCTCAATCCACGCGCTGATCTCACCCATCAGCTGTTTTTTCAGTGCGATAAGCTGCGCAATTTCCGCATTGGACTGCGCTTGCAATTGCCGAGCCTCGTCGGCGGAAAATCCCAGATCCGCAAACACATTGCCGCCTGCGGGCGTAACGTGGCGCGAATCGCTATCAATCGGCTTGGTCATGACCTTTACTCCGCTCATTAATGACCGCGTCATAACGCGCTTTGATTATCTGAATATCGTGGCGGCTGGTTTTCTCCGCCTTCTTCTGAAAGCTGTGCAAGACATAGATCGCTTCGCTGAACTTTGCCACATAGACCACCCTGAATGCCCCACCGATGGCATATAAACGGATTTCGATAACGCCGCTTCCGCAGTTGGCCATCGGTTTCCAATTACCGGGTTCCAGACCTCTTTGCACTTTACTCAGTTCAAATCCTGCCGCTTTTCGCACATCGATTGGGAAGGCCAGCAAATCCTCTAGCGATGAGCCACGCCAATCAATGGCTTTCTCGATGCCATCATCCATGAATATTACCTCCTTTTGTATAAAATTTTATACAGACAGGGTGATAAAAACAACCGTGCAAATTCCCAAGACGGGCAGCCAGGCGCGATAATCCCCCAACGTGGCAGCTATACTCAGTTTGCTCAAGGCACGCAATTGGCGGGTTGCCGGACAACCTGTTAGGATTAGCCTCTTTTTAACGGAGCCTACCATGAACAAACAGCCTGAAGACTGGCTCGACGATGTCCCGGAGAATGAAAACGAGGACGATGACGAGATTATCTGGGTCAGTAAAAGTGAGATTAAACGTGATGCCGAAGCGCTGAAAGACCTGGGGGCCGAAATGGTCGATCTGGGCAAAAACGCGCTGGATCGCATCCCGTTGGACGAAGATTTGCGCGCCGCCATCGAGCTGGCGCAGAAGATCAAGAAAGAGGGTCGTCGCCGTCAGCTGCAGCTGATCGGTAAGATGCTGCGCGCCCGCGATATCGAGCCGATCCAGACCGCACTCGACAAGCTGAAAAACCGCCACAACCAGCAGGTTTCGCTGTTCCACAAGCTGGAAGCGCTGCGCGACCGTCTGGTGGAAGAAGGCGATGACGTGATTCCGTCGATCCTGGATCTGTATCCGGCCGCCGATCGCCAACAGCTGCGTTCACTGGTGCGCAACGCACAGAAAGAGAAGGCCGCCAACAAGCCGCCTAAGGCTTACCGCCAGATCTTCCAATACCTGCGCGAGCTGGCCGAAGCGGCCGACTAAGCGCCGCCGCCCTCCCGGGATGAACCCGTTTCATCCCCGGTGATGGGCCGGTTCGCCGCTGCTTTCGCGGATATTAAAACGCAGGCTGCCTTCCAGCTCTTCTTCCGCCTCTTCAAACAGCAGAATGATCGCGCCGAAACGACGCTTGCTGCGGGCATTCAGGTGAGTGAACTCGATTTCCACCGGCAGGCCGATATCGCCGGTCACCACGTCCCACAGCGCGTCGAGGTTGGCGCCGAACCCCTCGTCCAGCGTAAACTTGTGCGCAAAATCGCGGTAGAAGGTCGGCACATCCTGGATCTGTTCGAAATCAAACTCTACTTTTGCCATCAAACTCACTCCACACGAATGAAGTTTTTGTAATGGTCGCGCGTGACGAAGATCAGACCGTCGCTCGAATACAGCAGGCGATCGGCGCCGCGCCGGCCACACTGATAATTGATGTCCGCTTCGCGCCAGACCCGGCCGCCGGCGCTCGGCAGTTGCCCTTCACGGTTAGAGAACCGATCGCCGCCAATCGCCTTGCCCGGCAATACCGCACAGAGGTTGCCTGAACGCGGATCCCAGCCCTGCTCGCGCGCCTGCTTCTTGGTGACGTAATAGCCCGGCAGCCGCTGATGCTGCTGCAGGTAACTCACCACCGTTTGCTGCTGCGTGAGCCGATCGATGCTCTGCTGCTGTCCCGCCGGCGCTTGGGCCACCGCCGGGTTGCCGTCGATCGCACGGTGCTCGTTGCCGCGCAGCGCGCTGAAGACGGCGATGACCACGGCGATGACAATCGCCAACAGAATCCGCTTGTTCATGACATTCCCTGAAATTATGCCGCCGAAGGCGCCGCAGCGCCCCCAGGCTAGTTAGCTATATAGTCGACCTGGATGAAACTAAGATGACCGGCACGTCACATTTTCGCGGCGGTAAGAGTTTCATCCATTCATGACAATGATGCCACTTTCCAGCCGTTCTGGCACTCGGAGTCGCTCTGAAAACGGGCCGCCCCACATGAGACGGCCCGCCGTGCCAGGCGCTGCTTTCAGTATAGTCGGGGAAGGCGCCGCACAACGCGGCGCAACAGGCGGGAACGCATCAATCGATCAAGGCGTGGCGATAGCGATGCAGCATGTCGGCCAGGCGCTTCACCGGCCCGGTGACGCTGAGCGGCGCCTGATTGTCTACCAATTTTTGCTGGTACTCGTTCATTTCACCCAGCAAGCGATCGTAGTAATAGGCGCGCTTGACGTCGTTTTTGGCCGAGACCACCCGATCGGCGGTGCTGCGGATCTGGCGGTGGAAGGCCGACAGCTCTTCACTGACCGGAATCTCCGCCCGCTGCATGCGCTGGTGGGCGATGATCAGGTTCAGCGCCAGACGATACTTGGCGATGTCGTTCGGGAACATCATCAGCAGTTGATTAAGCTGCTGATACAGCGCAGGCAGGTGGTTCTGCCGACGGCGCGCCGCCTTGGTGGTCAGCGCCGACACCGCGCTGCTGACGAACTGGTTGAGCAACGTGCGGCCGGTGCGTTCGCGCGAATTGTCGCGGATCAGCAGCAGCACCATCAGCCCGACGCAGCTGCCGAGGAACTGGCCGAGCGCTCCGTCGAGAAACTGGGTGACGTTGAACTCCATCGGGTTGCTCAGCACCAGAATGTTGATGGTCCCTGCCAGCAGCCCCAGCGAACCGAGCCGCCGCTTCTGCACCTCGATGCCGATGAAGAACGCCAGCAGGCCGAGGCTGAGACACAGCAGCAAAATGCTCTGCTGCGTCGCCGGCAGGATCACCATGAAGAACAGGGAGCCGACCGGGATCGCCGCCAGCATGCCCAGCACGAAATCCATCGCCACCATGCGCGGCGCCGGGGTGCGCATCGCCAGCGAGGTGATTACCGCAATGATCACCATAAAGCCGCTGCCGGACGTCCAGCCGGTCCACAGCCACAGCAGGCAGCCGAAGGCCGTGGCCACAAAGGTGCGCAGGCCGTTGATCATCGCATGATGCCCTTCCGCCGAGGTCGGCTTGACCACGGTTTCATTGCTCAACACGTCCTCTTCCACCGCGCTGATGCTACCGTTGGTGTGTACGCCCTTCGACAGCAGCAGGTAGCGCGTTGCCGCGCCGACCCAGCCGGTGAGGGTCGGCAGCGTTTCTTCGGAGCGATGCGTGGTCAGCACCTGGCGCAACAGCTTCATGCGCCTGTGGATCTCCTGCGGGGTTTCCGCCGGCACCATCAGCTGTTCCCGCAGGCTCGCTTGCAGCGCGTCCGGGTGATTCAACAGGATCAGGTAGGTTTCGCAAGCCTGGGTAATCAGCGTCAGCGACAGGGTATGCAGCGCCTTCACCCGGCGATTGACCTTCTGCCAGCGCGAAGACTCCATCATCAGGTTGTTGCGCATGCCGTCCAGCGCCGTGGTGCTCTTCACCAGATTGCTCCAGGCGCGGTCGATGTCTTCTTTGTCGGCGTTGCTGATGCACATCTGCATCAGGCGATATTGATCCACCAGCAGCTGATCCACCGCCCGATCGATATCCTGCTTGATCGAACGCGGCGAGAACAGCAGATCCGCCAATACGGCGCTGACGATCCCCAGCACGATCTCGCTGCAACGCTCGATGGCGAACTGCGGCGCTTCCAGCAGATGGGCCTCGCTGGTGGCGACCGTCACGATGATGATCAGCGCGGTATAGCCGGCCAGGCCCCAGGCGTAGGAGTTCTCGACCTTGATCAGTGAAGAGAGCCAGGTGCAGAAACCGGCCCAGATGCAGCATAACAGCAGCATCACCACCGGCGCGCGGGCGGTGGTGATGATAATGAGCAGGCCGACGAAGCAGCCGATAAAGGTGCCGATGATGCGCAGCCAGCCGCGGTGGCGGATGGCGCCGGAGAAGGGTTCACCGCCGGCGGCAAAGGCCGGGCCGGCGGCGACGATGGCGGCGGTCATCGCCGACCAGCGCGGGGTTTCCAGATTGAGATGGAAGCCGACGAACAGCGCAAACACAATCGCGAAGCTGAGCTTGAAGGCGAATCTCAGCCGGATAAAGGTTGGGCTGTTCATTAGCCGAACTCACGCAGCCGGTGCATCAGGCGCACAAAAGGCGAGCCGCTGTCGGCATTGCGATCGTTCTTGCCGACGATCACCACGGTGGCGGTGGTGCCGGCCGGGTACGGATGCTGTTGGTCCTTGGCGTCCAGCAGGATCTTCACCGGCACGCGCTGCGCCAGGCGCACCCACTCTAGGTTGCTGTCGATCGAGGCCAATCCTTTGTTGTTCACCGTGCTGCTGCTGTTGTTCACCGCCGCCGCCACGCTGTCGACGGTGCCGTGCATGATGCGGTTGCTGCCGAGCGGGGTGATCTCCGCGCGATCGCCCTTATTCAGGCCGTTCAGCTTGGTTTCTTCCAGATAGGCCAGGATGTAGAAGGAGTCTTTCTTCACCAGCGCCACCGCCACCGAACCGCGGGTGATGTATTCGCCGGCGTGTACGTTGAGGTTGGTGATCCAGCCATCGGCCGGAGCGCGCACCGTGGTGCGTTCCAGATCCAGCTGCGCCAGCTCACGCGTCGCCACGGCCTTCGCCAGCTGGTGTTGCACGGTCTGCAGCGAGTTGTTCGACTGGTCGATTTCTTCCTGCGACATCGCCTGCACGCCCAGCTTCACGCGGCGGCCGGCCTCGCGCCGCTTTTCCGCCGCCAGCGTCTGATAGTAGGCGACGTCGGCACTGGCTTGCGCCAGCGCCTGCTCATAGCGCGGCCGATCGACCACGAACAGCACCTGGCCTTTCTTCACCAGCTGGTTGTCCACCACCGGCACGTCGGTCAGCAGGCCGCTGACGTCCGGCGCGATCGCCACCACGTCGGCGGTAAACTTGGCGTCACGCGTCCACGGCGACTCGGTGTAAAACACCCAGGCCTTGAATACCGCGACGATGCCCAGCAGCACAAGAATCAAAGTGATCGCGATTCGGGTTATTTTTATCGAAAAATTTTTCACAGCGACCTCAAACAAAAAGACATGAAATCAGATAAAACAAGCAGCAATACAGCGCGGTGTTAAACAGCGCCGGATGCCAGACAAAATCGTAAATCCCCGTCGGCTGCAGCAGGCGGCGCAAGAGGAAAAACAGCGCCAGCGACACCAGCAGCTCGAAAAACACCGGCGGAAACGACAGTCCGAAGATGACCATAACCGGAAGCAAACTCATCACTTTTTCCTTATTGTTCACTGCGCCGGGGAAAGACAGGTCTCGCCATTCACATTCTCTTTACATTTTAGCGTGCGCGCGCCACAAATCTTGACCAGGCAGCTTGTCCAGGTCACGAACCCGAAAAAAGGTTAAACTTTGGGGCAGACATCCACGACAGGGATTGCGAGGGTGCCGGAGGAGCGGCAGGATTGCGTTGCCGATCGCTCTCGCACGTTGGTAAGGTCTATTCACCCGACCACGTTATATTAGCCTGCTTACTATCAAGGCATCAACAATCTGTGATCTAAATCACTTTTAAGCCAGAGTGAATAATGGAAAGATTAAAACGGATGTCGGTATTCGCCAAAGTGGTTGAGTTCGGGTCGTTTACCGCGGCCGCGCGCCAACTCGGCATGAGCGTTTCATCGATCAGCCAAACCGTCTCGAAACTGGAAAATGAGCTGCAGGTCAAGCTGTTGAACCGCAGCACGCGCAGCATCGGCCTGACCGAGGCCGGCAAAATCTACTATCAGGGCTGCCGACGCATGCTGCAGGAAGTCAGCGAAGTGCATGAGCAGCTGTACGCGTTTAACAATACCCCCGCCGGCACGCTGCGCATCGGCAGCTCATCCACCATGGCGCAAAACGTGCTGGCGAACATGACCGCCGAGATGATGAAAGAGTACCCTGGCCTGACGGTCAACCTGGTGACCGGCATTCCAGCGCCGGATCTGATCACCGACGGGCTGGATCTGGTGATCCGCACCGGTGAGCTGCAGGACTCCAGCCTGTTCTCTCGCCGCCTGGGGCAGATGCCGATGGTGGTGTGCGCCGCCAAAAGCTACCTCAGCCAGCACGGCACGCCACAGAAGCCGAGCGACATGGTCAACTTTTCCTGGCTGGAGTACAGCGTGCGGCCCGACAGCGAATTTGAACTGATGTCGCCGGAGGGCATCACCACGCGCATTTCCCCGCAGGGGCGCTTCGTCACCAACGACTCCTCCACCATGATCCGTTGGCTGAAAAACGGCGCCGGCATCGCCTACGCCCCGCTGATGTGGGTGATCGAAGAGATCAAGCGCGGCGAGATCGAGATCCTGTTCAAAAGCTACCATTCGGATCCGCGGCCGATCTACGCGCTCTATACCGAGAAGGACAAACTGCCGCTGAAGGTGCAGGTGTGCATCAACTACCTAACCGACTATTTCGAACGCGTGGCGGCGGTCTATCAGGGCTATCGTTGAGCGGCGCCCAAATAGCGGTGCGCCAGCGCGCCCAGCAGCATCAGCGCCAGCATGCCGAGGCCCCACAGCAGCCAGACGGCGTAGCCCGCCCAGTTCAGCAGCAGAGGAAAATAGCTCGCCAGCCCGCTGCCCAGCTGTTTCAGCCACGGCAGCCAGGCGTCCAGCACCGCCTGCGGCACCAGGCCAGCAGCGTCCATAACGCCATGGCGCCCAGCAGCAGCGCTAGCGTCCAACCGCCCCGGTTCACGGCACACCGCCGCCGCACTGCGGGCAAAAGCGGCTGCCCGACGGCAGCGGCGCGGCGCACTGGCCGCAGGTGGCGCTCAGCGCGGCAAACGGCTGACCGCAGCGGTGACAATAACGCGCGCCAGATTTATTCACCGCCCGGCATTCCGGACACTGCGGCCCCGGCTCGCCATGCTGGTTATAGCGGTTGCCATGATGCCCGCCGCCGTGGCCCGCGCGCTGATGACCGCGGTTAATACCGCCTTGCCCCAACAACCTTTTCAGTAAGCTCATCCCGCCTCTCCTCTGTGCATTGACGCTGAAGCTCACTGTAAACCCTGGAGTAACCTCTAGGGTAAAGCCCCGCGAGCAGGCTTTACGTTTCATTACATCGTAAAAGTGGCAAGGCTTTGATGCCGTTAACAAAAGCACCATCGGCATTATCCCACGCCGCCGCGCTGCGTTATGCTGCGGGAACCTCTCCCTGCATCAGGAATAACCATGAAAAAAATCATACTGGACTGTGACCCGGGGCATGACGACGCCATCGCCCTGCTGCTGGCCTGGGGCAATCCGCAGATCGACCTGCTGGCGGTCACCACCGTGGTGGGCAATCAGACGCTGGACAAAGTGACGCGCAACGCGCTGGCGGTGGCGCGCATCGCCAATATCACCGGTGTGCCCTTCGCCGCCGGCTGCCCGCGCCCGCTGGTGCGCAATATCGAAGTGGCGCCCGATATCCACGGCGATTCCGGCCTCGATGGCCCGGTGCTGCCGGAACCTCACCTGCAGCTGGACTCGCGCCACGCGGTGGATCTGATCATCGATACGGTGATGGCCCACCCGCCCGGCAGCGTGACGCTGGTGCCGACCGGCGGCCTGACCAATATCGCCATGGCGGTGCGCAAAGAGCCGCGCATTGCCGAGCGGGTCAAGGAAGTGGTGCTGATGGGCGGCGGCTACCATGTGGGCAACTGGAGCGCGGTGGCGGAGTTCAATATCAAAATCGATCCCGAGGCGGCGCACATCGTGTTCAACGAAAAATGGCCGCTGACCATGGTCGGGCTGGATCTTACCCACCAGGCTTTGGCCACGCCGGCAGTCTGCGAGCGCATCGCCGCCCTCGGCACCCGGCCGGCCGCCTTCGTCGGCGAACTGCTGGCATTCTTTGGCCGTATGTACCAACAGGCGCAGGGCTTCAGCGCCCCGCCGGTACACGATCCTTGCGCCGTCGCCTACGTGATCGATCCGAGCGTGATGACGGTGCGCAAAGCGCCGGTGGATATCGAACTCACCGGCACCCTGACGTTGGGCATGACGGTCGCGGATTTCCGCGCGCCGCCGCCGCCGGACTGCCACACTCAGGTGGCGGTCAAACTGGATCAGGATAAATTCTGGGATCTGGTGGTGGATGCGCTGGAACGGATTGGCGAAGTGGAGTGAGGTCTGTGAAGCGTGGATTAACGCGCTTTTACAGGCGCGTTAATCCGTCTTGCGGCACGGCAACAGGGATAGGGGGATCATCACCCCTTTATTTCCACAGTAACAGAACAATCTTAATAAAATGGATTTAAATAAAATTTAAAAACAACCAATAAAAAACAAGAAGAATCTCAATGAAAATAAATACAGGTTCAATAAAGAAAATATAAAATAAAAATAAAAAACAGCGGTAAATAAAACCACGATCGCCGTGCCGTCATTGGCAACAACGATTTAACAAGAAAATGCTTATCTCATTGGCTACATCGCCTGTCGGCCCAGGCGTTCGTTGTCGCACACACGGCGTTTTACTACATACAAAAAATCCCAATGTTTTGATTTAAACACAAAAATAAAATAAAAGATTAAAAATTGACTGGAGCAAGATGAATTTGAGAAAATGACAACCCTGTTTTTTCAAACAAATAAAACACCCTTTGCAGGCAACTGAAATACGGCTTACCCCTTTTTATATAAACCGTCCCCGCGCTCACAGGGGAAAAACTTATTTATCGCTTCAACAGGAAGTCTTTTCAATTTCCATAAAAAATTTTAGGTATTGAAGCTTCAGCGAATTTAAACACCAGGATAAGGATAGGGAATCCTAATAATATGCATTCAATGATCGATATCGAAACATGGCAGGTTCACCATGACCGATAAAACCGCCATTAACGCGCCGGCTATCGCCGTGCTGCCCCTGCTGCTGATCTGGATGGCGGCGATCCTGCCGTTTTATCACCCCAACATGGGCGGCGGCGGCCTGGCGCTGCCGCAAAACATTCTGGCCTGGAGCGCCATGGCGCTGACCACGCTGATCGTGACCTTCACCGTTTGCCTTGGCCGTGCCCGGCTTTCGCTTACCCCCACGGCACGCCTGTTGCTGCTCGGCATCGCCGTATTGGCGCTGCCGCTGCTGTATACCCGCGCCGAGTGGCGCGAAGACGCCCTGTGGCGCTGCGCCGGTTTGCTCGGTGGCTGGCTGTTCTATGTCGCTTGCCTGCAGCTGCGCCTCACCACCCGGCAACGCGATCTGTTGCTGTACGGCCTGCTGCTCGCCGTAAGCGTTCAGGCATTGCTGGCGGCGCTGCAGCTGTTCGCCCCCGCGCTGGCCTGGGTGGCCCCCAATGGCCGCCGGGTCTACGGCGTCTTCCAACAGCCGAACGTGCTGGGCAGCTTTATCGCCACCGGGCTGGCTTTGGCGCTCTGGCTGCTGCTTGCCCCCCTCTCCACGCCGACGCGGCGGCGGCAGCTCCCGCTGCTCGCCCTGCTGGCCGCTTTCTCCGCCCTGCTGGTGCTGATCCAGTCGCGCGCCGCCTGGCTGGGCGGCGCCCTGGCGGCGGCGCTGCTGCTGTGGCGTTTTGCCCGTCAGCGCCCAGGCGCAAGCCGCTGGGCCGGCGGCGCGCTGCTGTTGGGCGTGGCGGCCGGTCTCACGGTGCTGTTCACCGGTCTTGGCCTGGATAGCCGCGCCGGCCTGATCGGGCGGGAGCTTTCCAACAGCGCGCGCCTGACCATGCTGCATGACGTCAGCGCCATGATCCTGGCCAAACCGCTGCTGGGCTGGGGCTACGGCGGCTTTGAATACAGCTTCGCGCACTTCCGTCTGCAGGAAATGCCCTGGCGAGAAGTGCTGGAAGTCGCCGGGCATCCGCACAATGAAATCCTGCTGTGGTGGGTTGAGGGCGGCCTGCCGGCGCTGGCGGGGATCGTTATCGTCCTCGTCGCCGGCGCGCTGTTGCTGAAACGCGCCTGGCAACGGGATCGCGAACAGCCGGGCGGTGCGCGCGTCGGGCTGTTTCTGGTGCTGTTGCCAATGCTGGTGCACACCCAGCTGGAATACCCTTTCTATCTGTCTGCGCCGCATTGGCTGGCGTTTCTGCTGCTGCTGGCGCTGCTGGACGGCCAAACCGGCGAGCCCCGCCCACTGCCGTTCGCCAAAGCCCTGAGCCTGCCGGTGGCGATGGCGGCCATCGGCATGTTGGTGATGGCGATCTTCGCCTGGCAAGGGCGCATGGCGCTCACCCAATCGGAACGAACCATGCTGGCCTCCATCGACAGCATCGAGCAGATGCCGCCGCCGGCCGCCTGGATCTACCGGGAGCGCAAAACCTTCGACGAGCAATCTCACGCGCTGCTGGTCTATAACCAAACGCGCGATGATGCCCTGCTGACCGGCTATCGGCAGTGGGCCAATGCCTATCTGCAGCGCCGTATCGACGCCAACGTCTATGCCACGCTGATCATGATTTTGCATTATCAGGGCGCTCAGGCGGAAGCAGACGCCCGCCAGCGGGAAGCCCGCTTTCCTGTTTGCGCGGGATGCGCGGTTTAGGTAAACCTATGACGATTGGAATGGCGGGAACCCATTTTATTGCTCCCGCCTTTTCAACTTAAACCCAACGTTTGATGATGATAGATGTATTGATGCCGCCAAACGCGAAATTATTGCTCTGCAAGTATTCACAGTCCATGCGCCGGCTTTCCCCCATAATATAATCCAGCTCACCACACTGCTCATCCGGCTGATGAAGGTTAAGCGTTGGCGCAAACCAGCCTTCGCGCATCATTTGCAAACTCATCCAGGCTTCCAGCGCACCGCAGGCGCCCAGCGTATGACCAAAATAGCTTTTCAGCGATGAAATCGGCGTTTGGCCGCCAAAAATAGCTGCCGTAGCCTGGCTTTCAGCGATATCCCCTCGATCGGTGGCGGTGCCATGAGCGGAGATATAGCCGATGTCCCGCACATTCAAGCCAGCTACCTTCAACGCCTGCTCCATGCATATTTGCATCGTTTCACGCTGCGGTTGAGTGATATGCGCCGCATCGCAATTGGTGGCAAAACCTACAATCTCACCGTAGATAACGGCGCCGCGCGCTTTTGCATGTTCCAACTCTTCCAGGACCAAAGTCCCAGCACCTTCGCCAATCACCAGGCCATCACGCTGTCGATCGAAAGGGGACGGAGTGCTTTTAGGGCTATCATTACGCTGGCTCGTAGCAAATAGTGTATCGAACACCGCGGCCTCCGAAGGACAAAGCTCTTCTGCGCCACCCGCAACCATAACCTTCTGATAACCGTGACGAATAGCTTCCCAGGCATAGCCAATCGCCTGGCTCCCGGAGGTGCATGCGCTGGAGGTCGGGATCACTCGGCCGCGTAGGCCGAAAAACAGACCGGTATTAACCGCTGTGGTATGTGGCATCATCTGCACATAGGTGGTACCGGTGATGTTGTTGGTATGTTTTTCAGTGAGCATAGTGGCAAATTCGCTCACGGGGCCAGTGCTTCCCGTTGAAGAGCCGTAGGCGATGCCGGTTTGGCCGTTAGTCAGTACCGGATCGCCAATCAGCCCCGCTTGTTCCAACGCCAGTTCTGTAGCACGAGTGGAAAGGAGCGAGACTCGCCCCATTGCGCGAATGCGCTTTCGGGTGTAATGCTCAGGCAGAACGAAATCATCGATTGGAGCGCCCAGCAAGGTATGCAATCCATCATAAACCTGCCACTCGGGCATTGTCCGCACCGCATTTTCATATGCCAACAGACGCAGGGAAACATCCTGCCACCGTTCCCCAAAGGCGGTTACGCCGCCCATACCTGTGATGACGACACGACAAGTCATAGCATTCCTCCGTTGATGGAAATGACCTGGCGGGTGACGTAGCCCGCAATATCGGACATTAAATAGCTCGCCAGGCCTGCAACTTCATCCGTCTGGCCCATGCGCTTCATTGGAATGATCGCCATCGCTTCTTTCAATGCGGCATCTTCCATTTCGATCATCCCCGTGTCGATCAAGCCCGGAGCAATGCAGTTAACGGTGATTTTGCGCTTTGCAAGCTCAATGGCCAATGCTTTGGTGGCGCCGATGATCCCCGCTTTAGCGGCGCTATAATTGACCTGACCGCGATTGCCCATCATTCCCGACACCGACGACAACGTAATGATTCGGCCGCCTCTGCGCGCGCCGATCATCGGCATGATGCAGGGATGAATGACGTTATAAAAACCATCGAGATTGGTGTGGATCACGCTGTCCCAATCGTTCTCGCTAAGCGCGGGGAACGCACCATCCCGGGCGATGCCTGCATTGCAGACCACACCGTACCAGGCGCCGTGGGTAGCCATATCCTTTTCCAACACCTCACGGCACTGGTCACGTTCACTTACGTCAAAGTTCAGCAGGCGACCTTGTCCCCCAGACTGCTCAATGGCTGCGAGGGTTTCCCGGGCGCCGGTCTGATCTCGGTGATAATGGACGCCGACGATAAAACCATCGGCAGCGAGCTGCCGGGCAATAGCGCCCCCAATACCCTTACTAGCCCCGGTGACCAGAACTGAACGACTCATGCGGTCTCTCCCTGATTAAAAAGCGATGTCAACTCTTCTGACGTAGGTTGGAAAGTATTCACACGGCCAGATGCCAGGCACTCTTCCCCTACGGTAATGGTGCAGTCAAAGCTGCCGAAACGTTCGTCTTGCATCAGCAACCTGGCTTGAACATTCAACGTCGCATTCCCGGGTAGATGCCCGGCCGCACAGGTTAACTCACGGGCGCCAAGCACCATGCCCAATGAAATTTCATGCAATCCCGCTTGACGGCGATGCCAGCCGGACCAAACCCCCAC
Source organism: Serratia sp. MF1(2023) (assembly GCF_030954545.1). Taxonomy (NCBI): domain Bacteria; kingdom Pseudomonadati; phylum Pseudomonadota; class Gammaproteobacteria; order Enterobacterales; family Yersiniaceae; genus Serratia; species Serratia sp. MF1(2023). The sequence continues at coordinate 48,646 of NZ_JAVHUX010000014.1, read as the reverse complement.
CGTTTGCGCCATCAACTCCAGCGCAAACCATCCTGGCAGATTGCCCTGAGCATCAATGAAGGGCCCCAACACCCCGCCAAGATGCACACTGACCCGACAGTGAACATCGTTTTCCGTCACGTTGACGACCTCATCCAGTAGCATCATCGGCTCAGCATGAGGCAGATACTCCGACGGCGGCAAATATTCGTTCATACATCTTTCCCCAATAAAATGCTGGCGTTATTTCCGCCAAAGGCGAAAGAGTTAGAGAGGATTATCGGTCGAGACAACGGTTGGCTGGTATGCATGATTCCGCAAGCGGGCAGCATGGGGTCCGCTGGCGAAGCGCTGAAGTCTTGGGCGGGCAAAGGTAAATCGCGCAGTAAAATCAGCGCGCTGATAGCCGCCTCCGTGATCCCCGCCGCCCCCAGAGTATGGCCGGTTAAATGCTTGGTCGAACTGCATGGTACCTGTTCACCAAACAGCGAATGCACCACGCGGGACTCGATTTGATCGTTAAGCAGTGTCGCGGTGCCATGCAGATTAATGTAACCCACCTGTTTCGCCTCGATATCCGCTTCGGCCAAAGCTTGTTCAATGGCGCGAATAGCACCCTCACCCTGAGGATGCGGCGCTGATATATGCCAAGCGTCGCTGGATTCCCCCACCCCCAACAGAACAAGAGGCTGAGGCTCACGGGTCAGCACCATGAGTGCAGCGCCTTCACCGATAGTGATGCCGCTACGGTTTTGGGCGAACGGCTGGCAAAGCTCAGGCGACAGCGACTCAAGGCTGTGAAAACCGTTGATCGGCATTCTGCTCAACGTATCGGCGCCGCCAACAATAGCGACGTCGGCAAGCCCCGCCTCTATCAACCGCCGCCCGCTGATAATGGCTCGGGCGCTGGAAGAGCAGGCTGTCGAAAGCGTAAATGCCGGGCCATCGACCCGTAGCCAGCGGCTGAGAAATCGCGATGGATCGCCGAGCTCCTGCTGAGGATACTGCCAACGCGAGCTAACTTCGCCGTTGAGCGTCAACTGTACATGCTCATCGCCTTCGTTTAACCCGGAGGTGCTGGTGCCCATCACGACGGCGATCCGATCGCGACCAAACCTGGCGATAGCTTCATCAACCTGCGGCTGGATCTGCTCCAGCGCGGCCAGCAACAGTTGATTATTACGGGAACGATGAGCGGAAAACGACGCAGGGATAACGGGTAACTCTCCCTCAACGCCGCCAAGCACGACTTCCGGGTACCCCTGTAGCCACCCCGATCTCGGACACATACCCGGCGCAGTGCCGCGAGCGAGGTTTGCTGCTATCTCATCCAGAGTATTCCCAAGCGCATTAATCATACCGACGGCAGAGATGTAAATCATGTTAGCCACCCAAGTATTGAATGGTGATTTGGTATTTAAAAGCATGTTGTTGAATGCTAATCGGCTCACGCTGGCCATTACGCTGAAGATAAACGATCTCGGTCACCAGCTTGCCGCTGGCGTTGCGCAGCTCGCGCTGATTCCCCTGATCGACGATCGTCCAGCCATTCGGTAGCCGTGCTCGCCAAGTCTCAAGCGGCCAAAGGCTGAGCATGACATCAGCCAACACCTGGCTTGCCGGAGGTAATTGAGGAACGATGATAGATTGCTCGGCGTGTAGCCCATTCTCATCATAGGTAAGCTTAAACAGTCGAATTCCCACGGAGGAAAGCCCGGCGAGGGTGATTTTCTGCGCATCAGCATGCAACATGACCAACAGCGACTGGCTTTTGCCGTTGAAAGTACCGGTCAATAGTTGCTGCTTATCGATTGCTGGTGACAAACCAGGCGCGGGCAACACCACTCGGGTGCCCGGCTCTAACCAGGCCTGTGGAAACGCGTCATTCCCTGGAGCAACCGAATGGCTGCAGCCGGCTATCCCCATGACAACCAACAACGCGGCGAATCGCCAGAAATTACGTACCATCATCTTTTTTCTCTTTTCTTATTTGGCATCGCCAGTGGTGAAAGTAGCCAGGCGACGAAAATTCCGCTGACCAAAACAATGCCGAAACAGCTGATTGCCTGCGTGTCACTGAACAACAACATGCCAAGCGTTAGCAAGGTCGTCATCATCGCCAGCGTAATAGCCAGCAGCGAAGTCAGCGGCGTACCCTGAGGGTTACTGAAAAACAGTGTGTAATTGATGCCAATGCCCAGCACCAGCACTAATGCCAACAGCGAGAATAGGTTCACGCTATACCCGCAAAACGAGAGCACAGCCAATCCGCACCCCAGCGACAACACGGACGGTATCAAACTGACAAGCCCTTTACGCCACCCTTGGCGAACCATCGCGCCACAGGCGATCACAGCCAACGCGATACCCAACAACCCCGTCAATACGGCGCGGTAGAGCGCGAAGAGCGAATCAAACGACTGTTTGCGGTCCACCCATGCCACACCGGCCTGCTTGTCCGCCAGCTCTCCCAATTGATTGTCTGAAGTTACGCCATCGACGGGAACCAGCGTCCCGCTCTGGCCGTTGGGCAGAGTCAACCACAACAAACGCCAACCTTCGCTGGTGCTACTTTCAAGCCACGCGGCCACGGAAACCGGCATCGCGTTCAGATCGGGGTTAGCGATATCAAGCCCCGCATTTTTTAACGCGCGGATCACGGTTGGAGCCGCTTCACGCAGCAGATGTAAATCCTGCTGTTGGCGTGCCAGCGAATTGAGGGGTATCGCGCGGAACTGGCTAATCATTCCCTCGCGTTGCGCGCGCTCCAGATGAGGCAGAAAAGTTTCCAACCGTTGCAGCGTCTGTTCTGGGGTATTGCCATAAACCACGAACCATTTCTGATCGACGCTTTGCCCGGTCAATCGGCTAATCTGGTTCTCCTGCGCCAGGAGTGAAGACGGCAACGCCTGCAGTTGGGAAATATCATCGTTCACGCGCAATGTGGCAATCCCAGCCAATGACAGTAATGCCAAGGCGGTCGGCAACCCTATACGCAACGCTTTATTGCGCCTCCATGCCGCCAACCAACGCAACATCAGTCCCATCGCAGGAACCGGCCGCACCGGCAGACTGCGGCACAACCATGGATGCCAGAAAAATACGGTCAGACATGACGCGCTAAGTCCGGTGGCGGCAAATACGGCCATCTGGCGAATCCCAGGGAAAGGAGCCAACATCATGATTAGATAGGCCGCCACCGTGGTCAACAATGCCAACAAAAGCGCTTTACCAACCTTCGTCAGGCTTTGCCAGGGCGACATGACTGCGCCATGCACCATGCGTTCTGTCAGATAGTAGAGCGTATAATCGGCAGAAATCCCGATGATACTCATGCTCATCACCAGCGTCATCAGATGCAATTCGCCATACAGCACCAACGTTGCCACCATCCCCGCCAATGCCCCGACGCTGAGAGAAAGCAGACACAACAGCAACGGTCGCAATGAACGAAAAACCACGATAATTAACATAATCACGCCCAGAATCGTGGCAACTCCGAGGGTGGAAATATCCCGCTTCGCTTGCTGGCTGGCGTAATCGCTGTAGAACACCGTCCCCCGAGAAAGCAGCTGCGCCTGCGGATAGCGCGCCTTTAGTGACGTTTCCTGTACCGCGAGCTCCGCCACCACGCGATGGGTCTGTTGCATATCGAAGGAGTCACCCGCCAGCTCCCCATGTAACAAATACCAGTAGTTTTTCTGCTCGTCCTGAGTGACAAGCCAGCCATCCATGAGCCGCAGTCGTTGGCCGTTTTGCGCAAGCGCCAACTGAGAACCACGCGTCAGCATCAATGGATCGTTCTGTAATTCTTTGCCGCTAACGCCGGAAAAAGCGGAATAAAGCTGTGACAGCACCCATTGCGCTTGCGCTTCACCGCCATTTTGCAAACGCATACGGGTAGCGCTATCGATAAGCCCGTTGCGGTGTTGCCAGAAAAAGGCTCCCCAGGCTCTCTGGCTTTCGGCGTTCATCTTTCCTTTTACTTCAGACAACGCGGGTGACCGTTGAAGTTGCGCCAACCACGTTTCTGCTACTCGCGGATCCGGCTGTTTACCGGGGCTGACCAACCACACCACCTGCTTATCCAGGCGCTGCATAAAGCCGTCATTTAGCGCGAGCGGCACGGAACCCAGCGCCTGCTTGGGCAGCATCGCCAACACGCTGCTGTTCAAACGTGCGCCCGGCAGTAGCGCCAACAGCACGGCGAGCAGCATCAAACATACCAATCCCCATAACAGGGCGGGGCGACGGGAATTAATCGGCGGCAAAGCGTTGGCGTTCGTCATTAGTCAGCGTCGCAGGGGTCAGTCGATGTTGAGAAAGTATGATTTCCGTACGATCGCCTTGTTTATCATTGAGCTGAATGAACTCCAGATAAGTTTCACCAGACAAATCGATTGAAGAGAAAATTTTATCCAATGGCGTGGTCGTCGGCGTCAGGCGAAGTGCCCAGCGCCCCTCTCCCTTATCCTGAAAATCCACGCGGAAATTCTGTTCCAGTGCCTTGCGATCGGCCTGAAATAGTCCGCGCAACAGATGGTTAAACTGGAACATCTGCGGATTATTTTCGGCGGTAATCGTCTGCTGAGGCTGGCCATTCACCTGTTGAACCATACGAAAATCGTTTAGCATCATCAGCATGGGGAAAGGACTCTTTTGATCCCACAACAACCCTTGATCGCGGGCAAGCAGCATTTCCCCCTGTGACCGAAGCGGTTGCGGCATGTCCTTAATCGTACGCGTCTGTGCAAAATGAGCCCGGATCACCGGCTGCCCGGTAAAACGTTGCTGAAGCTCATCCAGCGTGACGGCATGCACCCACGGCGCCAGCAAAAGCAGGCATAAAGGCAAAAATCTCATGGCACCACTCCCATTCGTTCAAACAAAATATCTGGACTCACGAAGCACATTTCACGGCTTTTCTCTTCTACCGCAACCTGAATGGTGTAACCCGTCGTGGTCCGTTTTGCAGTCAAGACATCGAATATCTGGTAAGCGATGCGCAAGCGGTTTTCATACTCTTCCAACTGCGCGCGAACGCGGATGCGCTGCTCAAATGTCAGCACATCGCGGTATTTCACCCGAGTATCGACAACCGGCCAAACATAACCGGACGCCTGCATTTGCCGGTAACCGTAATCAAACTGGTTCAGCAGCGCCTCACGGGCGACCTCAAAATAACGAAAATAATTGCCGTGCCACACTACTCCCATCATGTCAACATCATGAAACGGGATGGTGAGTTCAACGTCAGCCGTAAAACGAGGGTCATTCAGCACCCATTACTCCTTATTGGCGGTGTCAGGCAACCGCCAAAAATCGAAAAAGTTAAACCAGTCCAACGGGGACATCAGTGCGAAATGTTCAAGACGGGCAGCATAACGATCGATAGCCGCCTGAAGGGCCTGTTGACGTTCAGCGCGCGGTAATGGCAGCGGATCGGCGAAAGCCTCACAATGTATGTGCAGTTTCCCCTCCCGTTGCAAAGCAAAAATCAACAACACCGGGCAACGCAACAGCGCGGCTAGAATAAACGGCCCTTGCGGGAAGGGCGCAGGCTGCCCCATAAACGAACTCCAGCTGACGCGCCAATCGCCACCGCGCTGCGGATTTACCGCAATGCGATCGCCAACGATAGCCACCCACTCACCGCGATCCAATTTATCCTTGAGCAAAATTGCCGTTTCAGGACCAATGTCATTCACCGGGAGCAGGTTTATTCCCGCCTGCGGCGCCATTTCTTCCATCACCTGTTTAAAGCGTTGGGCGTTTTCGCTGAAGACCAGGGCGTTCACCACTTTCCCACCTTGCCGCTGCGCCAGCGCCCGACACGCCTCCACATCCCCCAGGTGTGAAGCCAATAACAGCTTCCCCTGCGTACTGTCGCTATTTAGCGCCGCTTCCGCCCCCGGAGCAAAAACGATATCTCGCCCCAATTTCAGCTCTCCCCGCCAACCGGCTACCTTATCCAACATGGCGTGCCCAAATCGCAAAAAGTGGCGGTAACTGTTCAGATGCGGGGGAATTGCCTGCCGGCGCAAAACAAGCTGCTGACGTACGCGCGCTAGCCACTGCCGGGATGCCCGTCTGGGCCCCGCCGCGCTCAGCCAATAGACGCCAACTACCGGCCACAGCAGAAGCGAAAATGCACGGCGACCGAGCAACCGCCACACAGCCAACATGAAGCGCATGCCCCACATTCCTTTGACTTCCGCTTGTTTCGCCCAATGCGCATTTGTGCTGCGGCACAACAGAGAAGGAATACGCGGCAACATGCCGAAAAATAGCCGGGCGTGCATCATCGAGATACGAACGTTGTCCTTCAACGTATCGAAATGCGATACCCCGTCCAAGGGATAAGTCACTCGCGTCGGGACGAAATAGCTGGTGTTGCCCTGCCAATAAAGGCGCACCATCACCTCCGTATCGAAATCCATCCGCCTCCCCAGTGAAACGCGCCCGGCGAGCCGCAAAGTCGGGGCTAACGGGTAAACGCGAAAGCCGCACATACTATCTTTCAACTGCAGAGAAAGCGTTTCAATCCATACCCAAACATGCGTAACCCAACGTCCGTAGAGGCGCGATCGCGGCACGGAATCATCGTATATCGGCAATCCGGAAATCAGCGCTTCCGGATACCGTTCACTGAGCGCTAACAGTGCAGGGATGTCTTCAATCGCATGTTGTCCATCGGCATCGACCTGCACCGCATGGGTAAAACCAGCGCATGCTGCCGCCTCCAAACCGCGAATAACGGCTACGCCCTTACCAGCGTTGACATCCTGACGAACCAGAATCACACGTTCGTATTGCGCAGCCAGAGCATCAAGCTCCCGCCGCGTGCTGGCATCACTGCCGTCATCGACGATAATGCAGGGCAAGGCCAACGGCTCGAGACGCGATAGTACGCGCGCCATCATCGCGCCGTGGTTGTAGCAGGGGATCACGACGCAGGGAAAATAACTCAACGACATAACCGGATTTTCCCACTGCTGGCGGTATGAAGGGTTGCGCCATCATGCCGCAGGTAAGCGAAAGTAAGACTGCCACGCTCCTCATGCCAATTGAGTTTCAGCGTCACTCGATTTTCCGGCAACAACGGCGCCTGAAATTTGACGTTCTGAATACTGTGGAAGTGAAAACCCGGCGCGAGCAGCATCGCGGAAAAATGCATTACCCAGTCGAGTTGCGCTACGCCCGGTAACAGCGGCTGCACGGCGAAATGCCCTTTGAACCAGAACAGTTCCGGCTCAAGAGAAAAGGTGATCTCTGCTTGACCAGGCTGCGGCTGGTGGCATTCGATTTTATGGGGCGTCATTGAAAAACTCCTGTAATTGCGTATCAACGCGCTTATTCATGCTGTTTACCGGGATTTCATCAACCACCCGCCAATAACGAGGAATAGCCACCGGCTCAAGCCACTGCAATAGTGCACGACGCCACGACAACTCCAACGCGTTGCCATGCTTTTCTCGCCAGGCATCCTGCCGTTCACGATCTAATACCAGCAACGCGCCAATACCTTGGCGTCCTCGACGAAAAATCGGCAACGCGGCAGCATCCTGAATGCCGTCCAGCGCTATCAGCCGGCGTTCTACTTCACTCAGTGAGATGCGTTTCTCTTCAATTTTTACCACTCGTCCACGGCGCCCTTGCAAACGGAAACGACCATGCGGGATAAACTGCAGCTCATCATCCAATAATTGCCCGTCAGGTTGCGCAATCAACGGTGATACGGCGCAGAAGGCATCGCCCTTCGCCGTGATCCTTACCCCCGGAAAAAGTTGCCACGGAATGTCATCTTGTTCGCGGTAGCGCCAGGCAAGAATGCCGGTTTCAGTACTGCCGTAAATTTCATCCGGCCAGACGCCGAGCCAGGCTTGCGTCGCCATAACGTCTTTCCATGGCAACATGCCGCCTGCGGAGAGAATCATGCTGACCGATGGCGCAGCCAATCGGGGATCGAGCCGTTTGAGGAAAGCAGGGCTGCTGACAAACAGATAGCGATATGAACGATCAAAAGCAGCCAACTGTTCGACGTAGTGAACCATTGCCGCATGCAGAGGCAATCCCTGCGACATAGGCAAGAAAATGCTAAACGTGAGGCCATAGAGATGCAGGGGAGCCACCGATGCCACCACACGACAACCGTCCAACTGCCCAGAAAAGCGGGTTGCTAACAGTCTGGCTTCATAATCCAGAACCGCGACCCGCTTAACGACCCTTTTGGGTTGCCCGGTGGATCCGGAAGTAAACAGTTCGATGCTGGCGTCATCGGTGATCGCCGGTAGACTTATCTTCGTCGGCTCCGGCTTTTGGGCAGATTCCACAACGAGCAGCGCCCCACTCCAGCACAGTTCGGCATCACTTAACACGCCGCTGAACAGCGACCGTTGCTCTTCAAGCAGTGAGATCCGGCGATGCCCTGGGATCACCGGTGTTTTGCCGGCGTACAAGACAGCCAACAACGCCACAATTAACAGATAGCTGTTTTCAAAGCACAGCGCCCAGCGCTCGGCCTCTTGCTGACGCAAGCGATCGAGCAATATCGATACGTCATAGCGCAATTGACCGAGTGTCCAGGTCTGTTCGCCAAGCCAAGCAATGGGCGTCTCATCGGAGCGCGATGCACTTAACCATTGCGACAATGAAAGAGGGAGAGTCATCGCACATCTCGCCGTATTACTCGACGACGCACCAACCATTCGCCGGCCATCAGCGCGCCTATCAGCAGATAAGCAATCATGCCGTTCCACATTGTCCAAAGCGCCATATCTCCATGCAAGGCGGTTAGGAAGGCCATGGAGCCGTTGAACACGAAGAAGATGCACCAGACCTGGGTTACACGACGCGTATAACGAACGCCTTCAGGGGGCAACTGCGGATCGCGCAGCCGAGCCAAACGCTCGACCAACGGCATATCACTCCGCAGCGAACCTCCAAAGCCAAACAGCATCACCAAATTGACAACCACCGGCCACCACAACAGCAGCTGATGGGCGCGTAACAGCGCGCAGGCAACACATAACGCAATCCCCGCAAATGCCACACTCTGCATAATGCGATGCATCGGCCCGGCTTTTCGCAGTAGCTGACGTAAGCGTAGAGACAACATCAGCACCATCGATGGCAGCAGCCAATTCAGGCCGTCATGCAGCAGGCCAAACCAAACCAAAAACGGCCAAGCTAACAATATTAGCGCCATCATGACCTGAAGTACCGACAACCTTTTCCCTTGCACGATGGATCAGACTTCTCGCAGCAAACGTTCTACCGCTTCGACGACATCTTGAACGGTTCGCACAGCTTTAAACTCTTCCGGTTTGATCTTCCTACCGGTTTTCTTTTGCAATTGCACAATCATGTCGACCGCATCGATGCTGTCGAGCTCAAGATCTTCATACAAGCGGGCTTCAGGCGTAATCGACGCGGGATCAATTTCAAAGAGTTTGATCAGAAGCGCGGAGACTTCTTCATAAATAGCGTGTTGTTCTGTCATGGCGGACTCTTTCTCAGGCTAGTTGCGAATGAATAAAAGAAGCCAGCGTTGCTACAGAATAAAAGTGCTGACGCATTTCTTCACTTTCGGCGGAAAGCACGATGCCGTACTTATTTTTTACCGCCAGCCCGAGTTCAAGCGCATCGATTGAGTCCAAACCTAATCCTTCCCCGAACAGAGCCGCTTGCGTTTCAATATCATCCGCCGTCAGCTCCTCCAAATTCAATGTATCAATAATGAGATTTTTAATTTCTAGGTAAAGCGCTTGCATCATTAAGTCCCGAAAAAGGTGTTTCAACGAATTGTAATTGTTGAGAAAGATGCCGGTTCAGCTGCCTGGCAGCCAATGCCGGCTCTGGTGTTTTGCCATCATAAAAATGATCGATCGACACTCGACCGCGTACTGTGATCTCAAAGAGCGGCTTTGTATGGGGGACATCGTACCATTTGCTCTGTTTATCCAATAAATGCTCACTGCAGCAAATCGCCACAATACGCAGATCGCGGCGGCAGCGGACGGCAATATTGGCCGCCCCGCGCTGCAGAGACATCTTTTTTCCCGGTTCGGTACGCGTGCCCTCAGGAAAAATTAAAATGGTGTCTCCGCGTCCCAATCTTTCCTGACACTGTGGCAGCAAAGTCTCAGCCTGACTGTTAACCAGATAATCCGCTGCACGAATCACCCCGCTGACAAACGGATTTTTCAGTAACGCGCTTTTCACTAGGCAATCCGTTTCCGGCATCACGGAAGCCAGCAGCACATAATCAATCAACGTAGGATGGTTCGCCACCACCAGACAGCCGCGTTCATTACGCAGGCAATCGGCGCCATGGATACGGTAATCGAATACGCCAATGCTCCGCGCCACCGTTAAAAACAAGCGAAAACTGGCTGAAATACTGCGCCGCGCTATACGGCAGCGCTTATTGTCATCACGTACAACAAGCAAGAGCAAATTAAACCAGGTCAGGGAAAGCAGCAGGCCGCCAAGCCCAAATAACGCGAAGCAAAACCCGGTCATTACCAGGCGCCAGATGCGGTTTAATCCGGTTACAACGTTCATTTCATGAGATTCCAACGCCACTGCACCCGTTCTCCGTCAATCGTAAAGTGGGGCGTCTGCGCGAGATAGTGCCTTAAGAACTGCAAGCTTTGCGGTAAAGACATTTCATTGCCTGCATAATCACTCTCCGTGGAGCATTGCAACGTATCTCCCGCCTCAAACAACAGCGCCACGGCATACGCCCAGGTGGGCATTTGCGGAGAAAGCCCCGGATGGTAAAACGCTGGGATCACACCATCAAAATCCACCATCAATACACGCTGATGACCGGCCTGCAGCAAGCAAACCACTTCACAAAGCCCTTGCTGGAACGTATCCATACCCGCAGAAAGCGAAGAGGATACGATCGGTTGCTTGGCAACGATCGTCAGATTTCCAACCGCGGAGTTATGAACCGACATGGTAAAATCCGTCGGTGAAACAGCCTGGCCGCTCGCCAATGCATGGAGGATACGGTAGTTACGCTCCAGTTCCCCGTGACGGCTGGTATAAAGCGCTGCGTCAACGGCATGACGACGCAGCAAAGAAAGCCCGCAATCAACCGCCAGCTTACTGCCGGAGCTCAGGCGACGTGCGGCCATCATCGGTAATTCATCAGGCAACGCCTGAGGCGCGCTCGGATCAATGGCATCAGGTTGGTGCGCCCATGCAAGCCACTGTGTCGCGGCGCTCAGACCAGGTGCTCGTGCCTGCCAGTCGACTATGTTCAAGGCAAATTTCATTAACGCAAATCCGTGGTGTATCCGTTATCTCTGGCACAATGCGCCAAATTGACGCCTCTTTTTAAGTCAAATTTTCTTGCATATGAGTAAGGTATGACCAACACCGAGATGATCGACACGCTTTTCCACCTCAAATCCTGCCGCTTCCAAGTAGCGATAAAATTTCTCTACGCTGTAAAAACGGCTATTGCCGTTAGCCATGCAGGTAAAATAAAGCGACGTGGCGTTCAGGCTGAATGAGGCCGCCTCAAATTTTTGCGCATCCCAGAACAGCTCCATAACACACAACCGAGCGCCAGCTTTCATCACCTTGGCAGTGCGTTCCAACATGCCAATTATCTGCTGCGGAGCGAAACAGTCGAGGAACTGGCTCATCCACCAGATATCCGCTTCGTCTGGCAATGTGGCATCTTTGAGCATATCAACCGCATGAAAGTCAATGCGGTGAGAAAAACCGGCATTTTCGACATTTTGGCGGGCAAGTGCAATTTGTTGCGGTAAATCCAGTATCGTAATCGTGACATCGTCATCGTATTGGCAGCAACGCAGCGCCCATTTTCCCGTATTTCCCCCAACATCGTACAGGCTTAAGGGTTTGCCGGCGAAAATATGCGGCAACGCCGCATTAAAGGCCGCATCAGAGTAGTAATGATCGAATGCAAACCAACTTTCGCGAGCTGGGGATGGTAACTGGGACAGCACGGGATAGATAGTTTCCGTGTCACTGAACACCTGGAGACCCGCAGGTTTGGACTCCTTTAGCGCTTGCGTCAGAAAGAACAATCCCTGGTAACAAACATCCTGTGTGAAATCCATATTCACACGGGTCATCGTGTCATGCAGCAGAAAGTGCCCCACTTTTGATAGGCGGTAGCGCTCGTCGCGGCAGGTAATGATGCGACCACTCAACCCCATATCCAACAGTACGCTGGTGGCATAATCATTCAGACTGCTATTAGCAACGATTTCATCCAGAAACGCGCCTTGTTCACCTTGCTTATCCAGATAGGCCAACACCCCCCCATTGCGCAAACAAAGCGCCGTTTGAAACAGCATGGGAGCGAAAGCGATGCGTTGCGCTTCAGTTATGGCATCAAGCGCATTAAAGGTGTCTTGTTCATACATAACGATGATAAGCGTCCTGTGCTGAAAATATTTATCGGGCCATACTTGGCCCGACTAAAAAGATATTACTGCACTGCATTCGTGGCAAGATTAACCTGAATATCTTTATCCAGATTGCGCACCCAACGATTATAGTTTTTATGAATCTTCCCTTGAGAAGCGAGCAAATTCTGGCTGCTGTCATAATCGATAGAATAAGCTGTTGCCGAGTAAGTAATACGCACTTCCGCACTATGATTGCGGTTTTGCTGACGCGCCTTAATGACACCCGGCCCCGCATCATTCATGATCCATTGGCGCTGGGCACCAGCCTTCAGGATTGCACTTCTGACTTGAGCTTCACTGTGCCCAGCACTAACCGTCGAATGAACATTATCAACAGGCGCTGTGCGCGCGCATCCCACTAAGGCTCCTGCCACAGAAAATGCGATTAACAACTTGGAAACCCTTTTCATACAACCTCCATATTAAAGTAATTTTGATAACTTTCATCAATGAATAAATGAACGCCTGCAACGCTCACAGACAAATGAAACCACGTTTTATTTATTAATCGGCAACCTTACGACATTTTTTAAAAATTTCATGTCACTCATAGACTGAAAAGAATCAATATTAAAATAGTGTAATAAATCGCAAATCCATGAACCATTAGACAGATGAAGTTTGTAAGGCTTCATTATTCACTGAACCTATTAGTGATTATTCCGATTAAATAAACACCATCAAAACACTTATTCATGGCCATCAGTTCCGGCCATTAAAGTACTCCAAACAATACTCTTACTCAAGAAAAATGTAACCAAATTATACCAACCCCTTGGCTCTCATTGCTAAGCATGACTGGCGAAATGGGAGCTGCAGAGGTAATGGCTGATACACCTGCACAGGCCAGTTAATCAGCACCGTGCAGCAAGACATTCTTAAGATTAACGCGGCAAAATCGCGCACGTTTTATCCAGCAGCGATTCTACCGAGGCGCGGTTGCCGACATCCCAGCCGCGCTTCGAGGCCAGCAAGATAAAACCCCGTTGGCCGGCAAACGTGGTCGGGACGACGGCCACGCCATACTCCGCCAGCTGCGGCGGCGACAGATGAAAATAATCCGCAAGATCGTTAATCGGGTAGATGCCCATCGCGGTCGGCTGCATCACGCGGCGGGCATAGTAGGTGTGGCGCAACAGCTTATCCGGCAAGGGGCGCCATTGTTCCTGTATGTAGGGGCGTTCCGCCTGCAGCTGGCGCCGCACATCCTCGCGCAGACAGGTCAGGTGAATGTGCAATTGGTTCTGGCTGCGGCCGTAAGCGGAGTTGATCGCCATGCCCAGACTGTCGTCCGGCACCGGCCCGCCATACTCGGCGGCCAGCCGGTAACGCATCAGCCATGCATAGCCAAAATAGTCCGTTCGTTCTCCGGCCAGCAGCAGCGGGCTTTCAATGCCGGAAAGCGGCGCCGTCGGCACCAGAATGAAATGATAGGGGTAACGCGGGTTTTGCAGCACGCTAAAGCCCTGCGCTTTCCCCTGCGGCATATAAATCTGCTCACACGGGGCCGGGTCGCGCTTTTGCTGATAGTTGGCCATGCACAGCTTATCGACCACGCCCCACAGCGCATCGGAACGGGCGCAGCCCGTCAGGGACAGAACGCCCAGCAACAGCAGCCAACGCCGGGCGGAGAAAGCCCAACGCGCCATCCTCGTATTGTTCCGTTTTTTCGCCACGTCAATTTCATTCCATCACTGGGCGCAGGCGCGCCTGCAAGGGCCGCAACATGGGGAATGGATAAAGGAGCCAGCGCGTGGCTCCTTGAGGAAAGATTACGCCGTGCCGCCGACGGTCAGCGTATCCAGTTTCAGCGTCGGTTGGCCGACGCCCACCGGCACGCTCTGGCCTTCCTTGCCGCACACGCCCACGCCTTTATCGAGCGCCAGATCGTTGCCGACCATCGAGATCTGCTGCATCGCCTCGATGCCGGAGCCGATCAGCGTCGCCCCCTTCACCGGTTTGGTGATGCGGCCCTTCTCGATCAGGTAGGCTTCGGTGGTGGAGAACACGAACTTGCCGGAGGTGATGTCCACCTGGCCGCCGCCAAAGTTCGGCGCGTACAGGCCATACTCGACGCTGGCGATGATCTCTTCCGGCGTCGATTGGCCCGCCAGCATGTAAGTGTTGGTCATGCGCGGCATCGGCAGATGCGCGTAGGACTCGCGGCGGCCGTTGCCGGTCGGCGCGACGCCCATCAACCGCGCGTTGAGTTTGTCCTGCATGTAGCCTTTCAGCACGCCGTTTTCGATCAGCACGTTGTACTGGCCCGGTACGCCTTCGTCGTCGATCGCCAGCGAGCCGCGGCGCCCTTGCAGGGTGCCGTCATCCACCACGGTGCACAGCTCGGAAGCCACCAGCTCGCCCATATGGCCGCTGAACACCGAGGTGCCGCGCCGGTTGAAATCGCCTTCCAGGCCGTGGCCCACCGCCTCGTGCAGCAGCACCCCAGGCCAGCCGGCTCCCAACACTACCGGCATATTGCCGGCCGGCGCCGCCACCGCGCCGAGATTGACCAGCGCCATGCGCACCGCTTCTTTGGCATAGGCATCGGCGCGCACGTCGCCGTCGACGGTTTCCAGGAAATAGTCGTAACCGAAACGGCCGCCGCCGCCGCTGGAGCCGCGCTCACGCTTGCCGTCCTGCTCCACCAGCACGCTGACGGAGAGCCGCACCAGCGGGCGAACGTCCGCCGCCAGCGTGCCGTCGGTGGCGGCCACCAACACCTGCTCGTAAACGCCGGTGATGCTGGCGTTCACTTCCTGCACCCGCGCATCGGCGGCGCGCGCCACTTTATCGACGCGGTGCAACAGGGCGATTTTCTCTTCGCGCGGCAGGCTTTGCAGCGGATCGAGCAGCGGGTACAGCGCCCGGTAACCGATTTCGCCCAGGGTGTGCGCCCGCCCGTCGCCCTGCTCGCGCACGATGCTGCGCGCCGCCTGGGCGCTCTGCTGCAGCGCATTCAGGGTGATCTGATCGGCATAGGCGAAACCGGTCTTCTCGCCGCTGACGGCGCGCACGCCGACGCCCTGGTCGATATTGTAAGAGCCATCCTTGATGATGCCGTCCTCGATCACCCAGGCTTCGTGATAGCTGGACTGGAAATAGAGATCGGCGTAGTCGATACGGCGTTCTGCCAGTTGACCCAGTACCGAGTACAGGTCTTGATGACTCAGCTTGTTGGTAGCGAGTAACTGCTCACTGACAAACGTCAGGCTCATAATGGTTTCACTCTTGATTGGAGGATAACGTGTCAGACGGCGCCGTCAGCGACGTCTGGAATCGATTGTGCTGCAGCACCGGCATCTGTTGCCGCAGGGGCTGCAGGCTTGTGGTGTCCACGCGTACCTTCAGCGCCGCCACGGCGTCCGTGTTCTCGGCCAGCACCTTGCCCCAGCCGTCGACAGCCAGCGTGTGGCCCCAAGTGCGACGGGTCGGCCCGTGGCGCCCCACCTGCGCCGGCGCCAGGATCATGCACTGGTTTTCGATCGCCCGGGCGCGCAGCAGGATTTCCCAATGCGCCTCGCCGGTGACCCGGGTAAAGGCCGCCGGCACCGAAATCAGTTCAGCGCCCTGCGCCCGCAGCGCCTGGAACAGCGCGGGGAAGCGCAGATCGTAGCATATGGTCATGCCCAAACGCCCGACCGGCGTATCCACCACCGTCAGATGCTGCCCGTGCTGGTAGGTATCCGACTCGCGGTAGTGGGCGTGCGCGTCGTTGATGTCCACATCGAACATGTGCAGCTTGTCGTAGCGGGCGCGGATCTCGCCCTGATCGTCGAACAACAGGCTGCTGGTGGTGATAAGCTCCGGGTTTTCGCGGCTGATCAAGGGCATCGAGCCCACCAGCAACCACACGCCATAGCGGCGCGCCAGCTCGCGCACCGCGTTCTGCAGCGGGCCATCGCCCTGTTTTTCCGCCTGTTGGCGATAGGCTGCGGAGTTGGCGAACAGCAGCGCGTTCTCCGGCGTCATGACCAGTTTTACCCCGGCATTGAGCTGCTTGATCTGCTGTTCAATCTGGGCCAGGTTATCGCGCACCTGATCGCCACTGCACAACTGCAACAACGCAACGTTAGCATTCCTCATGACGCCTTATCCTCCTTTGCCTTACGAAGTACCTCATTGATCTTCGGCTGGTCGAGATCGCCGCTGATATGGTAACGAATCAGCGAAATCTTGCTCCACAGCGGCCCCAGCACCTGCGAGGCGGCGAACACCGCCGCGCCGACGATCGGGTTAACGACAAACGCCGTGGCCACGCCGACCGTCGCCGAAATCGCCGGCGCCACCACCGCTTCCATATCGATGCGGCGGCGCGCCAGATCGATCTGGCCACTCATGGCGATATCCGCCGCCAGGCCGTCGATCAATAGATTATCAGTATGCATTATGCCATCTTTCAGCCAGGCGGTGCTGCGGATGGAATCAAAGTAGAAGCCTTTGCCGAAGGTATCGCTGAAATCGAACTGCAGCTTGCGCAGCAAGGCGTCGAAGCTGACCAGTCGCAGCAGCTGGCCGGCGCGGCCGCCGCCCATGCTGTCGATCTCGCCCTTGCCCATTTTGACCTGCAGCGCGCCGCTCAGCGTATTGACCTGCGGCTGCCACGGCGCGCCGCGCCAGTACAAATCGAAGTCCACGTCGTAAGGCGCGCCTTTCAGCGGGATGGTGATGCCGAAGAAGGCGGCGGTTTCATCGATCTTGCCGCCGAGCAGCTTGCCTTTCAGCGAGCTGCGCTCTTCCTGCGCGTTCTGCTTCCACAGGCCGGTGGCGCTCATGCGCCCTTTGCCGGTATCGACCAGGCCGTGATCCAGCGTCAGGGTATCGCCCCGATTGCTCAGATCCGCCTCGACCTTGCCGAGGTTCTGCCCCAGCACCCAGCACGACTTGCAGCGCAGCATCAGCGAAGGCCAGTCGCGGAAGCTGACTTTCTCCGGCGGCGGTGGCGGCGAACCCGCCGCGCTTTTCGTCTCGGCGAACTGCGGGTTGTAGTACAGGTAGTTGATATCGGCGCGCCACGGCCCGCGATCGGCCACCCGCAGGCTGCCGTCCACTTCATCGCTCTTGGCGCTCACCACGGTGGCACCCAGCTGTTTTTCGGCCGACAGCGTCAGCTTATGCCAGGCCTGGCCGCCCAACAGCAGCTGCGGCGTGGTCAGCGCCACGGTGGTGGGGAAGCTGAAACCGCCCACCTGACCGCTGCCGCCGCCCTGTTTCAGCGCCGGCGCCAGCAGCGCCAGCCATTGCTCGCCGTCCAGCGCCGGCAGGTTCAGCGTCATCGACTTGCCGGCCGGCAGCGGCGGCGTGCCGCCACCGTTGGTTTGCCAGGCGGCGCGCGCCAGATTCACCTGTTTTTTGTCGAAGTTCCATTCGCTGTTGAAGCGGTTCTGCTTGCCCGCACTGCCGGTCAACATGAAGCCGTTAAGACCGCCTTTGACCTTGACGCTCACCGGCAAGGCTTCGCCCGGCGCCTTGTCCAGCGGCGAAGGTAAGTGACTGCTCACTTTCCTTAGGTCTGCGTCAAGGCCGATATCGTAGCTGGCCGAGCCCTGATGCGGCAGCGTGATGGCCACCTGACTCTGCCAGGGCGCGCTGCCGCTGAGCGCATCGGCGGCCTCTTTCGGCAGGCCGGGGAACTTGCCCGGCTGCCAGTCGCCCTTCAGGCCGACGTTGACCTTGTAGTCACGCTCGCCTTCCTGGGTGGTGAAGTTGACCGCCACCGGCTGCCCGAACCAGTTGGCCGACAGGGGGTCGCTCTGCAGGTTGCCGTTGTCGAAGCGGAACTTGCCGCTGAGCTTTTGCAGTTCGCTGTCCAGCGGCTTGATCAGCAACGAATTGTTGTTCAGCGCCACTTCACCGGTGGCTCTGACCTGCTCGCCGTCCAGGGGAATATCGAGATGTAAGCGCCCACTGACATCACCGCCAATCTGCAGCTGATCCAGCGCCGCCCCCAGCGAATCGTGCAGCGGCGTCTGCATGAAGTAGTCGTGCACGTCGCTGCCCGCACCCGCGACTTCGGCGTCGATCAGCAGCCGCTCTTTCAGGTAATCCGGGATCACCGCGCTGATATTTTTGCCCGCCACCTTGCCCAGCCGGGTTTGCGGCGCATGCATCCACAATCCCTCGTTGGCGAAGTCGAGGTCGATCGCCAAATCGGTCAGCGCCGGCCAGCCCGGTTGGAACTGGAAGGTCGCGTGGCGCAGCGGCACGAAGACTTCGAACAGCCCTTCGTTCTTACGGTACGGGAAGTGCTGCGGATCGCCGGAATAAATCAGCGTGGCGTTATCCACCCGGCCGCCCTGAATGGCGCCGCTCAGGTAGTCCACCAGATGCTTGCCCATCAGCGGTTCCGGGAAATAGCGCCAGGCCTCGGCGCCGTCATACAGGCGGATGCCCGCCAGGATATTCAGCCACGGATCGCCCTTGGCCGGCTGCTGATAACGGAAATCGCCGTTGACCCACAGCGACTTCGCCTTGACGTCCAGCCCCTGGCTCGCCAGCTCCCAGCCTTGATCGTTGTAACGCCAGGTCAGCGCGCCGCGCGCGCTGCTGATTTCAAGCGGTGCACGGAACATATCGCCGTAAGGCAAGGTGCTGCCTGCCAGCCCCAGCGTCAGGCGGCCGTTCTCCACCCCGCCGCTCAACGCGCCGGAGAAGTGGTTGACGCCGGGCAGCAGCTCCCAACGCTGCCAGCTGACATCGCGCCACAGCGCCTGGAAACGGCTCTTTTCCGGCTGCTTCAGCGGGATGTCCAGCGCCAAGGCTTCCATCTTCCCCTGCGGCTGCAGATCGTTCCAGCGATCGAGCACGTCCGGGCTGAGGAACGAGAAGGTCGGCAGCAGCGCCGACAGGCGCTCCAGCTGAAGGTTAGTCGCGCGCACCCGCAGCTCTTCATTCTGCGCCGGCCCCATGAACTCGGTGTTTTCCGGCAGCCACAGGGCGGAAAGCGTGCCCTGCGGCCAGGCCTGGCCGTCGGTGCTCAACCGCAGCTGCGGCACGTCGAGCTGCCAACCGGTGCCCTGGCGGCGCAGCGACAGCGCCAGATTGTCCACGTCCAGCCGGTGCTGCGCGGCGCCGGTATCCCAGTTGGCCGCCCCCTGCTTGAGCAAAGCATGGCCGCCGGCAATCTCGCCGTTCTGCACCTGCAGCCAGGCCGCCAGGCTGAAGTCGGCGCTTTCCAGCCCGGTGTTGGCGCGCAGCCAGCGGGTAAACCAGGGTTTCATGTCGATGTTATCGGCCTGCAGATAGACCGTGCCGGTGTCCAGCAGGCCCTGATTATCGCGCAGGTCCATGCGCAGCTGCACCACGCCGTGCTGGCCGTTCAGCGTCGACAGGCTGATCTGCCCCTCGGCGCGGTGGCGCTCGCGGCCGTTAAGCCAAGTCAGTTGGGGAATGTCGAATTCGGCGCGCGCGCCGGCGGGCGTCAGGAACGAGATACGGCTGTCGCGCAGATCGAAATGGTCGAGCTGACGCAGCATCAGATCGCCGATTTTGCCCGGCTCAAGGCCTTCGCCCTGCCGGTCGCCGCCCAGCGTGGCGTTCAGATCGAGGCGGAATTGATAGAAGGTCAGATCGCGGAACTGCCAGCGCCAGTGCAGCAGCGATTGCCACACGTCCAGCGCCAGCGTCACGCGTTCGATATGCACATCGCTTTTGGGCAGCGTAGCGCTCAGGTTGCGCATTTCAAGCTGTGGGCCGAACGTTTCCCAGCTGCCCTGCAGGAAATCCATCTGCACGGGCACGCCGGACAGCTTCTCCACCTGCGCCAGCAGTTGGGGACGGTAGTCGTTCAGCTTCGGCAGCATCAGGCGCAGCCCGCTGATCAGCAGCGCCACAATCACGATTAGGGTGGCGCCTGTTGCTAACAGAATCCCAGGCAGTCGCCTCACGCAGTTCTCCTTGCTCCGCTGCCTGGCAACGGGAATATCTATGCACTGACGGGCCCGGCATGCCGGGCCCTTACGATGTCGGACGGGCTACATCATGACGACGTCGAACTGCTCCTGGCTGTACAACGGTTCGATCTGCACCTTCACCTGTTTGCCGACGAAGATCTCCACTTCGGCCAGCGCATGCGACTCTTCGCTCTTCAACGCTTCGCCGACCGCCGCGGAGGCGTACACCAGGAAGCGATCGGAATCGTAAGCATGGTGCACGCGCACAATCTCGCGCAAGATCTCGTAGCACACGGTTTCCACCGTTTTCACGGTGCCGCGCCCATTGCAAGTAGGACAATCGTGACAGAGCACATGTTCAATGCTTTCACGCGTGCGTTTACGCGTCATTTCAACTAAGCCTAGCTGAGAGAAGCCGTTGATCGTGGTTTTTACCCGATCTTTACTCAACGCCTGCTCCAGCGAGTGCAGCACCCGGCGGCGATGCTCTTCGTTGTTCATATCGATAAAGTCGATGATGATGATGCCGCCCAGGTTACGCAGCCGCAGCTGGCGAGCGATGGCCTGCGTCGCCTCGATGTTGGTATTGAAGATGGTTTCGTCGAGGTTGCGGTGGCCGACGAAGGCACCGGTGTTGATGTCAACGGTGGTCATCGCCTCGGTCTGATCGATGATCAGATAGCCGCCGGACTTCAGCTCCACCTTGCGCTCCAGCGCGCGCTGGATCTCGTTTTCCACATCGTACAAATCGAAAATCGGCTGGCTGCCGGTATAGAGCTCGAGCTTGTTGGTGATGTCCGGAATGTACTCGCCGGTAAACTCCACCAGCAGATCGTGCGTCAGCCGCGAATCGACGCGGATGCGATCCAACGCCGCGCCGGCGAAATCGCGCAGGATGCGCTGCGCCAGCGCCAGCTCGCCGTACAGCTTGTATTTGGTCTGGTTGCGCTTCTTGCGCTCCATCACCTTGGTCCACAGGCGTTTGAGGAACGCGGCGTCCTGCGCCAGCTCTTCCTCGCCGATGCCTTCCGCCGCGGTGCGGATGATAAAACCGCCCAGCTCGTCGCAGTGCGGCGCAACGATGGCTTTCAGGCGCTCGCGCTCGGCTTCGCTTTCAATGCGCTGCGAAACGCCGACGTGCGCCGCGCCCGGCATGAAGACCAGATAGCGCGAAGGCAGCGTGATGTCGGTGGTCAGGCGCGCGCCCTTGGTGCCGAGCGGATCTTTCACCACCTGCACCATCAGGTCTTGCCCCTGGCGCACCAGCTCGGCGATGTCGCGCACGTGGAAGTTTTTCCGCTCGTCGCCGGCGACGCATTCGGTATGCGGCATGATGTCGGAGGCGTGCAGGAAGGCGGCCTTGTCCAGGCCGATGTCGACGAACGCCGCCTGCATCCCCGGCAGGACGCGGCTGACGCGCCCTTTATAGATATTGCCGACGATGCCGCGTTTGGATTCGCGTTCGATATGGATCTCTTGCAGAATGCCGCCATCGATATAGGCGACCCGCGTTTCAGACGGTGTGATATTAACCAGTAGCTCAGCTGTCATGCCTTCTCCTCAGAGCCGGTCGATAATGGCAGCGCCCATCAACCGGTTCTTACATCACGTAATGCGACAAAATTACTGAGCAGCTCATGTGTTTCGACCAGCGGCAGACCAACCACCGCGTGATAACTCCCGGTTATCGTTCTGACGAAACAACCACCCTTTCCTTGAATTCCATAGGCGCCCGCCTTATCCATCGGTTCGCCCGTAGCAATATAGTCGCGGATATCCTGTTGTGACAGGCTGCGGAACGTCACGTCGGTCACCACCAGCTGGCAGCGCACGTCGTGGCGATCGGCGATCGCCACCGCCGTCATCACCTGATGCTGCTTGCCGGACAGCGCCGCCAGCATGTCCGCCGCATGGGCTTCGTCGCGCGGCTTCTCCAGCACCCGGCCGTTGAGCACCACGATGGTGTCGGCGCCCAGCACCGGCCGATCTTCCTGCGCCAGCGCTACGCCGGCTTTGGCCTTGTCCTGCGCCAGGCGGCGCACATAGGCTTCGGCGGCTTCGCCTTCCCGGCGCTGCTCTTCGGTATGCGTCAGCAGAATGTCGAACGACACGCCGAGCAGGGTCAGCAGTTCACGTCGACGTGGGGAGCCGGAGGCCAGATAAAGCGAAGTCATTGAGATACCCTTACTGTACGGCGAACTGACGGCGGATTTTGCGCATCAACAGGAATAACCACGGCCACAAAATGCCGTTTACCACACTACTCCAGAACACCTCTGGGCGGAAAGAGACGTTGATCACTAAAAACTCAGCCCAGAACACCACCACGTCCATCGACAGCGACAGCAGCACGACGATCAGCGCCTGTTGCCACAGCGCCATATTGCGGAACAGTTGGAATTTGAACGCCACCAGATAGGCGATGATGCCCAGCGCCAGCGCGCGCACGCCCAGCGTGGAGCCGAGGATCAGATCCATGATCAGCCCCAGCACGAAGCCGGTGCCGACGTTGACCCGGTGCGGCAAGGCCATCACCCAGTAGATCAGGATCAACACCAGCCAGGAGGGCCGGAACATGTAGATCTGCTCCGGCCACGGCATGATTTGCAGCACCAACGCCACCAGGAACGACAGCCAGATTATCCAGCGCCCGTGGCTGCGGTAGCTGTTCATGGCACCACTCCCGCCGCGGCAGGCTGAGCTTGGGGCTGGACAGAGGCCGGAGCCGTGGTTTGCGGCGCCACCCCGGTGGCCGGAGCCGGCAGCTGCGGCCCGACGGAGCCGGCAGGCGGCAGCACCTGCGGCATCATCTGCATCAGGCGTTCATTGGCCACGCGGTGCACTTCGTCCGGCGGCAGCGGCATGTCGCCGTTGCGATCGGCGCCCCACAGCAGCAGCAGGTAGCGCAAGCGCTGCAAACCGGCGGTCGGCCGCGCCTGAATCACGGTGTAAGCGCGCTGGTTGTCGACCTTGACCGAGGAAACCACCGCCACCGGATAGCCTTCCGGGAAGCGGCCGCCGAGGCCGGAGGTGACCAGCACGTCGCCAACGCGGATGTCGGTGTTGTTCGGCAGGTGCTCCAGCTGCAGATCGTCGGCGCAGCCGCTGCCCGCGGCGATCACCCGAATATCGTTGCGCAGCACCTGGATCGGCAGCGCGTGCGAGGCGTCGCAGATCAGCAGCACGCGGCTGGTGACTTTCGCCACCGCCACCACCTGGCCGACCACGCCCTTGTCGCTGATCACCGGCTGGCCTTCATAGACGCCGTTGTCCGACCCTTTGTCGATCACCACCTGATCGCTGTAAGGATCGGAGCCGGTGGAGATCACCTGGGTGACCATCTTGTGTTCGTCCTGGCGCAGCGGAGAACCCAGCAGCTCGCGCAAGCGGGCGTTTTCCTGCTTGAATTGGCCAAGAAGAAGAATATCGCTGTTTTTCAGCAGCAGTTCCTGCCGCAGAGCGCGGTTTTCCAGCTCCAGCTGTTGGCGGGTGGCCAGCGTTTCTGACACGCTGTCCAAAACTTTACGCGGCCCGTTGGCCAGAAAATAGAAAGGGCTGACTGCGGTGTCCATGTAGTTGCGTATCTTCACGAACGTGCCGAGCCGGCTGTCGGCAACGATCAGGCCAATGGCCGCGATCACCGCCAAAAAAAGTCGCAGTTGCAGGGAAGGCCCCCTGCTAAAAATCGGCTTCATAAATTATGCGAGTTCCTCGACAACAGAAAGAGGAACCGTACCCGATTTTCGCTGTGCGCATTCATCCGATACGATTCCTCCTTCCAGGGGCTGACTATTCTTCGCTGAACAAATCGCCGCCGTGCATGTCGATCATTTCCAACGCCTTGCCGCCGCCGCGCGCCACGCAGGTCAGCGGATCTTCCGCCACCACGACCGGGATGCCGGTTTCTTCCATCAGCAGGCGATCGAGGTTGCGCAGCAGCGCGCCGCCGCCGGTCAATACCATGCCGCGTTCGGAAATGTCGGAGGCCAATTCTGGCGGGCACTGCTCCAGCGCAACCATCACCGCGCTGACGATGCCGGTCAGCGGCTCTTGCAGGGCTTCGAGGATTTCATTGGAGTTCAGGGTAAAGCCGCGCGGTACGCCTTCGGCCAGGTTACGGCCGCGGACTTCGATTTCGCGCACTTCATCGCCCGGATAGGCAGAACCGATTTCGTGCTTGATGCGCTCGGCGGTCGCTTCGCCGATCAGCGAGCCGTAGTTGCGGCGCACATAATTGATGATGGCTTCATCGAAACGGTCGCCGCCGATGCGTACGGAAGAGGAGTACACCACGCCGTTCAGCGAGATCACCGCCACTTCAGTGGTACCGCCACCGATATCCACCACCATGGAACCGGTCGCTTCGGAGACCGGCAGACCAGCGCCGATCGCCGCCGCCATCGGCTCTTCAATCAGGAACACTTCACGCGCGCCGGCCCCTTGGGCGGACTCGCGGATAGCGCGGCGTTCAACCTGGGTCGCGCCGACCGGCACACAGACCAGCACGCGCGGGCTTGGGCGCATGAAACTGTTGCTGTGAACCTGTTTGATAAAGTGCTGCAGCATTTTTTCGGTCACGAAGAAATCGGCGATCACGCCGTCTTTCATCGGGCGAATAGCCGCGATGTTGCCGGGGGTGCGGCCCAGCATCTGTTTGGCGTCATGACCGACGGCCGCGACGCTCTTTGGGGAGCCGGCACGATCCTGACGAATGGCAACCACCGAAGGTTCATTCAGTACGATGCCTTGCCCTTTAACATAAATCAGGGTATTGGCGGTACCCAAGTCGATGGACAAGTCGTTGGAAAACATGCCACGAAATTTCTTAAACATAACGAAAGGATAATCCTGCAAGCTGGGGGCGGAAAATAAAATCCGCCTACTTTACCAACCACACGAAGCAGCGACAAGGCGCAAAAACGTTCTACTTCGGTGAAAAATAGTCTGTATTGTTTCTGCTCGAATGCACGGAAATTGGATGAGGCCTGAATTCCCTGAACAAAGGCTCAGTTTACCACCCTGTCAACGCACGAAACGGCGTAACACAGCTCATAAAATCTAACATATTCCCTGATTGCCGCCGATGGTAAGCACCTACCAACGCCAACCAGATAAAAGCTGACAAGAGCCTATCTCAAATAGGCGTCGTTGTCGCAGGCAGATTGGAGAAAACTCCAAAATGACGGGTGACATGGCCCAGATGGATCCGGCGCTCATTCTACGTCAATTTTTGTCCGGCAATCAGCTTAAACGCGATAACGACGTGAATATTTTTTACGCCCCGCGTCGATCGATTCCGGCGGCGCGAAAAAGTCGCCCTGCCCGCCGTGGATCCCGCGCTCTTTCAGCGTCTGCCACTCGTTGCGCGTGCGTACGCCGGCGGCGAACACCTGCGCGCGCGTGCCCGCGCAGGCGCCGGTCAGGCTCTGCACGAACAGCTGGTTTTCGTCCCGCTTATCGATGCTCCGCACCAACCCCGGGTGGAGCTTGACGATCTCCACCTGCAGCGACTTGATATAGGACGTACTGACCACAGTTAAACCCGCTTTGGACACCGCGAGGCGGCAGCCCAGCCCTGACAACAGCCTCAGCACCGGACGCAAACGGTCGATATGTTGACACACATCTGCCTCCGCAAGTTCAATCAGAATTCGCCGACGTTGACTTTTTTCGCACTGCAGCAATGTATCGCGCAGCCAGCGCTGGAAAGAGCGCTGCAAAATCGAGTCCACGCACAGCGGAAACGCCAGCGTTTCCTCGGGCCACTGCGTCAACAAGGGAATGATGCGGCTCACCTGTTGGCGATCGTAACTTTCCGCCAGCCCGAGCTGCTGCACCAGCGGCATATATTCCGCCGGCAGCAATTCCTGGGTGCCGTCATAGATCCGGCTCATGATCTCGCGATGGTGCACCTCGCCCCCCACGGTCACCGCCGGTTTCTGATACAGCCGCG
Organism: Serratia sp. MF1(2023); assembly: GCF_030954545.1. Taxonomy (NCBI): domain Bacteria; kingdom Pseudomonadati; phylum Pseudomonadota; class Gammaproteobacteria; order Enterobacterales; family Yersiniaceae; genus Serratia; species Serratia sp. MF1(2023). Next base: position 22,364 of record NZ_JAVHUX010000014.1, on the reverse strand, counting down.
GGCCGCCGCGCGCCAGCACCTGTTCCAGCAGCGTGCGCCATTTGACGCTGCCGCGCCCCTTTTCCGGCACCTGGCTGTCGTACACATACCACCCGTTTTCGCCCTGCAGCGTAGCATGGCGCGTCGCCTGCTCCGCATAATCGATCACCTGCTCGGTGGTTTGACCGCTGCGGTACGCCACGATGCCGATGTGCAGGAAGGCCTCGCGGTCGATCAGCGCCGTGGAAGGCAAGGCATCGATGGCGTTGACCAGCTGTGAGGCGATGCCGTCGGCCTCCTTCAGGGTTCGATGCGGCAACAACACGGTAAAATCGCTGTGGAAGTAGCGCGCCAGCAGCGCCGACGGATAGCGCATGACGAAGGTAGACAGCAGATTGACCAGCGAATACATCAGCTCCTGCACCGCCACGCTGCCGTGCGTCTCGCGCAGGGTCTCGAAATCGGGCAACCGCACCATCATCACGATGCCGTGCGAGCCTTCGTCTTCCAGCTGAGTGGTCAACTGGTTATCGAAGAACAGGCGATTATTCAGCCCGGTTTTGGCGTCCTGCGCGGCAAAGGCGCGGATCAGCGTATCGACCCGGCTGCGCTCTTCCCGCGCTTCCGCCAGATCGGCCAGCAGGCGGTCGAGCGCGCCGCTGACGTTGGCCGGCCACTCACGCACGTCGCCCTGCATGACGTTTTCGCGTTCGCCGTTCAGAATGCGCCGCGCGCGGCGTTCCAGACGATCTTCGCCGTCGGCCTGCTCACGCAGCCAGCGCAGGCTGAACAGCAAAACCACCACCATCACGACGATCGACAGCGTGACGGCGGCGGTGGATTGCAGCGTGCGCACGTCGCTGGCGAAGGGATCGCGGTAGGTGATGTGCAGCGTGCTGCCCGGATGCTGCAACAGGGGGCGCGAGACCTGACGATAGCCGTTCAGCGTATCCCAGTGCTCTTTTTCCTGCGTCGGCAATTGATAGTCGAGCAGTTGGCTGCTACCGGCCTCTATGCGAATCGACACGATGCCGAGCGTGCGCATGACGATCGGCAACCATTTTTCCTGCTCCTGCGGCGGCTCGCTCAGCATGGCTTGATCGAGAGTGGTGACCAGCGAATCCAAGCGGCGCTCCTGGCGATCCTGGGTAACGTAAAAGAAGCTGTATGAGCATCCCATCAGCATCAAAAACATCGCCAGCGCGACCAACAGAGTGATCAATGCAGAGAGTTTGGTGGTAAATCGCATCCCTGTGCCTTGTCCGCTATGGTTAAGTGAGTGTTCACCCTTTAGCTAAAAGGGGCCGTCCAACCCTAACAAGCCTTGCTGAAGAATTAAACCTGCAAGCGCCGTTTTTGTCCTTTATCAAGACTTGGGCCGCTTATTATGCATATAGTCAAATAAATGTGATTCAGCCATTGATAGAAAAGTGTAAACGAGAGGAAGAGTGACATGCGTGCACTGTTATTGGAACAACAAGACGACCAAACTCTGGCTCAAATCAAAGATATCGGCAGCGATCGGTTGCCGGAAGGCGATGTCACCGTCGACATCAACTGGTCCAGCCTAAATTATAAGGATGCGCTGGCGATCACCGGCAAAGGCAAGATCGTGCGCAACTTCCCGATGGTGCCGGGCATCGACTTCGCCGGCACCGTGCGCCACAGCCGCGACGATCGCTTCAAAGAGGGGCAAAGCGTGGTGCTCACCGGCTGGGGCGTGGGTGAACATCACTGGGGCGGCCTGGCCGAACAGGCGCGCGTCTCGGGCGAATGGCTGGTACCGCTGCCGAACGGCCTGGATGAGCGCAAGGCGATGATCATCGGCACCGCCGGCTTTACCGCCATGCTGTGCGTCATGGCGCTGGAGGAAGGCGGCGTGCACCCGGACGACGGCGATATTCTGGTTACCGGTGCCAGCGGCGGCGTGGGCAGCACCGCCATCGCCCTGCTGGCGGCGCTGGGTTACCGGGTGACCGCCATCAGCGGCCGCGACAGCAATACCGACTACCTGAAAGCGCTCGGCGCCAAAGAGGTGATGTCGCGCGATGGCTATATCGACACGCCGCGCCCGTTGGAGAAACAGCTGTGGGCCGGCGCGGTGGACACCGTCGGCGACAAACTGTTGGCGCGGGTGCTGGCGCAGATGAACTATAACGGCACCGTCGCCGCCTGCGGCCTGGCGGGCGGTTATCAGCTGCCGACCACCGTGATGCCGTTCATTCTGCGCAACGTGCGCCTGCAGGGCGTGGATTCGGTGCATACGCCGCTGCATCGCCGCCAAACCGCCTGGGAACGGCTGGCCGGCATTCTGCCGGACAGCTTCTATCAGCAGGCCACGCACGAAATCTCCCTCGAGCAGGCGCCAGCCACCGCCGCCGCGCTGTTGAACAACCAAATCACCGGCCGCACCCTGGTGAAAATCCGCTGACCTTCTCCCCCCGGCGACGGGGGGATCGCCCGCTTCTGCGAAATTTCATATTTTCCCGCGTCCCCTCGCTTCCGGCCGCCTTTAGCGCCATGCTTATTTCATGAAGACCCGTCAGCCGCTCGCGAACGGCGGGAATCAGTCGCGGAGAACATAAGCATGAACAAACACCCCAAATTGACCGAGGCCGACGTCACGCCGGAGAGCGTATTCCACCAGCGGCGCAAGGTGCTGCAGGCGCTCGGCATCACCGCCGCTTCGCTGGCGCTGCCCACCGGCGCACAGGCGGACCTGCTGTCGTGGTTCAAGGGCAACAATCGCCCCAAGGCGCCGCCGGGCAAAGCGCTGGAATTCAGCAAACCGGCCGCCTGGCAGGCGCAGCTGGCGATGACGCCGGAAGACAAGGTCACCGGCTACAACAACTTCTATGAGTTCGGCCTCGACAAGGCCGATCCGGCCGCCAACGCCGGCGGGCTGAAAACCGAAGGCTGGAAAGTGCGCATCGACGGCGAAGTGGCGAAGCCGATAACGCTGGATATCGACGATCTGATGAAGCGTTTCCCACTGGAACAGCGCATTTACCGCATGCGCTGCGTCGAGGCCTGGTCGATGGTGGTGCCGTGGATCGGTTTCGAGCTGGGCAAGCTGATCAAGCTGGCCGAACCGAACGGCAACGCGCGCTACGTGGCCTTCCAGACGCTGTACGATCCGGAGCAGATGCCCGGCCAGAAAGATCGCTTTATCGGCGGCGGCCTGAAATACCCCTACGTCGAAGGGCTGCGGCTGGACGAGGCGATGCATCCGCTGGCGCTGCTGACCGTCGGCGTGTACGGCAAAACCCTGCCGCCGCAAAACGGCGCGCCGCTGCGGCTGATCACGCCGTGGAAATATGGCTTCAAGGGCATCAAATCGATCGTGCATATCCGTTTGGTGCGCGATCGGCCGCCGACTACCTGGAACCAATCCGCGCCGAACGAGTACGGTTTTTACGCCAACGTGAATCCGCACGTCGATCATCCGCGCTGGTCGCAGGCCACCGAGCGTTTCATCGGCTCCGGCGGCATTCTCGACGTCAAACGCCAGCCGACGCTGCTGTTCAACGGCTATGCCGACCAGGTGGCGTCGCTGTATCGCGGCATGGATCTGCGGGAGAATTTCTAAGTGCGCCTGACGCCTGTTCATATCAAATGGCTGAAAGCCGCCCTGCATCTGGTGGCGTTTCTGCCCTTTCTCTGGCTGGTGCTGGCGGTGGATCAAGGCTGGTTCAGCGCCGATCCGTCCAAGGACATCCAGCATTTTACCGGCAGGATGACGCTGAAACTGCTGCTGGCCACGCTGGCTATCGCCCCGCTGGCGCGCTACGCCCGCCAGCCGCTGCTGATCCGCTGCCGCCGCCTGGTGGGGCTGTGGTGCTTTGCCTGGGGCACGCTGCACCTGATAAGCTACTCCACGCTGGAACTGGGGCTGAGCAACCTCGGCCTGCTGGGCAGCGAGCTGGTGAACCGCCCTTATCTGACGCTCGGCATCCTCACCTGGCTGATCCTGCTGGCGCTGGCGGCCACCTCAACGCTGTGGGCGATGCGCAAACTGGGCGCCAAATGGCAACTGTTGCACAACTTCGTCTATCTGGCGGCGATCCTCGCCCCTATCCACTACCTGTGGTCGGTCAAAACGTTTTCCCCCCAGCCGTTCATCTACGCGCTGCTGGCGGTGGCGCTGTTGGGCCTACGTTACAAGAAATTCCGCGCCTGGTGGCGCTGAACTACGCGGCGGCGCGCGTTATTGGTACGGAAAAACGCGCGCCGCCGGCGGGAACTTTTTCTGTGTTCCAGCGCTCATATTCCTGTCACGGATCCCCGAGTTCGTCGATTTGGGGTTGAATATCTTCGCTGATAAGACCAGTATTTAGCTGCGAATTGCTACGATATCGTTATAATGCCCGACCTTGTTTCTGTTCTCAGGGTGAATTTGCCCCTTAACAGGTGACAAATCGATAACATCGGGTTATTTTCTACGATGATGGTTTTATTGCCGGAGATACCAGCACAATGGCGGATAAGTTTCACATTTTGCTTCTGAACGGCCCCAATCTCAATCTGCTGGGGACGCGTGAGCCGGAGAAGTACGGCAGCACGACGCTGACAGAGATTGTTAACGGATTGGAAAACCAGGCATCCGCATTGGATATTACCCTGAGCCATCTGCAGTCCAACGCCGAGCATCAGCTGATCGATCGCATCCATCAGGCGCGCGGCAACACCGATTTCATTCTGATAAATCCGGCGGCGTTCACGCACACCAGCGTGGCGCTGCGCGATGCGTTGCTGGCGGTGCAGATCCCGTTCATCGAGATCCATCTGTCCAACGTGCACGCCCGCGAACCTTTCCGCCATCACTCTTATCTCTCAGACGTAGCGGTAGGGGTGATTTGCGGCCTCGGCGCGGATGGCTACGCTTTCGCTTTACAGGCAGCGGTTAACCGTCTGTCGAAAACCCACTAATTGCTCCACAAAAAGAGTACGGAATCACACTCATGGATATTCGTAAAATCAAGAAACTGATCGAACTGGTTGAAGAATCAGGCATTTCTGAACTGGAAATCTCTGAAGGCGAAGAATCGGTTCGCATCAGCCGTGCCGCACCGGCGCAGGCTTATCCCGTCATGCAGCAGGCCTACGCGATGCCGGCACAGCAGCAGCCAGCCCTGGCTAACGCCGTTGCCACCGCGCCTGCGGCAGAAACCCCTGCAGCACCGGCGGCCGTGAGTGGCCACGTCGTTCGTTCCCCAATGGTAGGCACCTTCTACCGCACCCCAAGCCCGGACGCGAAAGCCTTCGTGGAAGTGGGCCAGAAAGTGAACGCTGGCGATACCCTGTGCATCGTTGAAGCCATGAAAATGATGAACCAGATCGAAGCGGACAAGTCCGGCGTCGTGAAAGCCATCCTGGTGGAAAACGGCCAGCCGGTCGAATATGACGAGCCGCTGGTCGTCATCGAATAACGAGGCGCCCCCATGCTTGATAAAATTGTTATCGCCAACCGCGGCGAGATCGCGCTTCGCATCCTGCGTGCCTGTAAAGAACTGGGCATCAAGACCGTTGCGGTTCACTCCGCGGCCGACCGCGATCTGAAACACGTGCTGCTGGCCGACGAGACCGTCTGCATCGGTCCTGCGCCATCGGTAAAAAGCTACCTGAACATCCCGGCCATCATCTCGGCGGCGGAAATCACCGGCGCGGTGGCGATCCACCCGGGCTACGGCTTCCTGTCCGAGAACGCCGACTTCGCCGAGCAGGTTGAACGCTCCGGCTTCATCTTCATCGGCCCGAAAGCCGAGACCATCCGCCTGATGGGCGACAAGGTTTCCGCGATCAACGCCATGAAGAAAGCCGGCGTGCCGTGCGTACCTGGCTCCGACGGCCCGCTGACCGACGACATGGATAAAAACCGTGCCTTCGCCAAGCGCATCGGTTATCCGGTGATCATCAAGGCCTCCGGCGGCGGCGGCGGTCGCGGCATGCGCGTGGTGCGCAGCGACAAAGACCTTGAGCAGTCCATCAACATGACGAAAGCGGAAGCCAAAGCGGCTTTCAACAACGACATGGTGTACATGGAAAAATACCTGGAGAATCCGCGCCACATCGAGATTCAGGTATTGGCCGACGGCCAGGGCAACGCCATCTATCTGGCCGAGCGCGACTGCTCCATGCAGCGCCGCCACCAGAAAGTGGTCGAAGAAGCGCCGGCGCCGGGCATCACCAGCGAAATGCGCCGTTACATCGGCGAGCGCTGCTCGAAAGCCTGCGTGGAAATCGGCTACCGCGGCGCGGGCACCTTCGAGTTCCTGTATGAAAACGGCGAGTTCTATTTCATCGAAATGAACACCCGTATTCAGGTAGAGCACCCGGTTACCGAAATGATCACCGGCGTGGATCTGATCAAAGAGCAGCTGCGCATCGCTGCCGGTCAGCCGCTGTCGATCAAACAGGAAGAAGTGAAGATCCACGGCCACGCGGTAGAATGCCGCATCAACGCCGAAGATCCGAACACCTTCCTGCCGAGCCCGGGCAAGATCACCCGCTTCCACGCGCCAGGCGGTTTCGGCGTGCGTTGGGAATCTCATATCTACGCCGGTTATACCGTACCGCCGTACTATGACTCCATGATCGGCAAACTGATCACCTTCGGCGAAAACCGTGACGTGGCGATTGCCCGCATGAAAAACGCCCTGGCTGAACTGATCATCGACGGCATCAAAACCAACGTTGAGCTGCAGCAGAAGATCATGAACGACGAAAACTTCCAGCACGGTGGCACCAACATCCACTATCTGGAGAAGAAGCTGGGTCTGCAGGAAACCTAAGGCAGCACGCAGCATCGTCTGACGAAAGGCCGGTTAATCACCGGCCTTTTTCTTTGGCGTTGCGCCAGTAACGGCTTGGCAAAACGCCGTCATGCCGTAAAATTCCCTACCTTTGATGAATCCATCACCGTAAACCTATGGGAGACACGGATGGACAAACGCTTTATTCAGGCGCACCGCGAAGCGCGCTGGGCGCTGGGGCTGACGCTGCTCTACCTGCTGGCCTGGGGGCTGGCGGCCTATCTGCCGGACAGCGCCGTCGGCGTCACCGGCCTGCCGCACTGGTTCGAAATGGCCTGCCTGCTGGTGCCGCTGCTGTTCATCGGCCTGTGCTGGCTGATGGTTCGCACGGTGTTCCGCGACATTTCGCTGGAGGACAGCGATGCAAACTGAAGTGATCCTGCCGCTGGTCGCCTACCTGCTGCTGGTATTCGGCCTGTCGGTATACGCCTATCGCCGCCGTCAGAATGGAAATTTCCTCAGCGAATATTTCCTCGGCAACCGCTCGATGGGCGGCTTTGTGCTGGCGATGACCCTGACCGCCACCTACATCAGCGCCAGTTCGTTTATCGGCGGCCCCGGCGCCGCCTACAAATACGGCCTGGGCTGGGTGCTGCTGGCGATGATCCAGCTGCCGGCGGTGTGGCTGTCGCTCGGCGTGCTGGGCAAGAAATTCGCCATCCTGGCGCGCCGCTACAACGCTATCACCCTCAATGACATGCTGTATGGCCGCTACCAAAGCCGCCTGCTGGTGTGGCTGGCCAGCCTCAGCCTGCTGGTGGCGTTCCTCGGCGCCATGACGGTGCAGTTTATCGGCGGCGCACGCCTGCTGGAAACCGCCGCCGGCATTCCTTACGACACCGGCCTGCTGATCTTCGGCATCAGCATCGCGCTGTACACCGCCTTCGGCGGCTTCCGCGCCAGCGTGCTGAACGACGCCATGCAGGGGCTGGTGATGCTGCTTGGCACCGTGCTGCTGCTGGTGGCGGTGATCCATGCCGCCGGCGGACTGGACAGCGCAGTCAGCAAACTGCAGCAGATCGATCCGGCGCTGGTGTCGCCGCAGGGCGGCGATCAGATCCTCAGCCTGCCGTTTATGGCGTCGTTCTGGATCCTGGTGTGCTTCGGGGTGATCGGCCTGCCGCACACCGCCGTGCGCTGTATCTCCTACAAGGACAGCAAGGCGGTGCACCGCGGCATTCTGCTCGGCACCGTGGTGGTGGCGGTGCTGATGTTCGGCATGCACCTGGCCGGCGCGCTCGGCCGCGCGGTGTTGCCGGATCTCAAGATCCCCGATCAGGTGATCCCGACGCTGATGATCACCGTGCTGCCGCCGTACGCCGCCGGGATTTTCTTGGCGGCGCCGATGGCGGCGATCATGTCGACCATCAACGCCCAACTGCTGCAATCCTCCGCCACCATCATCAAGGATCTCTATCTTGGCGTACGGCCGCAGCAGATCCACAACGAGCGGCTGATCAAGCGCTTCTCCAGCCTGACCACGCTGATCCTCGGCCTGTTGGTGCTGTTGGCGGCCTGGCGGCCGCCGGAGATGATCATCTGGCTCAACCTGCTGGCTTTCGGCGGGCTGGAGGCGGTGTTCCTGTGGCCGCTGGTGCTGGGCCTGTACTGGGAACGCGCCAATGCTCAGGGAGCGCTTAGCTCAATGGTGTCGGGTGCGGTATGCTATACGCTATTGGCCAGCTTCAACCTGCAGCCGGCGGGGCTGCACCCTATCGTGCCTTCGCTGTTGCTCAGCCTGTTGGCGTTTTATCTCGGTAACGTCGTCGGCGAAAAGCGCCGGACGGCGTCATCATTACCCTCTTGAAGAGAATTGCTATGCCTTGGATCCAACTCAAACTGAACACCACCGGCAGCCAGGCGGAAGACCTGAGCGACGCGCTGGTGGAAAGCGGCGCCGTGTCGGTGACCTTCCAGGACACCCACGACAACCCGGTGTTCGAACCTTTGCCGGGTGAAACCCTGCTGTGGGGCGATACCGACGTGATCGGCCTGTACGACGCGGAAACCGATATGGCCGAGGTGGTGGCGATGCTGGAACAGCACCCGCTGCTGGGCGCCGGTTTCCGCCACAAGATAGAGCAGCTGGAAGATAAGGACTGGGAGCGCGAATGGATGGACAACTTCCACCCGATGCGCTTCGGCGAGCGCTTGTGGATCTGCCCGAGCTGGCGCGACGTGCCGGATCCCGACGCGGTCAACGTGATGCTCGATCCGGGCCTGGCGTTCGGCACCGGCACCCACCCGACCACCGCGCTGTGCCTGCAGTGGCTGGACGGCCTCGATTTGGCCGGCAAAACCGTCATCGACTTCGGTTGCGGTTCCGGCATCCTGGCAATCGCCGCGCTGAAGCTGGGTGCGGCGCGCGCTATCGGCATCGACATCGATCCCCAGGCCATTCAGGCCAGCCGCGACAACGCGCAGCGTAACGGCGTTTCAGAGCGTCTGGAGCTGTATCTGCCGAAAGACCAGCCGGCGGACCTGCTGGCGGACGTGGTGGTCGCCAACATCCTCGCCGGCCCGCTGCGCGAGCTGGCGCCGCTGATCGGTTGCCTGCCGAAGGCCGGCGGCCATCTGGGGCTGTCCGGCGTGCTGGCCAGCCAGGCGAGCAGCGTTGCGCAAGCCTACGAAGAGAAGTTCACGCTCGACCCGGTCGCCGAGCGTGAAGAGTGGTGCCGCATCACCGGCCGCCGCAAGTAAGCGTCACGGTCTATTGCCCCCTCATCCACCGGCCCTGCGCCGGTGGATTTTTTTTGCCTGGCGATCGGCCCGCGGGCGAGACAAAATTTTATGCAATTTTTCGCCGTTCAACGACGGATCGCCCTGACAATGCGCCTTCCAGGCAGGCTATCCCGGCAAAAAACGCGGGTGAATGCAGATAATATTCTGCGCAAAGGTGAATATTTTACCGCACACAAAATAAGCACTTTTCGTCAACTCATTGTAAAATATATACAATATTTTTATGAATCACTGCACAGCGCATTTTTTGCCCTAATATCGCGCCAATTGGTTAAAGTTTGGCCTTTCATCTCGGCGCAAAAATGCGTAATATACGCGCCCTTGCGGACACAGTATGGTCACTCTTTGTCTATGCGCATTGGACACCACCAGCTTACTAATTGCCTGATTGCGGCCCCGATGGCCGGTATTACAGATCGCCCGTTCAGAACCCTCTGTCATGCAATGGGTGCTGGGATGGCTGTATCCGAGATGCTCTCCTCCAACCCGGAGGTGTGGCGGACGGATAAGTCGCGTCTGCGTATGGTGCATAGCGATGAACCAGGGATCCGCTCCGTGCAGATTGCCGGATGCGATCCTGATGATATGGCCGCCGCCGCGCGTATCAACGTGGCCAGCGGCGCGCAGATCATCGACATCAATATGGGATGCCCTGCCAAAAAAGTGAACCGGAAGCTTGCCGGGTCCGCCTTGTTGCAGTACCCGGATCTGGTTAAACGGATCCTCCACGCGGTGGTTGACGCGGTGGATGTGCCGGTAACGCTGAAGATTCGCACCGGCTGGGCGCCAGAGCATCGTAACTGTGTAGAGATTGCCCAACTGGCCGAAGACTGTGGTATTCAGGCCCTGACGATTCACGGCCGAACCCGCGCCTGTCTGTTTAACGGCGACGCGGAATACGACAGCATTCGGGCAGTTAAGCAGAGTGTTTCCATTCCGATTATCGCGAATGGGGATATTACTGACCCGCATAAAGCCAGAGCAGTGCTCGACTACACCGGGGCCGATGCCCTGATGATAGGCCGCGCTGCTCAGGGGAGACCCTGGATCTTCCGGGAAATCCAGCATTATCTGGACACTGGGGAGTTGCTGCCGCCGCTGCCGCTTGGCGAGGTGAAGCGCTTGTTGATTGGGCACATTCGGGAATTGCACGGCTTCTATGGCCAAGGCAAGGGATTCCGGATTGCTCGTAAGCACGTGTCCTGGTATCTCCAGGAACACGCTCCGAATGACCAGTTTCGGCGCACATTCAACGCCATAGAGGATGCCAGCGAACAGCTGGAGGCGTTGGAGGCATATTTCGAAAATCTTAGCGTAAAAAAAGAGCTGACAGAACTATGTTCGAACAACGCGTAAATTCTGACGTACTGACCGTTTCTACCGTTAACTCACAAGATCAGGTGACTCAAAAGCCTCTGCGTGACTCGGTTAAACAAGCACTGAAGAACTATTTTGCTCAACTGAACGGTCAAGACGTAAATGACCTGTATGAGCTGGTACTGGCTGAAGTTGAACAGCCACTGTTGGACATGGTGATGCAATACACCCGTGGCAACCAGACCCGCGCAGCCCTGATGATGGGCATCAACCGCGGCACGCTGCGCAAGAAGCTGAAAAAATACGGCATGAACTGATACTAGTCAGTTAACGTGTTGAAAAGGCGCTTTATCTCATTTGATAAGCGCCTTTTTCTTTTGGGGCGCGCCCGGTTTTCGGGCAATAAAAAAGGCCGCAGCGCGGCCCTTGTGGCAAAGCGGAGACCTTATTCGGTCACTTTGTTCTTGAGGCTTTCCGCCCCTTGCTTGGTCTTGTCCCAAGCCTTCTCTGAACCTTGCTTGGTGGAGTGCCAGGCCTTTTGCGAGCCTTCGCTCACTTTGCTGCCGACGCTGTCGCTCTTGCCTTCGGCGGCGTGCTTGGCTTTCAGCTTCAGCTCTTCACCCTTGTCCTGAGACTGGTGCAGCTTTTCTTTGGCGGTATCCGCTCCTTTGTGCGCTTCGGCAACGACCTCGTTGCTGGCGTGAGCGGCGGTGTCGGTCGCGGTCTCAGCGGCGAACACCGGGGAAGCGAGCAGCAGTGCAGACAAGGCAATGATTGATTTCTTCATAAGTCCCTCTTTTCTCAGATACGTGCCATTCGTCATGAAATAAGATGGCACACAACCCCGTTAAAGAAACCTAAGAATAGTACGAAAACCAAAAATACCAACATAAAATATCAACACCTACATCTTTATTAACTTTTCATGCCATCAACGTTCAACAACGGCGAAATGGCACGAAAAAGTTAAATTTTATCTGTCACAAAACTATAATTTTTACGTTTTTTACCTCGTAATAATCAGTAATGACAGGGATGGATTCTATGGTTGCCGTCATCATCATAGGCGTTTTTATCGTCAGCTTCCTTTACGCACACTCCCGCGGCAAGGAGAAACAAAAGCTTACCCGCCAACTGTTCGATCACTCCACCTTTATGGGGCCGATCAATATGTTTATGACCGGTTTTTCCCGTTTGCCCGCCAGGCAGCCCTATTTCGACGAAAAAGGTTTCCCGGAGCTGCAGACGCTGACCGACAACTGGCAGGTGATCCGCGAGGAAGCGGTGCGCTTGCAGCATCACATCAAAAAGGCGCAGTCGCACAACGATGCGGGGTTCAACACCTTCTTCAAACGCGGCTGGAAACGTTTCTATCTGAAATGGTACAGCGACAGCCACCCTTCGGCGCAGGCGCTGTGCCCAAAAACCGTCGAGCTGCTCAACCGCATCCCGTCGGTCAAGGCCGCGATGTTCGCCGAGCTGCCGCCCGGCAGCCATTTGGGTAAACACCGCGATCCTTACGCCGGCTCGGTGCGCTATCACCTGGGGTTGATGACGCCCAACGACGATCGCTGCTTCATCGAGGTGGACGGCGAGCAGCACAGCTGGCGCGACGGCGAGGCGGTGATCTTCGACGAAACCTACGTGCACTGGGCGCAGAACGCCACCGATCAGACGCGCATCATTCTGTTTTGCGACGTCGAGCGGCCGATGAAATGGCGCTGGGCGCAGGCGGTCAACCACTGGGTCGGCGCCACGCTGATGTCGGCGGCCAGCTCGCCAAACGACGATCAGGACCGCACCGGCGGCATCAACCGCATCTTCAAATACGTCAACGCGGTGCGCGATGCCGGCCAACGCCTGAAGGCGCGCAACCGCCGCGGTTACTACCTGCTGAAATGGCTGGTGATCGCTGCGATCTTCGCCGCGATTATCATTCCCAGCCTATAAAACGAGCCAATCTTCAACTCAGGGGCAACGCGAATGAGAATATTCGCATGCCCCTCTTCCGCCACACCCCGTACTCTGTGTTAACATACACGTTCCTAGAGCCGCCTCCGCTGGCCAACAGCTATCCCTCCGAAGCCTGATAGCAGCGCAAACCGCCCTTCGAATGTAAATGTTTAGTCAATTATGGAATTCCGACTAAACCCTGGCCGTACTTGGGTGTCTGAGTAGTCGTATCGCTATCGAGTGGATCCTTTATGCGTTACAGGTTGCTACCCCCTAACGCATAAACGAGCTGCTATGAAACGCCAAAAGAGATTTCAACTTTCCTTGCTGCACCCGCGCTACTGGCTGACCTGGTTCGGCCTGGCCCTGCTGTTCCTGCTGGTACAGCTCCCTTACCCGTTGCTCAATCGGCTGGGGGTGTGGATGGGGCGCACCTCGATGCGTTTTCTTAAGCGTCGCGTCGCCATTACCCGCCGCAACCTCGAACTGTGCTTCCCCGAGATGGACGAAGCGCAGCGCGAACGTAAAGTAGTGGGCAACTTCGAATCGCTCGGCATGGGCCTGCTGGAAACCGGCATGGCCTGGTTCTGGTCGGATAAACGCGTCAAGCGCTGGTTCAACGTCTCCGGCATCAACCACCTCAAAATGGCGCAGCGCGACGATCGCGGCGTGCTGGTGATCGGCGTGCACTTTATGTCGCTGGAGCTGGGCGGCCGGGCGATGGGCCTGTGCCAACCGATGATGGCGATGTACCGCCCGCACAACAACAAGGCGATGGAGTGGGCGCAGACCAAGGGCCGCATGCGCTCCAACAAGGCGATGATCGATCGCAAGGATCTGCGCGGCATGGTGCACGCGCTCAAGCGCGGCGAGGCGGTATGGTTCGCGCCGGATCAGGACTACGGCCCGCGCGGCAGCGTATTCGCGCCGCTGTTCGCCGTCGATCAGGCCGCCACCACCAGCGGCACCTTCATGCTGGCACGCATGGCCAACCCGGCATTGGTGCCGGTGGTGCTGATCCGCCGCGAAGGCGGCCGCGGCTACGACCTGCTGATTCAACCGGCCCTGGAAGACTACCCGCTCAGCGACGAACAGGCGGCGGCGGCTTACATGAACAAAGTGATCGAGAAAGAGATCATGCGGGCGCCGGAGCAATACATGTGGCTGCACCGCCGCTTCAAAACCCGACCGGCCGGCGCGCCCTCGCTGTACTGACCCTCTTTTTTCCAGCCCGGCCAACGCCGGGCTTTTTTGTGCGCCACGTTTAAAAAGCGGCGGCTCGACACTCTACTTTCCTGTAATCTCCTTTTTTACCCGCACAGGAAAGGAAATGATGAAAGCTCAAGTTCGCATTGCTCTGGTCGGTGATTACAACCCGCAAGCCGTGGCCCATCAGGCCATCCCCGTGGCGCTCCAGCTCACCGCCGCCCATCTCGACATCGACGTGCAGCCCCAATGGCTACCGACAGAAACCCTGACCTCCCCCGACGTCCTGCAAAATTTCGACGCCATCTGGGTGGTGCCGGGCAGCCCGTATCGTTACGACGACGGCGCCTTTATGGCGATCCGCCATGCGCGGGAAAACGACGTGCCGTTCCTCGGCTCCTGCGGCGGTTTTCAATACGCCATCGTCGAGTACGCCCGCAACGTGATGGGCTGGCACGACGCCGGCCATGCGGAAACCAACAGCGGCGGCCGATTGGTGATCGCCCCGCTGAGCTGCTCGCTGGTGGAAAAAACCGGCGACATCGTTTTTCAGCCTGACACCCGCGTCGCGCAGGCCTACGGCAGCCTGAACACCCATGAAGGCTACCACTGCAACTTCGGCGTGAATCCGGAATTCGTCGCCGATCTTGAGCGCTTCCCGCTGATCGTCAGCGGCCACGACACCGAAGGCGACGTGCGCGCCATCGAACTGCCGGGCCGGCGTTTTTACGTCGCCACGCTGTTCCAGTCGGAACGCGCCGCGCTGCGCGGCGAGCTTTCACCGCTGGTGGTGGAACTCGTCAAAACCGCCGCCAACGGGTAAAAAAAAAGCCCTCTTGCGAGGGCTTTCTCATCGGATACATCCCGCCGGCTTACGCCTGTCCGAGCTCGCGCAACGCCAGATTGAAGTGTTGCCCCAGCTCACGCCGATGAACCGGATGCTCCATCATCGACACATGGTCGCCGTTGACCTGGCTGACGCGGACGGTCGCCGGCGGCAACAGCTTATCCCATCCCAACGCGGAAGCGTCTTCGCGGCAATATCCCGCCTGCTTGATCCTCTGCCAATACGCCTGGAACTGTGCGTTCTGCGAATTGACGGAAACCTGCTCCTGCTTCGCCTTGAACAGATGGATTTTCAGCGATGCGGGCTGCACCAGGGTCGCTTCCACCAGTTTGGCGTAGTGGTGCCGCTGCTGCCAGAGCGCCGCCTCGTCGGCCACTTCCTCACGCTGAGTCTTGATCCCGGCGCGTTGCACGGCTGCAATCGCCTCCGGCAACGGCAGCTCGGCCAACTGCTGACAGAACTGCGGATCCGGCCTTTCCTGCGTTGACTCCACCCAGTTCAGCAACAGCTGGACCGGGCTGTGCATCGCCTCCACCGGCCGCAACGTGTCGATCAACCCCAGGAAGGCGACCGCTTCCCCGGCCGATTGCAGCTGCTCGGCGATGGCATAGGCCAACACCCCGCCGGAAGAGTACCCCGCCAGATGGTATGGCCCCTGCGGCTGCACTTCGCGAATCAACGCCACGGCGCTGGCGGCCATATCGGACATGGTAGCCGGCTTCTCCTCCACCGCCGGCCACGGCACGGCGTAGACCGGGAAGGTCTCGTCGATCTCCTTGGCCAATTCAAACACGTAGGAGTGGTCGCCAAAGCCGGTCGGAACGAAGAATAGCGGCGGCCGGCTGCCGCTGCTGCGAGCCGGCACCGCTTTGCGCAGCGGAGCCTCTGCGGTGCGACGATCTATCCGCTCGGCCAGCTCGGTCAATATCGGATGGTTGAAGATCGCCTGTACCGGCAAGGTGATGCCTTGCTGACGCAGCTGGCTGGAAAGACGTACCGCCAGCAGCGAATGGCCACCGAGCTCGAAGAAATTGTCGTGGCGCCCTATCTGGCCAATCTCGAGCAGCTCGCACCATACCCGCGCCAGCGTCGTTTCGGTCTCCCCCTGAGGCGCCGCATACTCCCGAGTGCCGACTGCCGCGCGCTCCGGCTCCGGCAAGGCACGCCGATCCAGCTTGCCGTTGGCGGTCAACGGCAGCGCATCCAGCCAGACATAAGCCGACGGCACCATGTACTCCGGCAAACGTTCGCTCAGATAGGCCCGTAGCTGTCCCTGCAACGCGCTGCGGTCAACGTCGGCCGTCGGTACGATCCAGGCGACCAGGCGCGGATGATGTTCCGTCGAACAAACCTGCACCACCGCTTCCCGCACCCACGAGCTCGCCGCCAGCTGCACCTCAATCTCGCCCGGTTCGATGCGGAACCCGCGCAGCTTGATCTGCTGATCGCATCGCCCCTGGTATTCAAGACTGCCGTCCGGTAAATAACGCGCCAGATCGCCGGTGCGATACATGCGGCCGCCGCCGACCGGATTGAACGGATCGCTCAGGAAGCGCTGTGCCGTCAGTTCCGGTCGGTTCAGGTAGCCCAACGCCACCCCCACGCCGCCGATATGCAATTCCCCCACCGCCCCCATCGGCACCGGGCGCCCGCGGGCGTCCAGCAAGTAAGCGCGGGTATTGCCGATCGGTTTCCCAATCGGCAAGCGCGCCTCCCCTTCAGCCCGCTCGATACGTGCCGTTGTCGCAAAGGTGGTGGTCTCCGTCGGCCCATAGGCATGGATCAGGTGCACCGGCCCCCGCTCTTGCAACAACCGCGCATAAGCGCCCGGATCCTCTTTCTCCCCTCCGCTAATCAGATATTTCAACTGCGCCAGTGCGCCGCTGATGCTATGCACATACTGATTGAACAGCGCAGTGGTCAAGAACAGCGTGGTGATGCGATGGCGTTGCAGTTCGGCCGCCAGACGCTCGGCCTCCATCATCACCTCCGGCGCGATCACCACCAGCGCACCGCCATTCAACAGGGCGGCCCAAACCTCCATCGTGCTGGCATCAAATGCCGGATTGGCGGCAAAGGCAATGCGGTCGTCGGCGTCAAAAGCGGCGTAGCGGTTGTTGCGCACCAGACGCGTGATACCCTGGTGCGGCGTCATGACGCCTTTCGGCGTACCGGTCGAGCCGGAGGTATACATGATGTAGGCCGTCGCGCCGCTCGACACGCGCAACGCCGGGTTACCGTCATGATCTTCAGCTTCGCGATCCTCGACCGTCAGCTGCGGGATCTCCTCGTCGCCGATGGCGTCCGTCAGCATCAGGCAGGCGCCGCTGTCATCGGCGATCCACGCCTGACGCGCGGCCGGCAGTTGCGGATCGATGGGCACATACGCCGCCCCGGCCTTGATTACCGCCAATTGGGCGCAGACCAGTTCGATGCTGCGCGCCAGCCGCACCGCGACCCGGTCGCCCGGTTGTACGCCGCGCTCAATCAGCCGATGCGCCAACCGGTTGGCGCGCGCATTCAACTGTGCGTAGCTGAGCCGTTGCGCATCCTGGATCAAAGCGATGGCCTGCGGCGTCAGCCGCGCCTGCTGTTCAAACAGTTCGTGCACGCAGGTATCCGCCGGGTAAGCTTCCGCCGTATGATTCCAGCGGCACAGCTGCAGCGCATACTCTTCATCCGGCATCACCTCCAGTTCACAGACCGGTGTCTGAGGCGCCTGCTCCAATGCCTGCGCCAATGCGCTCAACGCCTGCGCCATATAGCCGCACACGCGCTGCGCTTCAATCGGCAGCCTGACCTGCGCCGTCAGGCCCAGCGAATCACCGCCGTCCTCGACCGACAGCACGAACGGATAGTTGGTGCGTTCCTGGCTATCGAGCAGCGTCACGCCGGTCGGCAATGCGGTGTCCTCGCCGCTGTTATGCCGGTAGTTCAGCAAGGCACTGAACAGCGGCGTGCCCGCGGCGACGCCGCTGCAGCGCTGCGCCAACGCCAGCGGCGCATGCTCATGGGCCAACAGCCCGCTCAGCCGGATGTGCGCCTGCAACACCGCCGATTCCGCGCCGACCTCGTTGACATCCAGCCGCAGCGGCAACGTATTGATAAACAATCCGAGCGCCCGTTCCGCCCCGTCTCCGGCCTGCATGCGGCCCAACAATACGGTGCCGAATACCACCTCATCGCGGCCGGTAGCGCGCGCCAACACCTGCGCCCAGGCCAGGTGGCACAGGCTGGCCAGGCTGACGCCCAGCCGCCGCGCCTGCCGCCGCAGCTGTTGGTTGAGCGCAGGCGGTAAGGCCAGGTGCGCCGTCGAGATATCCCGCCCTTCGCCATGCACGTCGCTCAGGCCGAACGGCAGCGACGGTTCATCGATATCCGCCAGCATAGTGCGGAAGAACCGTTCATGTTCTGCCTTGCTGACGCCGAGCCTTGCCTGCGCCACCGCGTTGCGGAACGGCGGTGCCTTGGCCAGTTCGTCCCCACGCCCGGCCAGGATCAGGTTGATCTCCTCCTGCATCACCGCCAGGGTCGAGTGGTCGCCGATCAGGTGATGCCACTGCTGGAGCACGCACCAACTGCCTTCTTCCCCCTGTGCGGCGACAAAGCTCAGCAACGGTGCGCGCGTCAGATCAGGCCGCACGCGGCGCGGATCAAACAACGCCGTCAGCCGCGAACCGATCTCGCCCTCCTCCGGATTGAGCCGCAGTTCTCGCAGCGACAACTCGGCCTTGCGCCACACCACCTGCACCGGTGATGACACGCCCTGCGTGATGAACGCGGTACGCAGAATGTCATGGCGATCGATCACCTGCTGCATCGCCGCCAGCCAGGCGTCCAGGCGCGCACGGCTGTCGAAACGCAACACCGCGGACAGCTGGTACGGGTCGCCCCGTTCCGCCAGCAGATGGTGGAACAAAATCCCCTCCTGCAGCGGCGACAAGGCGTAGATATCCTGTACGTTGGCCACGCCGCCCGGCACCTGCGCCACCACCGCGTCGATCTCCGGCTGGCTCAGCGTCGCCAGCGGCAACATCTCCGGCGTAATGGCTACGCAGCCCGGCAGGATACCGTTGGCCGGCACGCTCACTTCCTGCTGCGTGACCAACGTCTGCGCCAGCGTTGACAGCGTCGGCGCGGTGAACAGCGTTTGCACCCCGGCGCTCAGCCCGACACGGCGCAGCTGCGCCATCAACTTCACCGCCAGCAGCGAGTGGCCGCCCAATTCGAAGAAGTTATCGTGGCGCCCGACCCGCTCAATGCCCAGCAGCTCACGCCAGATCCCCGCCAGCAGCGTTTCCAGTTCGCCTTCAGGTTCGGCGTAAATCTCACGCACGTAGGCGTCCCCCTGCGGCTCAGGCAGCGCGCGCCGATCCAGTTTGCCGTTCGGCGTCAGCGGTAGCGTATCCAGCGCCACCCAGGCCGCCGGCAGCATAAACTCCGGCAACATCCCCGCCAGATACTGTCGCAGCGTCACCGCCAACGTCTGGCGATCCGCGTCAGCCTCCGGCACCACCCAGGCTACCAGTCGCTTATTGTCCGCTTCGCCGAGGACATCCACCACCGCTTCGCGCACCGCCGGATGACCGGCCACTCGCGCCTCGATCTCACCGCATTCGATGCGGAAGCCGCGAATTTTCACCTGCCGATCGTTGCGTCCCAGGTAGTCGATATTGCCGTCCGCCAGATAGCGCGCCAGATCGCCGGTGCGATACATCCGCTCGCCTGGGTTAAACGGATCCGCCAGGAATCGCTCTGCCGTTAACTCTGCTCGGTTGAGATAACCCAGCGCCACCCCGGGGCCGGCGATGTAGATCTCGCCGGTCGCGCCGAGCGGCACCGGTTGCCCGTGCTCATCCAGCAGATAAATCCGGGTATTGCCGATCGGCCGCCCGATAGGCAAACGCTGCCATGGATCCACTCGCTCGATCGTGGCCGTCGTGGCGAACACCGTACACTCGGTCGGCCCATAAGCGTTGATCAGCCGTACCGGCCCAGCCTCTTTCAGCATGCGGGCAAAGGCGTGCGGATCCGCCGCTTCACCGCCGCTCAGCAGATATTTCAACTGCGCCAGCGTCGCGGCGATGCTATGGGCATATTGGTTAAACAACGAGGTGGTCAGGAACAAGACGTTAATCCCTTGCCGCACCAGCGCCGCCGCCAACGCCTCGGCTTCCGTCAACACTTCCGGCGCAATGATCGCCAGACTGGCGCCATTCAACAGGGCTCCCCACATTTCCAGCGTGCTGGCGTCAAACGCCGGATTGGCGGCGAAAGCGAAGCGATCGCCGCGTTCAAACGACGCAAAACGATTGTTGATCGCCAGCCGGAGGATGCCTTGGTGCGTCACCATGACGCCTTTAGGCGTACCGGTCGAGCCCGAGGTATACATGATGTAGGCCGGCGCGCCGCCGGCGCGAGGCACCGCCGGATCGTGGGTCGGATTCTGCCGCAGCCGATCGACACGCAGGCAGGCGATCTCGCCGGCTATCTCGCGGTCGATATCGCGATCGCACAGGATCAACGACGCCCCGCTGTCACCGATGATCCACGCCTGCCGCGCAACGGGCAGGTGCGGATCGAGCGGCACATAAGCGGCCCCCGCCTTGAGGATCGCCAGCTGGGCG
The DNA here is from genome assembly GCF_030954545.1 of Serratia sp. MF1(2023). Classification (NCBI taxonomy): domain Bacteria; kingdom Pseudomonadati; phylum Pseudomonadota; class Gammaproteobacteria; order Enterobacterales; family Yersiniaceae; genus Serratia; species Serratia sp. MF1(2023). Next base: position 1,881 of record NZ_JAVHUX010000014.1, on the reverse strand, counting down.
ATGACCAGAGAAACGCTGCGTTCAAGCGACGTGGCCACGCGATCGCCCGGGCGCACGCCCTGTGCGATGAGTTGGTGCGCCAGTTGGTTGGCGTGGGCGTTCAATTGGGCGTAGCTCAGGCTGTCCCGATCGTTCACCACCGCAACGGCGTCCGGCGTACGCTGCACCCACTGTTCAAACAGGACGTGGGCACTGCTCTGCGCCGGATAAACTTCCGCGGTTCGGTTCCAGCCGTACAACAACAGTTCGCGCTCGGCAGCCGGCAGCAGATCGAGATGCGACGCAGGCTGCGTAGCATTTGTCGCCATCGCCCGCAGCACCTGCACCAGGTAAACGCCGTAACGTTCGGCGGTAGCGCGGTCGAACAGCGCCGTGGCGAAGTTCAGCGTCCCGCTGATTTGCTCGTCGCGCTCCGCCAGATCGAGCGTCAAATCATACTTGGCGATCTGATAGCCCAACTCGGCACTCTCGGCCTGCAGCCCAGGCAGCGAGATATCGCGCACCGAGCCGTCCTGCCAGGCCAACATCACCTGGAACAGCGGGGTATAACCCAGGTGGCGCGGCGGATTGACCAGCTCCACCACCTGCTCGAACGGCAGATCGCGATTTTCCCGTGCCGCCAGCACCGCGTGGCGGATCCGCGCGATCAGCGTCGGCAGATCAGGATCGTCGCGAAGATCGATGCGCAGCGCCAGCGTGCTGACGAAGAAGCCGACCAGCGATTCGGTTTCCAGCCGGCCACGGTTGGCCTCCGGCGTACCGATCACCAGCTCCTGCTGCCCGGCCATGCGCGCCAGCACCAGGCTCCAGGCCGCCAGCACCGTCATGAACAACGTGCCGCCATGCTGCCGGCTGAACTGCCGCAGCGCCTGCGTCAGCTCGGCGTCGATCGCGATCGGCACCTCCCCGCCGCTGAAAGACTGCACCGTCGGACGCGGCCGGTCGGTCGGCAGCGTCAGCAGCGCCGGCGCATCGCTCAGCGTTTCGCGCCAGTATTGCGCCTGCGCCGCCAGCCGCTCCGGCGTCAGATAGCGACGCTGCCAGGCGGCGTAATCTGCGTATTGCAGCGGCAGCGGCGGCAGCGGATCGGCATCGCCGCGACGCAAAGCGCCGTACAACGCCCCCAGTTCACGCAGCAGAATGCCGGTCGACCAACCGTCGGAAATGATGTGATGACAGGTGAGCAGGAACAGATGCTCCTCATCCGCCAGGCGGATCAGCGCGGCGCGCACCAGCGGCCCCTGCGTCAAATCAAAAGGCGCCTCCGTCAGGCGCTGCGCCAGTTGCCGCGCCTGGCTCTGAGCATCCTGCCGCCCACGCAGATCGTGCACCGTCAACGGCAGCGCGTCTGCCGGCAGAATGTGCGCCTGCGGCTGCCCCTCGACGGTGACAAACCGGCTGCGCAACGCTTCGTGGCGGGCATAGAGCGCATCCAGGCTCTGCCGCCAGGCGGGCAGAGCCAGCTCGCCGCGCAGGCTCAGTGCCAGGGGAATATGGTAAGTTTCACTCAGGCCTTCCAACTGCGTCAGGAACCACAAACGCTGCTGAGCAAACGACAGCGGCAACGCGGCGCCGCGTGGCATAGCCTCGATCGGCGGCAGCGCCTCATCGGTTCTCCGCAGTTGCTGCGCCAATGCCAGCAGCGTCGGGTTGGCGAACAGGACCTGCAACGGCAGCTGCCATTCCATCTGCTGCAGACGGTTGGTCAGACGCACCGCCAGCAGCGAGTGGCCCCCCAGCTCGAAGAAGTTATCGTGGCGCCCGACCCGCTCCACGTTCAGCAGCTCGCGCCAGATCGCCGCCAGCAGCGTTTCGTGTTCACCCTGCGGCGCTTCATACGCCGCCTGGCTCTGCGCCCCCTGCGGCTCCGGCAACGCCCGC
>NZ_JAVHUX010000031.1:0-129708 GCF_030954545.1 Serratia sp. MF1(2023) | reverse complement strand
CCGATTCTGGCAAAATGAACAGTGATTCTGGTCATGGTGCAAAATCGTGGTATTTTCCGCCGGAATACGCGTTCACGCAAAACCAGAAATAGCGTTCACGTTCCGCCAGAATGGATGTTCACGTTGGGTCAGAATACGCACCTTTCACCTACGTTCGGCTTATTCTTTTTTAGCGCTAGTTAATGGCTCTATACGGATACGTGTACTGTCGTGAGTGGTTTTTGGTGGCCTGATAAATTCGCTTTTTCCCAACTGGGTGGCCAAATGCCACATCGAGTCTGAATACACAATGCTGCGGTGACTCCTCTCAATAAGAAAAGCGGCATAATCCGAATGCCCGAAAGTCATCAGCACTGACCTGATAAATGTGCGCGGCGCCCTTTCATCTTTCAAACATTGTATCAGCAGTGCGTGCTTCTGTCGGTCGCTGGTCAGTTTTACTGAGAGCCGAGTCAGGATTTGCAGGCTGAGAAGCGGCCCATCAGAGAACAGTGCCTCATCTTTATCCCAGAGCCAGTTCAGGATACTGATACAGAGTTCATCAGATATCTTACCGCCATTCAGAAGTAACCGGGTAATGCGTCGGTCAAATTCTTCATCAGCATACAAAACAAGCTCGTAGTTCTCATTCAACAAGGCGGGACGGATACAAATCAGATCATAAAGAAGCGGTGTCAATCCGTCACCCTCTTCGTAAAATGCCTGATAAAGTTGTTCAAAGACACTAGCGGTTGGAGCTAACCATTTCTGATCCATCAGTACTGCCGCATTGTTCAGCGGCAAGCTGTCAGGCAACTTAATAAGAGATAATCTGAATGTCTTGGTTACCGCGACAAGTGCATCTTTACTGATGTTTTCTGAAGATACTACTTTTATAAGTAACTGCGAGAGCTGAACCTCAGTCAAAGGTAATGTTTCATTTGGCAATAAAGCGTAATTAATATTGAGCCATTCACAAAATGTATCAGCGGCAACTGACGCATCTTCATCAAGTAAAAAAACCGCATTGTTCCATAAAGGGGTAATGTGATTATGATGCGTCAGAAGTGAATAAAGGTTTCTATCATGATTAGTTTCTGTTGTTTCGTTATTTTCTTTGTTTAGGATAACCGTTACGTCTTCCAGCATAAACTTCATACTGACTGTTAGGCACTCTGCATCATTCCAGTCAACCAATGCCGAATTAAGGAGGTCAGGAATGAGCTCTCTTTCTTCGGAGTGAATAAAAATATCACGGATAAACGATGATATGTTTTCATAAACATAGGCTTCAAGGTTCGAAATATGAAGCGATTTTATTGTTTTTAAAGGTTTTTTACGTAAGGATTCACTGCTGTTTTCTATCTCATGGATGAGTGAAAAACAGAGGTTTTGCAGGTTGGATGTGGAATAGACCCACAGTTTTTCCTGTGCCACCGAATGCAAAGTTTTCTTGACGGAGTTGCTCTGGACCAAAGGGATATTAGTCAGGCGACAGTCTGAATTCCGCAGGTTTTCACAGAAAGTCTGAGCACAGTCCTCAGATATGGCTGTTAGGATATTAACGTGAGAATCAATGAGTCGCTGTAGCTCTTCCCGCTCTCTCTTAGAGACGACGTTCCAAGGCAGTGCCGGTAAGGACAGTAACAACGGGAGCAGAGTGTGTTGAGCTTCAATATCATTCAAGCTCCCAATCTGGTGGATAATTTTGGACAAGTTGCCATCCCCGTCGACCAATAACCTGATATATTTCAGCTGCAGAGTGGGTTCCCAACGAGGGAAGATATCATTGGCCAGTCTTACCATCCGCTCTTGTGCTCCAGGTTCCACCTGCATTCCCAATATAGTCTTCAGGGAAACCTTATCATTGTACATAAGGTGCCAGAGAATCTGAGGATGCCATGCATTTTCATGCATCAGCATGCCCAATCTACGCAATTTCGCCACGGTGTTAGCAACATTGCTGAGGGACATTTTTTCCGTTTCATCCGGTATTCTTCCTGACGTCACAGCCCTGATAAAGTTATTGTCTTCTATGCTCAGGCTACCCGGTATAAATACGGAACGGTAGGCCATGTAGTCAGTTGATAGATAGCCATAAGATAAAAGAAAATATATAAACTCAAGTCTTCCCACGTTATCAGATAAGGACGTTTTGTCGTGATTATCAGAAGTTACATAGCCTGCAACACGTTTTCCAAAACCCTCTATTCCTATCTTCTTGATAAAAAACGCGAGGTCATACGAAAATGTGTTCTGAATATCGTGTTTGATTTTTTGGATTGAATTTTCTAAGTGAGAAATTTTGCCATTTATTTTATTTGTAATAATGGCATGTCTTTCTTCATATTCTTCCTTTAAAACCTCTGCTGTCTTTTTATCAAGCATTGCTATATTTATATTATACCCTTTAGGTTTAATAGCAATGGGGCTGTTATTCAGCAATGAAAGAAACGAATCTTCGTTTTCGATGACCTCTTCAATGTTATAATAAGTACCATTGTTACTCATAAAGTGCAATGTTGATGCCGTTCTTTCACTGATATATGACTGCAGGATTTCACTTCTTAACTCATGTTCAGTGACCACTCGTTCATTCAGCAGTTGAGATAGCTCATAAAGACAAGCTTCCATTGTGCCTTTCAGTTCGCTGCAAAACTCGTCTCTTAATTTACCAGATGTATACTCGGAAACAATGCTGTAAAGTACCCCTTTTTTCTGATCTATTCCGTGATAATCTTCGGCACAAAGGTTTTTGTAGGCAATGAGTGCAATCAGTCGTTTAAGATCCTCTCCGTTATTCACAATATTCCTGTAAAGCCGGAATTCGTTGGCAATATTATGCATCACCCTCATGTCAGGAATAAACAGAGCCAGTCTGGTAATACAGTCTCTGAAGCCATCTTGTTTAAGTTCATCATATTTAAATTTTCCAAAGAAATGCTCAGAGGCATTCTCACTGTCCATTACCGGGATCACCGGCATGACAAAATCAAAAAATTTTGTCCGTGATTCTGGCGTGCTGAAGAGATTATCCCTGACAGCGTAGATAAATCTCACAGGTTTATCAGCGGGAAGGCAGTTATTGATGAGCTGATTTATCTCACGGAGCTTGATGAAGATAGCGCCGTCGTTATGACGGTCAAGATCCTCAAATATAACCACATTGTATTGCGTCTGTTCGAAGAAGTAGACGATTTCATCAATGTATACATTGAGAAGAGAAGGGGCTGTAGGGCGTGTAGAAATCGCTCCTTTCAGTACGTCAACTTTATCAATACTGACGCGGCGGTCAAATACCCCTGTACGGTGCAATTTCTTCAGTGCAAGGAATAAGGCAAAAAAAAGAAATATCCCTGCGCCACCAACCCTAGCGAGTATAGGCAAAGCCAGGAGAAACTGACTCAGCTCTTTCGGCAGAGAAAGCTTCGCACTGATGTAATCAGGGAATAGAAAAAGCAGGCCAGTTGCCGTCAATGCAAGTATGAGTAACAGGCTGGCGGCCATCATGGCAATCTGAGGCGCGCTAACGTCAGAAATGCGCTCCAGACGGGAATATGGCAACACACTTTTTTTCTCTTTGTAGAGCAGCTGTTGCAGGATGCTGTACTCAATTGTTTTTTCTTCAGCTTTAGCCGCTTTTTTATCAGCTTTATCACCGTCGGTTTTGTCATCCCCCACACTGGTATCTCCGGATGACGCTTGCTGCATTTCAAAATCAGCCAAAGACACGGTCATCATCCTGAAGTCATTGCTTTCTGCTTTTTCCCACGTCAGTAATACAGAGCTTTTACCTGCACCATACGGGCCAGTGACAGCAATGTTTCTGATATCCGGGCGAGAACAAGCAAAATTCAGTGCTTCGATATAGCTTTGCGCTTTTTCATCCTCAATGACTGAGGGGGTCAGAGGTTCATAAGCGATATGTATTTGTTCTTCCTGAGCATCATCGGCGCTGAGTACCGGCATCAGAGCTTCCGTTCGGGGTGGTCTTTGCATGTTGTTCACCCAACATTGTTTGTTTAACCGGCATTATATCGCCTGAAAACAGAAAAGATAACAAAGGCAAAACTATAAAGAAGGAGTCTTTCTGGACACCTGGAATGATAAGAGCCGACTTCCGGTTTTTGGATCACGCCAGCAGTTACGCATAATTCCCCTTATCTTGATTTTCGCCGTAGAAAACGTTGTGCGACTGCCGAACTGAGCTCGGTGCTTTCGGGCTGAGTGTACGCCATCATTCGCGTAGTGCGTTGGCGGTTTACACTACCGATAGCGTCAACACGAAATAATCGCGTTGATAAATGAAGTGGCAGGGCGATAAAACCAGCTTCATAGGAAGTTCACAAAAAATTAACAAACATGAATTATCAAAATGATAAGCTTTTCCCGATTCCGTGTGATTCGGTTATTTAGGGAAAAACGACATGAACGTCATCCAACTCACACCGTTACGACTCCCAGATATAACAACGCTTTCCGCCGTGACGAGAGAGAAACTCGCTTCTTTGGAAGCCATTGTATCGACATATCTCCTCTCCAGTGAAACAAGTAAGGGGCATGATCGAGTTGTTGGTTTTCCTAATGAAGAGATCAATAGGTTAACACACCGACTCAGTGCCCATTACCTAACTAATCAGAAAGATATAAAAAACGACGGCAGAACATTGTTGGAAACAGCACTAATTAATCAGTTCTCAGATGATTATAATCGCATGATAATGCGGGCCAAGTTCGATTGTTTTCTGGCCTTTTTAACTTTCTGGTCTGGCAAAATTAATCCGATAAAACCTGGTATTAGAAAGACAGCCATGCGCACGTCATCAGATAAAAATGGGCATTACATCCGGTTTATTGATGCGAAACACTTGGTCGATGGATTGCGTAATATATGGGCCATTATTATTAATGCCCCCTTTAATAACCTTTACTCAGCGGTGATCAGTTCAACAGCCTTGCTTGCCTACCATCCATTTTATGACGGAAACGGCCGATTTTGCAGATTGCTCATCAATGCCATGTTGAAACGATGCCATGACAACTATATTCCCCTTCATGATATTTATCATCTATCACAAGGTGGGTATTTTATCCGTTTGCGGCAAGCGCTGATATTCTCAGAATGGGATGAGATTATTTTGTTTCATTATAACATCGTCAGTTTTTTCACCCCAAAGCCATGTAAACTTAGCTAAAGAGGATAGAGAAATGGAAATATTGTCGCAGAAGGATATGTTACTTGTCGCAGGCGGTCAGCAATCTGATGAGGACAGAGATCTTGAAGAGATGCGTGAATTGCTGAGCTCTGTTGGCTCTACAGTTGGCGGTGGCGTTGGTGCTTACGTTGGCGGTGTTATCGGTGGCCCTGGAGGTGCTTTGATTGGTTCAGGTGTCGGTGATTACATCGGTGGAAAAATTGGTGAGAACTATCATGAGCCAGATAACGTCTCGATGACTCCTGCGGGAATTGGTACGGATAACCATTGGTAAAAATGCAGACTGGGTAGTTAAACATTTAATATTGGTTTGACTGCCCATCATGACCAGACATAATATTTCTATTGTTTAGACTTTTGGAGTGGGTAAATGAAGATTTATTGGACGCTGAAGAGCATTCCGGAACTGAAAAACTTACCACTAAAAGAAAGAGTGAAGCGCTGGCGAAAAGCATTTTTGGGGCAAAACATGTCAGATACATTAGGTGTACTGGCCATTTCCATGCTCCCATGGTTTATCATCATTCTTTTAAATGATGTGAAATTTAATAATGAAATATTACACAATTCATTCATTGTTATGGTGGGCTATGTCGTGAGCGCTTTTATTGGAATGAATGTTATAATAAGAAGGATGTTATTGAAAAACAAGGATGTATTTAAAGGCTAAGGAATTTAACCCAGTGCTCACGGTTATCATTTGAAGGACATGATCGAACAGCGAGTCATATTCATTAGCACTGCTGATAAGTGGTTTGACAAGCACGTTGTACTGGCTGTAAGTTTGGTTTCAGCTAAGGTGAGTGCGCAGTGTCGCTATTCACTGGTTAATGTGATTGCAAAAAGCACGATGTTTATCACCGCATAACCAAGGATCCCAAATAGTGTTTCGCCAGGAAGCGATCGATAATCAGAAAATGAAATGGCGTGGCCGGGCGCTCCTCCTTCCCGGCATTCCCTTTTGGCTCATAGCAGGGCTCTGCCTGTTTTTTCTCATTGCATTTCTCACCTTCGTGATCGCCGGTACCTATACCCGACGGGTCAATGTGACCGGTGAGGTCAGCACCTATCCGCGTGCCGCCAACGTCTATTCTTCCGTCCAGGGGGTAGTCGTCAAACAATTTGTCACCGAAGGGCAGGTGATCACCGCCGGAGCGCCCATTTACCAGATTGACGTCAGCAAAAGCACTCGCAGTGGTGTCGTCAGCGATAACCAGCAGCGGGATATCGATGGCCAGCTGGCACGCATTGCGCAAATCATCAGCCGACTGGAAAGCAGCAAGCAGGCCACGCTCACAATGCTGGAAAAACAGAAGGCGCAATATACCGCCGCGTTCTCACGCTCAACCGACATCCTTCGGCGTGCTCAGGAAGGGATACGCATCATGAAGGAGAACATGGAGAACTACCGGCACTATCAGACCAAGGGACTGATCAACAAGGATCAGCTCACCAACCAGGTGGCCCTGTATTACCAGCAGCAGAACAACCTACTGGGCCTGTCCGGCCAGAACGAACAGAATGCGCTGCAGATCACCGCGCTGGAAAGCCAGATCCATACCCAGGCCGCCAACTTCGACAACCAGATCTACCAGATGGAGCTGCAGCGCTACGAGCTGCAGAAAGAGCGGCTCAACATCGATGCCGGTGGAGCGATCGTCGTTCGTGCGCTGGCCGATGGCCGTATCGATTCGCTGAGCGTCACGGTTGGCCAAATGGTTAACGTCGGCGACAGTCTGCTGCAGGTGATCCCCCACGACATCGATCACTACGCCCTCGTGCTGTGGGTGCCGATTGTGCGGCAGCGGGAGGACTATAGCGCAGGGCCGGACGTGGGGGCAAGCCGTAAGACGCCCCCGGACGTTCAATCGATTGCATAGTGATCAACAGTCGGTAAGCGGGTCGTTGCGGGTATCGGCCGCCGCGCAGGTCAGCGGAACCGGCCCGGCGCGAAACAGGCGCGGCTCAGCCTGGCGACTCGCCAGACGAATAACGCCGTGTTTTTCGCTGCGGTGATCCGGCAAGAGGACGCCAGGCTCTTTACGCTGCAACAGGATAGCTTCCGCCACAAACAGCGCGTCGCGCTCATCGAGGGTGAAATGCTGGCGACCAAAGGTTAACTGCATCATGCGGCGGCCCCCTGGTGACGGTTGGCGATACGTTCGTCCATCCATTGCTCGACCTCAGAGGCCAGCCAGGCGACGTTTTTACCGCCGAGGGAGACCTGGGCCGGGAACTGCTTGCGACTCATCATCTCGTACACGGTGGAGCGGGACAAGCCGGTGGTGTAGAGCACTTCCGGCAATCGAATAAAGCGCTCGCGCGGGGTGTAACCGCCAGGAATAACCGGCGACGGGGTGGATGGGGTGGGAGTGGAAACGGTCAACATAAAACGCTACCTCTTTGTGTCCGGCCAACGCTGGGCGGGACTGTGTGAACTTCGGTAGCGCCCTATTATGTGAATATTTACCGGGGTGGCAACAAGGCGTTGTTGTGTGATTCATTAAGAAATGGTCATAAAAACAACAAATTATAATAGCTCAGCAATCCTCACTACTCCTCACCCTTCCTCAACATTGCCCCATAGTTTTCAACAATGAATTCATTGCTAATAAATAGGTATAAACAGACTAACCACCGCTAGCCAGGGAAAAGGCTGTTTTGGGCTGGGTGAACAGTGGTGAACACCGGGTGAAGAGTTAAGTGAGAAGTGTTCACCCTATTATTCACTGATTTATCTATATTTTTTATTTAGGTGAATAGTAGTGAATAGTTTTAGGTAAAACTAAAAACGGCTTGATGGTTTTCTCATCAGCGCCCAAGGCTGTTGTCCTGGGGATAGTCCAACCGGGATGAATGGCGATGTTGTACGGCGGTCAGCAGAATAGCTTCACATTGACTGACACCGGAGACATGACCATGAGCACCACCGCCTTACCGAAATACATCACCGATAAACTGCAAGCCCTGCGTGACGCTCGCGCCGCCCACGACAAAAACTATCAGGCGTTGACCGACGTCGTAACCGGCATTGCCCGCTGCCACCAACAGAAGAAAGACACCGAAGTGCAGAGCCAGGAGGCAGAAAGCCAGTGGCGCACCCTGTTTCGCAAACTGCGCGGAGAAATGACGCCGGAACTGCAAGCGCAACACCACAGCCGGATTTCCAAGCGGGAGCTGGCGAAAGAGTTCGACGGCCTGATTGAAGAGATGGAACTGGACAAAATAGAGTTTCATCTTGATTGCGGAGGAGCGGCTCCGAAGGTGGTGGCCGCGCATAAAGACGCCCTCACAACCTTTGCTGACCATGCAATGGGCCAAGCCGTGGATGCACTGAGCAAGGCGCTCATCAGCCCTGAGATTGTCAAGGCCTGCGCGCTGGCGAAAAAGGCGTATAGCGTTTATGGGGATGATCCGGTGAAAGCGATTGAGCAACAGCTGCTGGGAACGCGGCGGGGCCATATTAACGTTGCCACGGCAATGCAAAATATCGACCACCCGGTGCTGAATGAGATTGGCCTGACGATACCGGAACAAACTGGTGTATTGCAGGAGCTGCAAAGAAGTCCAATTCGCCGGACGCAAGTGGCAAGAGAACTGGCGGAAAAACGCCGTCTGCTGCAAGAGAAAGGGGCCCAATCATGATGCGCTGCCCGCTGTGCACCCATGCGTCCTATACCCGCACCAGTCGCTATATCACGGAGCGGACGAAAGAGGCGTATTACCAATGTCAGAGCCTAACCTGTTCTTGCACATTCAAGACGGTGGAAAGCGTCGATAAAATCCTGTGCCAGCCGATACAAGCGCAACCGGTCGATGAGAACGCCTTGCCACCGCCGGAGAAACGGACGTTGAACCGCTATCGCCGTTACAACAGCAATCCAACTCTGCACTAATCACACTCCGCCCCGCCGCTCTCGACAGCATCGCGGGGCATTTCTCTTTCGCCTCGCCCAAAACAGCCTTTTTCCTGGCTAGCCAGCCACAAATTGCGCGTGCATGCATAGGGTGCATGATTTTGCATGCAAGAAAATGCACTTTTTATCCCGTGTTGCACCAGTACTGGCGCGGCCTGCGGCCGTTCATGCAACTGCATGAAAAGCGACACATGAAGCGCGCAGGCGAGGCGGGGATAGCATTGCGCGCAGATAAATTGTTATCAGACTTGACTCAACGTATGGTCAAAGATAAAAGATCAGGGATTAGCTAACTTAAAATTAGAGGTCACATGTTACTGAAAGCTTTCAGAATCAATCATTATCGTTCAATACATTCTGAGATTAAATTAGACACGTTAAAAGGTTTATCTATCGTTGGACCAAATAACTGTGGCAAAACAAATATATTAAAAGGGATAAAAACTTTTTTTCAGCAAAAGATGATGATAGCTCATATAGTTACAAAAGGGATATACCATTTGGTAGCAAAGGAGGACAGTCTAGTTTCACTGCCACATTCGAATTTGAGGAAAACGATCCTCTGAAGGACCAATTCAATGAATTATTTGACATGGTCGAAATAACATCTCAGCATTTGAATGAGGTTAATCTTTATCTTACGTTCTCCACAAAAGGAAATCCTTCATATGCTTTTTTTAAAGGAGTGAAGAGGAAAGAAGGTGTTACATCCAACAGCTATACTTATTTAGAGAGAAAGTTAGTCGACAAGTTATTAACAAGCTTCGACTGTATATATGTTCCCTCAGCGAAAAGTGTTGAGCAGCTATATACTACATTAGTCGTGCCTTATTTGAGAAAAGTTGCATCAGAGAAATTAAGTAACTCATTACAGTCTCTTAAATCGGGCTTAAAAGAAATATCAAAAAGTGTAGATAAAGAGCTTGAAAATTGTGGAATTATGGGCTACACAACTGCATTTAAAGTACCTGATGATCAATTAGAAAAAATAATAAGCGGCTTTGACTTCTCGATAAAAGATACAGAGGAGACTGATATATTTAACAAAGGAATGGGAATTCAATGCACATCACTATTTTCAACATTTTCTTGGATTTCAAAAAGAAAAAAAGAAGAAGACAAGAATCTTATATGGTTAATTGAAGAGCCTGAATCATTTCTACACCCAGAGCTAACTAGAAGTTGCAATAAAATTTTCGACAATTTAAAAGATCACGCTTATGTGATCTTAACAACGCATTCATTATCATTTGTAAATCAAGACACAAGAAAAGTCATCGGCATTGAAAAAAACAGCGAAGGTCACACTACAAATAACAAATTCAAAACATTTTTAGAGGCAACCCAAAAAATCAGAGACTCTCTCGGAGTAAGATTTAGTGATTTCTTTAGCCTTGACAATTATAATCTATTCCTTGAGGGCCCTACCGACAAAGAATATATAAGCTGGTTTTTAGAAACAACAGCACAAAATGAAAATTTAAAAAACAAGTGGCCAAAACTTAGAGCGGCAAAATTAGAAGAGTTCGGTGGCGTTAAATTTCTAACTGGTTTTTTAAGAGCAAATTATAGTTACATACAAAAAGAAACCATCTGTATTAGTATTTTTGATGGTGATTATGAGGGGACAAATGAACGTCAAAACATCCAATCATATATACAACAAAAATTAAAACTACCATTTAATCCAAACAAGGAGTTTGTTTCAATCAGAAGCCATTATGCAATTGAAGGTTTATTTATTGACAAATGGATAAAAGATGCATACCAACAAAATCCATCATGGTTTGACAATTATTCAGAAGATGCATCTGGAGCCATTGAACCTTTCAAGGTAAATGAATATAAAAAGAAACACTTTCTCAATTTCATGTGTAACCATGAACGAGATGAAGATTATGCATGGGCAACTCGATGGATTAATGTTTGCGATACCATAGAGAAAGCAATCGAGAGTAAAGAACAAAATAAAAAATAAAAAACGGCAGCCTCTGCTGCCGTAATTTTTAATAAAGACTATCGCTATACCATTGCAACATATCTCGACGTTTTTCCAGATATTGAGCATGATTATAAGTCGCTCGAATACCGTTCTTATCCACATGCGCTAGCTGCATCTCAATCCATGCAGATTCAAAGCCTTGTTCATGCAGGATGGTAGACATTGTATGCCTGAAGCCGTGACCAGTGGCTCGCCCCTTATATCCCAGCAACTCGATCACCTGGTTCACGCTTTCCTTACTTATAGGCTTTCTGCGGTTGTTTCGTCCAATGAAAATGTAAGGATAGTGACTAGTGATCGGTTGAAGTTGTTTAAACAGTTCAACCACCTGAGTAGAGAGCGGTACAATGTGCGGGCGGCGCATTTTCATACGTTCGGCGGGGATCTCCCAGATACCCCGTTCAAAATCAATTTCTTCCCATGTAGCAAAACGCATTTCTTGTGTGCGTACACCGGTCAGCATAACGATCTTTGCAGCATTCTTAGTGATGATGCTACCAGTATATCCTTCCAAATCCTTAACAAAGTAAGGTAGTTCCTCGGCCGAAAGGAACGGATGGTGCTTTTGTTTTGGAACGGCTAGCGCGCTGGCGAGATCTGGGGCTGGATTATATTCCGCCCTACCGGTAATAATTGCGTAGCGGAATACCTCTCCGCAGAGCTGGCGTACCTTACGGGTCTTTTCCAATGCCCCACGCTTCTCAATGCGTCGCAGCACTTCTAGCAACTCTAAGGGCTTAATTTCTGCAATCGGACGTTGACCAATGTATGGAAACACATCCTGCTCAAAGGTACGCATGATTTCTTCCCTGTAGGCCAGCGTCCACCGGTCAGCCTTGTTCGTGTGCCACTCGCGGCTAATAGCTTCAAAGGAATTCTCAACCGAAAGCTGCTGAGCGAGCTTTTGCGCCTTTTTCTCGGCTACAGGGTCAATGCCATTAGCAACTTGCTTACGGGCCTCTCCGCGCTTTTCTCGCGCATCGGCCAGCGTTACCAAAGGGTAGGTACCAAAGGACATTAGCTTGGCTTTTCCGGCATAGCGATAGCGAAAACGCCAACCTTTACTCCCGTCAGTGTTGATAAGGAGAGACAGGCCTTGGCCATCGTTGAGGGTGTAGGGCTTTTCCTGCGGCTTGGAACGTCGAATTTGTATGTCAGTTAGGAGCATGTGTATAAGTGGATTCTGTGTATAAAAACATTATACGCATCATTATACACATTTTTCTCGGATTCAGGCGGTAACGCACGGGCACCGGCGGACAATAAAATCACACAATCAATTGATTTTATGCATTTTAATGGACTTTTCAGGAACTACCCGGACAAGCTTTGGCGGAAGATCACAGGAGTCGAACCTGCCCAGGACCGCTGGCGGCCCCAACCGGATTTGAAGTCCGGCCGCCCCACCGGGGACGAGGATCTTCCTTGGAGAAGGGAGAAGCAAGGCGCTGATTATAGCGCAGTTTGTTCGCTGCGCTAAGCGGGAAATGGCGGCCGCCGGCGATTCGGCGGCCGGGGAGCGCTACTTCAGGAAATCCTTCACGTCCAGCAGGATGAACTCGTTGTCATCCGCCATATTGGGCTGGCGGCTGGAGGAGAACGGGAAGTTGTTGTCGTTGCCGACGATGATGTGGTTGGCGTCCACCACGTCTACGTTCTCGATGGTGAAGAACGGGAAGGTCAGCACGCCGTCATTCAGCGGCTTGCGCGCCAGCTTGTTCGGATCCTGAATGTTCATCAGGTCGATATAGCCCAGTTTCTCGACCGGTTTGCCGACGTTGGCGTCCGAGAAGGCGATTTTATATACCCGTTTGAACTTGGCCACCTGGCTGAAGCAGTTGTCGGTCGGCGCGCCTGCGGCGCAGGCTTTATCCGGCGTGCCTTCGCCGTTGTCGCGCTCGATCACCAGCCCGTGGGTGGCGTCGATCATGTTGAAGTCGCCGATGGCGTTCTGGTTGTCTTCCAGCACGTACTGCCAGCTGCGGCCGGTCCAGGCCTGCTGTTTCACGTCGAACTCCAGCACCCGCAGGTAGCGTTTGCCGCCGACGTTCTCGAACTGCTCGCCGTCCCACAGCGCCCCTTCCAGCAGCGGGTACAGCTTGCTGCCGTCCGGCGAGGCGGCCATGCCTTCAAAGCCTTTGGAGCGCGCCACCTGGAAGTTCTGCTTGCCGTCCGGCGCGCCCGGCTGGGTCAGCGTCGGGTTGTCCGGCGATTTCACCACCTTGCCGTCCACCTGGGTGTCGAACACCGCCAGCACTTTGCCGTTCAGGTCGGCCTTGATCAGGTAAGGGCCGAATTCTTCACCGATCCACAAGGCATCG
This sequence comes from Serratia sp. MF1(2023), assembly GCF_030954545.1. Lineage (NCBI taxonomy): Bacteria > Pseudomonadati > Pseudomonadota > Gammaproteobacteria > Enterobacterales > Yersiniaceae > Serratia > Serratia sp. MF1(2023). Next base: position 116,273 of record NZ_JAVHUX010000031.1, on the reverse strand, counting down.
TCGGCAAACTGGAAGCTTTCCGGATCGAAATCGCTGCCGGTCAGATAACGCTGCTCTGTGCTCTCGTTGATGATGTGGAACGGCACCTTTTTATCCGGATCGTGCAGGAAAACCGTCTTCAGCGGCGCGACCGTGCCGTCTTTGAAATCGATCTTGTAGTGGTTGAGATACAGCATGGCGTCCGGCGAGTTGGCCTTGCTGCCGAAGCCGTTGTCGGTCAGCACCCAGTAGGTGCCGTCGGGCATGTGTTTGATGCCGGAGTGGCCCTGCAGCGGTTGGCCTTCGATCGGCAGGCCGAGGCCGGTCAGGCGATCGGCGGATTTGCCCGCCACGCTGCCCAGCTCGGTGACGCGTTTGCCGCTGGTGTACTTGCCGCTCAGCTGCAGATCGCTCGGCGCGTCCTTCGGCGTGGAAACGGTGGATTTCACCGGCAGCAGCGCATGCCCCGCCAGCGTCGCCGGTACCGGCTGCGCCTCGGCCCACAGGTTGGCGCTCAGCGCCATGCAGCCGACCAGCAGCGCCAGCCGGGTTTTGGTGTTGTGCATGTCATTGTCCCTTTTCGTTGTTATCGCCCAGAAGTAAAAGCAACGTCACTATAGGGAGCGGCAATGACAGAAATATTATTCGGCGAACGCCCGCCGGTAGCTGTGCGGGTGGAAGCGCCAGGTGATGGCGATCAGCACCACCACCAGCAGCGCGTGGATCTGCCAGTCCAGCACGAAGCCACCGCTGTAGTCGCGCAGCAGGCCGGAGAGGTAGGGTGTCACGCCCGCCAGCAGGAAGCCGACGCCCTGCATAAAGGCCACCAGCCGCCCGGCCGCCGCCGGCTGGTGCAGGTGATCGAGCGCCAGCACCAGGCACAGCGGGAACGCGCCGCCCAGCCCCAGCCCAGAAACCAACACCCACAGCCACGGCAGCGTCTGCGGCAGGTAAATCAGGCCGATAAAGCCGATCAGCTGCATCATCAGCGCCAGCAGCAGCAGCGGCCGCCGGTCATGATTGCGCGCCAGCGCCGGCAACAGCAGCGCGCCCATCACCTGGCCGAAGGTCATCAGCGCCAGCAGCGAACCGCTGGCCTGCGGCTGCCAACCGAGCTGCATGTAATACGGCGGCAGCCAGGCGATCAGGCTGGTATAGCCGCCGTTGATCAGGCCGAAATAGGCGCCGAGCAGCCAGGCGCGCCGGTTGCGCAGCAGGCTTGGCCCACGGTTTTCTCCCGCCGCGCCCAGGCGCGACAGCCCGCGACTGACCGGCCACCAGGCCAGCAGCGCCACCAGCGCCGGCAATGCCCACCAGGCCAGCGCGCTGTGCCAGTCGTGCCCTATGCTCATCAGCCACGGAGTGATCGCCGCGCCCAGCCCGCCGCCGCCCATCAGCGCCGCCGACCACAGCCCGGCCACCAGTGCCATACTTTTGAGGAAATGATGCTTGATGATGCCGGGCATCACCGCCTGGATCACCCCGATGCCGAGCCCGCCCAGCACCGCGCTCATCAGCAGTTGCACGCTACCGGGGGCCAGCTCGCGCCAAAGTGCGCCCAACCCGATCGCCAACAGGCTCAACGCCACGGCGCTGCGTTCGCTGAACAGCCGGTTGATGGCGCCCCCCGCCAACGCCATCAGGCCCATCATCAGCACCGGCAGCGCGGTCAGCAGCGCCGCGCCGCCAAAGCTCAGCCCGGTAGCCTGGCGCAGCGTCGGCAGCAACGGGCCGATCGAGGTCAACAGCGGCCGCATGTTCAGGCCGATCAACACCAGCGCCAGCAACAGGGGATTGAACCAGCGGCGCGAAGAAGGTGAATTAACAGAATGATTTAACACGGTATATTCCTGGTACTGCAAAATGAAGAGTGCGGCGTCACAGCGCGATCGCCGCAGCGTTGCGTTACTGTAGGCAACGCCGCTAGTATTGGGAAATTAAATAATAAAATAGCCAACAGTGGGAAAATGAATCGCTACCCGATGTTCAATCCGCAGCTGCTGCTCAGCTTCGTCGCCGTATGCGACAGCAACAGCTTCACCCGCGCCGCAGAGCGGGTGTTTTTGTCGCAGTCCACCGTCAGCCAGCAGGTGCGCCGGCTGGAAGAGATGCTGGGCAAGCCGCTGTTTGAGCGCTCCTCGCATCAGGTGCTGCTGACCGAAGAAGGCGTCAAGCTGTTGAGCTACGCGCGCCGCATCATCGCGCTGAATGAAGAGGCCCACGACGCGCTGACCGGCATCTGGCGCGACGGCGTGCTGCGGATCGGCATGCCGGAGGATTTCGCCGTGCCCACCACCGAACTGCTGGCCGAATTCAGCCGCGAGCACCCACACCTGCGATTGGACGTCGCCAGCGGCCTGAGCGCCGATCTGCACAGCGCCTACGCGCGTGAAGAGCTGGATCTGATCCTGGTGAAGCAGCGCCGCCGGCAACCGCCGCGCGCCGCGCGGCCGGAACCGCTGCTGTGGCTGGACAGCCTGGCCTTCCCGGCCATCGAGCAATCGCCGGTGCCGCTGGCGGTATTTCCGCTCAGCGGCCTGTACCGCGACGAGCTGTGCCAGGCGCTGGACAACCTCGGCAAACGCTGGCGCATCGGCTACAGCAGCGCCAGCCTGGCGGCGCTGACCGCCGCTTCCGCCGCCGGGCTGGGCGTCACCCTGCTGCCGGCCGGCTGCCGTCTGCCCACGCATCGGGTGCTGGGCGAAGCCGAAGGATTGCCGCCGATAGACAGCTTCGAACTGGCGCTCTACTACCGCGACGGCGCCCTCGCCGCCACGCTGTCGCTGGCCCAGCGGCTGGCGGTGTTTTGCGGGTTGAAGTGAGGCTGCTTACGCCACTATCTGCGGATATTCACGTTGCAGCCAGTCGATAAGCCGCCCCCACAGCGCCTCTGTCTGCTCAAGGCAAGCCTGTACCGCCGCGTCCGTCACCAAGTCGCCGGAGTAATCCGCCACATTGCGCTGCTTTCGCAATGCGTCCAGGCAGATCATTTCCTCGCGCGGCAGCCCTACGGTGAGCGGCAACGATTGGATCATGATCTGGTGATGGCCGGGCTTGCTGGTCAGCGTGCGGTATCCTTTGGCTTGTAAAGCGGCATTAGCCATTTGCATGACAGCCTTATATGCCGTGTCGAAACGGCTCTCATTGCTGAGCTGAGTGATACCCGCATCGCGTCGGTTGCGAGCAGCGGCGGCCAGCAATTTTTTAATCGCCCCCGCGTCAGGCGTTATCACCTCCAGTCCCAGCCCGACAAGATTGTCCAGCGTCATCCTTGTCTCCCGCAATCCAAAGTTGGGGTTTATCCATAATGTCCTGAATAAACGCGGAGTTCTCGGCCAAAGCCGCTCGCCACTCTTCCGGCGAGTACAGTTTGGGGTTAATTTCCCGACCCAGCGTTTCCTGCAGCGGATAAACCGCCTGAATCACATCCGCAAAAGACAGTTTACCGACGATCAGAACATCAATATCACTGGCCGCCGTCGCTTTGCCACTGGCGACGGAACCAAAGATGAAAGCCCGTTCGATGTCTTCCCCAAATCCAGTCAGTACCTGCCGTAAGTGCGCAGCCGGCCCGCAAGCCTTGCGGAAAATCGCCGCCAACTCGGGAAAAATCAGGCAATCGGCGTTAGCCTGATAGCAAATTTGGTTGCCCTGCCGCTGCCTGAGCAAGATGCCGCCTTCAGCCAGCCTGCTCAACTCTTTATGTAAAGTCCCGGCCTGAGTTGCGGTGCGCCGCGCAATTTCTCGCACATGAAACGCCTGCCCGGCTTCAATAAACAGCAGGCTTAGCACTTTTCTACGGTATTCGCTGAACAGTAATTCGAGCATCGGATCGTGCATCACGCTGGCCTCAATGTAGCTTTAATGACTACAAATGTAGCCATTAAAGCTGCGAAAGAGCAAGCCAGGAGAACCATCCCACCGGCAGACGCCGATCATTACCAAATCGAATAGTCACCAGTGGCAAATGTCGCTGCCAACCGGCCGGTTCCTCTCCTAAATTGGGGGATGTTTTCACCCCTCACCTCTGGATTAAGGAACCGAACGTGGAAAACCCTCAACAACCGGGCCGCAGAGCCTTCCTCAGCCAAACCGGCAAACTTACCACCGCCTGCGCGGTGATCGGCCTGACGGGCGGCATGGCGCAGGCCGCGTCACCGGGCGACGGGCAGTGCGCACCGGCACCGATGACCCTGACCGATCGCCACTACTGCCTGAGCGAGGTGCGGCAGGAAGACGGCTTTGAATACGACGGCGAAACGGTGATCGGCACCCGCACTGCGCTGTACACGCTGGAGATCAAAGACGGCAAGATCGCCGCCATTCACGCCGCCAACGCCGCGTTGCCCGCCGGCGTGCCCCGCTATAAGGCGCAGGGCCAGCTGCTGTTGCCGGCGTTTCGCGACATGCACATCCACCTGGACAAAACCTTCTACAGCGGCCCGTGGCAGGCGCCGCGCCCGCGCCAGGGCAAGACCATCATGGACATGATCGCACTGGAGCAGACGCTGATCCCGAAACTGCTGCCCACCTCGCAGCAGCGGGCGGAAAATCTGATCGCCCTGCTGCAGTCCAAAGGCAGCACCGTGGCGCGCAGCCACTGCAATATCGATCCGGTCAGTGGCCTGAAAAGCCTGGAACACCTGCAGCGCGCGCTGGAAAACCACCGGGCGGACTTCAGCTGTGAAATCGTCGCCTTCCCGCAGCACGGGCTGTTGCACTCCAAGGTCGATACGCTGATGCGCGAAGCGATGCAGATGGGCGTGCAGTACGTCGGCGGGCTGGATCCGACCAACGTCGACGGCGCGATGGAGCAATCGCTGGACGCCATGTTCCAGATCGCCCTCGATACCGGCAAAGGCGTGGATATCCACCTGCATGAGACCAGCCCGGCCGGGGTCGCCGCCATCAACTATATGATCGCCACCGTGGAGCAAAACCCGGCGCTGCGCGGCAAGGTCACCATCAGCCACGCTTTCGCCCTGACCACGCTGACGCCGGGCGAACTGGCGGAAACCGCCATCCGGCTGGCGGCGCAGCAGATCACCATCGCCTCCACGGTGCCGATCGGCGGCCTGATGATGCCGCTGCCGCAGCTCAGCGAGAAAGGGGTGTTCGTGATGACCGGCACCGACAGCGTGATCGACCACTGGTCGCCGTTCGGCACCGGCGACATCCTGGAGAAGGCCAACCTGTACGCCCAGCTGTACCGTGGCTCCGACGAGTATCACCTGTCGCGCGCCATGGCCATCTCCACCGGCGGCGTGTTGCCGCTGGACGATAAGGGCCAGCGCGCCTGGCCAAAAGCCGGCGACGCCGCCGAGTTCGTGCTGGTCAACGCCAGCTGTTCCGCCGAGGCGGTCGCCCGCCTGCCGGCGCGCAGCGCCACCTTCCATCAGGGGCGTCTGGTGGCCGGCCAGGTGAGCAAAGCCTAAGGTCGGTCCGCTGTTGTCATCATGATGGCCGTTTTTGGCCTTCTGCCAGAGTAAGGAGCGGCGCAAGATGGTCGCTACACACACAGGCGGAGGGCCGAAAATGTCACAGAGCGCGTTATTGATCATCGATGTCCAGCAATCATTCCAGCACCGTCCATTCTGGCAGGAGGACGATCTGCCGGCGTTTCAGCAGGCGCTGACGCGCCTGATCGCGGGTTGCCAACAACGCGGCGCAGCGCTGGTCGATGTGCTGCACGTTTCGCCGCAGGGGCCGTTCTCGCTGGCTTCGGGCCATGTGCAGCGCCTGCCGTTCCTCACCCACCAGGCGGATATCACCGTGCATAAGCACGTACACAATGCGCTGACCGAATCCGGCCTCGACGCCTGGTTGCGCGAGCGGGATATCAACCACCTGATCGTCTCCGGCATCCGCACCGAACAGTGTTGCGAAACCACCACCCGGGTGGCGTCCGATCTCGGTTATCGGGTGACCTTCGTCACCGAGGCGACGCTGACCTTCCCGATGCGTCATCCCGACGGTGAAACCTTTACCCCCGCGCAGCTGAAGCGGCATACTGAAACCGTACTGGTCGATCGTTTCGCCCGCATCGCCAGCGTGGATGAGGCGCTGGCGCAACTCGCACAGGAGTAACCATGTCGCAGGCCGTCTATTTTCTGCTGTTGCCCAACGTGCTGTCGCTGGACGTCAGCGGCCCGGCGGAAACCCTGCGCCTCGCCGGGCAGTTCAGCCTGCATTATCTCAGCCCGGCGCCGCAGATCGTCTGCTCCATCGGCATGACGCTGAGCGGCCTGCAGCCGTTGCCCGAACGCCTGGAAGACGGCGCCATTCTGGTGCTGCCGGGCGTCGGCGATTCGCAGCGCTATTTCGCCGGGGAAGAGGCCGAGCAGGCGCGCCGCTGGCTGGCGACGCTGCGGCCCGATCTGCAGCGGCAGCGCATCACCCTGGTGTGCATCTGTTCCGGCGCGCTGCTGGCGGCGCAGGCCGGGCTGCTCGACGGCTATCAGTGCACCACCCACCACGACGTCATCGAGCGTATCCGCCGGCAGGCGCCGGCGGCGCAGGTGAAAGAGAACCGTATCTTCGTCGAAGATCGCGGCGTCTACACCAGCGCGGGCATCACCACCGGCATCGATTTGGCGCTGCACCTGGTCCACCGCCACTGCGGCTCCGGCCGGGCGCGCGACGTCGCACGCGACATGGTGGTCTATTTCCGCCGCGCCGGGGACGATCCGCAGCTGTCGCCCTGGCTGCGCTATCGCAACCACCTGCACCCGGCGGTACACCGCGCGCAGGACGTGATGGCCGCCGAGCCGGAGGCCGACTGGTCAGTGCCGCAGGTGGCGGAAAAAGCGCACGTCAGCAGCCGCCACCTGGCGCGGCTGTTTCGCAACCACGTCGGCATCAGCGTGCGGGAGTATCATGAGCAGCTGCGGTTGGCGGTGGCGCAACAGCGCCTGCAGCAAGGGTATGGGTTGGAGAAGGCCGCGCTGGCGGCCGGCTTTTCTTCCGGGCGGCAGCTGCGCCGCGCCCAGCAGCGCCAGCGCTCGCCGCTATGACACCAGCCGGCGGGTATCCAGCCGCTGCAGGCCGACAGACAGCAGCAGGCTGAGCCCCAGCGCCACGCCGAACACCCAGAAGATATCCAGCAGCGGGTGGCCGGTGAAATCCAGGTGCCGGCTGCGCATCACGTTGACGATAAGGGCGTGAAAACCGTAGATCGCCAGCGAATGGCGGGAGAACGCGCTCAACCAGCCGATCGGCTGCGGCAGACAGTGTTTCACCCACACCAGCAGCGCCACCGCCGCCATAAACACCAGCGGGCCGCTGTAGATGTAGTAGGTATCGGCGAAGTTGCCGTTGATGAACAGCTGGTGCTTGGTGCCGCGCGCGATCAGCACCGCGCACAGCGCAAATCCCAGCGCCGCCAGCCAGCCCACGGCGCGCCCGCGCGCCTCCATCATGCCAATCGCCCGCCCGGCCAGTGCATACAGCAGGTAGTAGAAGGTATCGCCGTAGATATACAGGTTAACCGGCAGCAGGTGCGCATTGCCGAAGGTCAGCTTGTCGGTATTCGGGTTGGCGATCGCCGCCAACACCACCAGCGCGGCGGCCAGGTAACGGCGCGACACCGGCTTGACGCTGATCAGCGGCGACAGCAGGTAAATCACCGTAATAGCGTAGAAAAACCACAGGTGGTAGAACACCGGCTTTTGCAGGATGGCGCGCAGCGACGGCCAGAAGCCGATCTTGGTGAAGGCCGCGATATAGATCAGCGCGATGGCGCTGTAGAACAGAATGCAGCAGGCGATACGGGTGAAATGCCGCCGGCCGGCGCTCTTTTCACCGAAGAACAGGTAGCCGGAAATCATGAAGAACAGCGGCACCGACACGCGCGACAGCGAGTTCAGCGCGTTGGCGATATCCCAGTTGTGCAGCCCTATCGCCGCGCCGTTGGTGACGTAATAGGTGGTGGCGTGGATCATCACCACCATCATGCACGCTATCGCCCGCAGATTGTCTATCCAGCCGATTTTCTCGCTCAAACGCTCGCCCGATCTTGTGTCATATTGATATGTTAAGAAGAGGTTATCGGGCACGGCGTTCGGCGACAACCCAAAAGCGAAATATCAGAATGCACTTAAACAACACCTTATGATTGCGAAGGTGAACAATTGGCGGCAAAATAGCCGCCACAACTCGCTCAGTTTGCGCTTCCCGCCCTGGCAGTTCCTTTTTCTCTTTTACTATCAGTACAATAATATGAAAACGACATTACCACCTGCGGCACGTTTGGGCCGACAGGCGCTTTTATTCCCTCTTTGTCTGGTGCTGTTCGAGTTCGCCACTTATATCGGCAACGATATGATTCAGCCGGGCATGCTGGCCGTCGTGGCGGATTTCAACGCCGGCGAAGAGTGGGTGCCCACCTCGATGACCGCCTATCTGGCCGGCGGCATCTTCCTGCAGTGGTTGCTCGGTCCGCTGTCGGATCGCCGCGGCCGCCGCCCGGTGATGCTGGCCGGAGTGGCGTTCTTTATCGTCTCCTGCCTGGCGATCCTGTTGGTCACCACCATCGAGCAGTTCATCGCCATGCGTTTCCTGCAGGGCATCGGCCTGTGCTTTATCGGCGCGGTCGGCTACGCCACCATCCAGGAGTCGTTTGAAGAATCGGTGTGCATCAAGATCACCGCGCTGATGGCCAACGTGGCGCTGATCGCCCCGCTGCTCGGGCCGCTGGCCGGCGCGGCGCTGATCCACGTCGCGCCGTGGCAGAGCATGTTCGTGCTGTTCGCCGCGCTGGCGGCCATCGCCTTCTACGGCCTGTGGAAAGCCATGCCGGAAACCGCCACGCTGCAGGGCGAGGCGTTTTCCGCCGCCAACCTGTGGCGCGACTACCGTCAGGTGCTGGGCAACCGCCGCTTCCTGTGCGGCGCTTTGGCGATCGGTTTCGCCAGCCTGCCGCTGCTGGCCTGGATCGCCCAGTCACCGGTGATCCTGATCAGCGGTGAGTCGCTGTCGACGCTGGATTACGGCCTGCTGCAAATCCCGGTGTTCGGCGCGCTGATCCTCGGCAACCTGACGCTGGCACGCCTGACCGGCAAAAACAGCGTGGAGCGCCTGATCAAGCTGGGCGCGGGCCCGATGCTGCTGGGGCTGCTGATCGCCGCGCTGGCGACCCAGTTCTCCAGCCATGCCTACCTGTGGATGACCGCCGGCCTGAGCCTGTACGCCTTCGGCATTGGCCTGGCCAACGCCGGCCTGTACCGCCTGACGCTGTTCTCCAGCAACGTCAGCAAAGGCACCGTGTCGGCCACCATGGGCATGCTGAGCATGATGGTGTTCACCGTCGGCATCGAGCTGGCCAAGGTCGCCTACGTCTGGGGCGGCAGCGGGCTGTTCAACCTGTTCAACTTCATCAGCGGCCTGTGCTGGCTGACGCTGGTGGCGCTGTTTATCGGCAAACGCCGCAACGGCGACCCCACGCCGCAGCCGACCGGCGCGGCTTAAACGCCACGATAAACGCCGGTCCGGTTTCCCGACCGGCGTTTTTTATGCGGCTTCAGCCGAGCAGCCCCCACAGCGCATACCCCGCTCCCACCACCGCCACCCCCAACAGCAGCAACGCCGACAGGACAGAGATCGCCCGCCGCGCGCGCTGCAGCGCCGTTCCAGACAGCAGGGTGATATAGGCCAGCAAGATGGCGAAGTCCGCCAGCACCCACAGTGCAGTCAACAGCGTCAGGCTGGCGCCGATCGAGGGGGTGACGGCGATAAACTGCGGGAAAAAAGCGACGAAGAAGATAATGTCTTTGGGGTTGGCGATGCCCACCAGAAAACCGGTCAGGATCGCCGAGCGTTTTTGCGGCGGCGCAACGGGCTGCGCATCCGGGGTTCGCGCGGATAAATCCTCATACAGCGAGACGATCGCCATACGGCCGATAAACAGGCAACCCAGCAGGCCTATCCACTGCAGCAAGCGCATATCCACCGCGAACAGCCCGGTGATAATCAGCGCGGCGATGCCGATCAGCAACAAGGAGGCCCCGTTGCTGCCCAGCGCAGTCAACAGCGCGCGCCGGGCACCAAAGCGCGCCGCGGTGTTGGCCACCATCGCCACCACCGGCCCCGGCGTGGCGATCAGCAAGAAAATGGCGGCGAAATACGCCGCCAGCAACGACAGGTTCATCTTTATTTCACTCACATTCAGTCAGTTGGCGTCGCGCCATTATCCTGCCGCCACCCCCGCCTTGAAAAAGGAGTAATCCTGTCGTTTACTGTGAATCAGACTCATTATTAGAGACGCCTCGATGGCCAGTTCCCTTCCGCCGCTTTACGCCCTGCGCGCCTTCGAAAGCGCCGCCCGCACCGGCTCGTTCACGCTGGCCGCCGAGGAGCTGCATCTCACCCCGAGCGCCGTCAGCAAGCACATCAAAACGCTGGAGCAGCACTTCGGCTGTCGACTGTTCCAGCGCAACGGCCCGCGCATCGAGGTCACGCCGCAGGGGAAAATCTTCGCCGCCGAGCTGCAGCAAGGGTTTGGCCGCATCGAGCAAGCGTGCGAGTTGTTCAGAAGCCACCGCGATCTGCTGCGGCTGAAGGCGCCCTCCACGCTGACCCTGCGCTGGCTGCTGGACTGCCTGAGCCGGTTCCGGCAAACGGCGCAGGCGTTCGAGGTGCAGGCAGCCAGCGTCTGGATGGACATCGACAGCGTGGATTTTTTCAGCGAACCCTACGACTGCGCCATCCTGCTCGGCAACGGCCACTTCGGCGCCAACACCGCCGCCGCCAAGCTGTTCGACGAATGGCTGATCCCGATTTGCGCCCCTGCACTGCTCGCCGACGGGCAGCGCGATCTCGCCGCCTGCCCGCTGATCCACCCTTCGCCCGATCGGCGCGACTGGCGGCGCTGGCTGCAAAAAAGCGGCATCGCGGCCCCGATCGATCTCACGCGCGGCCAGGTATTTGATTCGCTGGAACAGGGCAACACGGCGGCCATCGCCGGGCACGGCGTCTCGATCGGCGATCTGGCGCTGAGCCTGCGGACGATTGAGGAGGGGTTATTGGCGCTGCCCTGTGACGCCGCCGTGCGTACCGGCGACGGTTACTATCTGGTTTGGCCGGAAGAATCGGCGAAGCGGCCGCTGATCGAACGCTTACAGGCGTTTCTGACCGCCCAGACGCCCGACGTCAGCCGGGCCGCCGTCAGATTTATCGGGTAGGGGAATTCGGCCTATCGCTCTTCGCGGGTATGCCAAATACGCAGAACATAAATCGTTGCCGGCTGCACCTGGTAACGTATCTCATAACGGCCGACCAGAATACGCCTCACTTCCTGCGGTAAAAACTCGTCCAGTCTTTCACCCAGGCGAGAATTATCAAGCAACGCTTTAGGCGCGGCGACCAAGGCCTTCACCGAATTCGCTGCCGCAGTACGGTTAGCCAAGGCAAGAAACTCAAACAAACGCGCCAAATCCGATAGCGCCTTACTCGTCCATTTTAACTCCATCAGCGCGGTACCGGCAGCGGATCGTCACTGTCCAGGCTGGCAGCCCAGGCTTCTACCGATTCATGATCGATAACGTTTTGCTGTTCGACATCGGCCAGCGCCGCCAGCGTTAACCGACGGCGCTCTTCCTCTTGCTCGATCCAGGCGGTGAGGGCTTGCTTCACTATCCATCCCCGTGAGCGTTCAAGTTTGGCGGCCATTTCATCCACCTTTTCAGCCAAAGGCAGCGGCACATGAGCGGTGATGACTTTCGTATTCATCGTCTTGATCCTCAATACAATCGACATCAATCAAAGTGATTAAAGCTGATTATACCGCCATCAGAGAACAAAAAACACGCAATCAGTTGCCAAACAACCCGCCGTCGCGCAGCAGATGCTCGTTACCCTTGCGGCGGGTAAAGCCGCTGCGATCGAAGAACTCCAGCACCTGGATCGCCAGCTTGCGCCCGACGCCGAGCCGATCGCGGAAATCAGCGGCGTTGGCGCCGCCCCGCTCCGCATCCAGCTCGCGGATCAGCGCCGCGAACTGATCGATGCGTCGGCTGAGGTAATAGCGATCCACCACCACCGCCGTCACATGGCCCAGCTGGGCCGCCTTGCGCAGCAGCGCCCGCACCTGGCTCTCCTCTTCGCCCAACTCGCTCGCCAGATCGCGCACCCACCACGGCTCGTCGCCGAACAGCGGTTCGATGCGCGCCCACAGCGGCGCCTCTTCGGCGCTGAACGCCAGACCGTGTTCCGGCAGGTGCAGCCAGCCGCGCGTATTGCGCAGCGCGCCGGCCTTCAGCAGCCGATCGATCATCATAAACACCAGCGTTTCCGGCTGCTGGGGCAGGGCCATGCGCCGCAGACGGGCGCGCCCTAACCCCAACTGATCGGCGTGCTGTTGGTGGTACTCCGCCAGCACCTGCAGCAGCCGACTTTCCGCCTGTTGCACCTGCTCCTGCGCCAGCGCCCGGTCACCGACGATCAGCAGATCGCGGTTCGCCAGCAGTGCCGCCAGGCCGTCGTCGGTCAACTGACGCGCCCAGGCGAACGCCGTCAGAGACAGCGCGCCGTGCGGCAGCTCAAGCGTCAGCGCCTGCGCATCGTCCTGCGCGTTCGCCAGGGCCTGCAGCCATACCAGGTAGTCCGGCTGGCGCTTGCCGCGCTTGGGCGCGCTCAGCCTGAGCACCCGGGCCGCGCCCAGCGTTTGCCGTGCGCCGATATCGCGCAGCACCAGCCGATCGTTCTCCGCCAGCCACAGCGGGCGATCGAGGATCAGTTCCGCCAGCCCGTCGTTCAGCAGCGAAATGCGCCCGGTGATGTGGCTGGCGGCATGGTGCAGGTGCAGCGGCTGCCAATGGCGGATCGGCCGATCCGCTTCCAGCGCCACCAGAATGCGTTCCGCCGCCTCAGGCGGACGCTGCGCCAGCAGCCAGTCGCCGCGCGCGACACGGTCTTTATCGACATCGCCGCTGATGTTCAACGCGATGCGTTGCCCGGCCTGGGCCTGTTCCACGGCCTGATTTTGGGCGTGCAGGCCGCGCACCCGCACCGGCGCGTCGGCGCCGGTCAGCCACAGCGTATCCCCCACCTGCACCCGGCCGCCGAGCGCGGTGCCGGTCACCACCAGCCCCGCCCCTTTGACGCTGAACGCACGGTCTACCGCCAAGCGAAAACGGCGCGTCAGCGCGTGCTCGCCGGAGGGCAGCGCCAGCAAATGCGCGCGCAGCGCCTCGATACCCTCTCCCGCCGCCGCCGCGGTAACAAACAGCGGTGCATCGGGCCAGCCCTGGCGCGCCAGTTCGTCGCGCACCTGGCGGCGTACCTCGCCGACACGCGCCGCGTCCACCCGGTCGGCCTTGGTCAGCGCCACCGTCAGCGCCGGGCGCCCGCTCAGGCGCAGGATCGCCAGATGTTCGCGGGTTTGCGCCATCACGCCGTCGTCGCAGGCCACCACCAGCAACGCATGGTCGATGCCGCCGACGCCCGCCAGCATGTTGGCGAGGAATTTCTCGTGGCCGGGCACGTCGATAAAGCCCAGCACCCGGCCGTCCGGCTGCGGCCAGTAGGCGTAACCCAGATCGATGGTCATGCCGCGGCGCTTCTCTTCCGGCAGGCGATCCGCGTTGATCCCGGAGATCGCCTGCAGCAGGGTGGTTTTGCCATGATCGACATGGCCGGCGGTGGCGATGATCATGAGGCGCTCAGCGCGTCCATCAGCGCCCCTTCCTGTTCCAGACAGCGCAGATCCAGCCACAGCCGGCCGTCACCGAGGCGGCCGATCACCGGCTGCGGCAGGCGGCGCCAGCGTTCGGCCAACGCTTCCAGCGTGGCGCCGCGGCCGTCGCGCGGCGTGAAGGTCAGCGCATAGCTGGGCAGGCGATCCACCGGCAGCGAACCGCTGCCAATTTGCGACCAGCACGGTTCGGCGCGCAGCTCGAAATCGGCGGTGAACCGCGGTGCCAGCGCCGCCAGCAGCCGTTCGGCCGCCTGTTGCATCTCCTGCTGCGGGCGGGTCAGCAGCCGCAGCGTCGGCAGCTGCTCAGCCAGTTTTTCCGGCTGCAGATAGAGCCGCAGCGTGGCCTCCAGGGCCGCCAGCGTCAGCTTGCCGACGCGCAGCGCGCGCTTGAGCGGATGCTGCTGCAGGCGGGCGATCAGCGCCTTTTTGCCGACGATGATCCCGGCCTGCGGGCCGCCCAGCAGCTTATCGCCGGAGAACGTCACCAAGTCGACGCCGGCGGCCAGCAGCCGCTGCGGCATCGGTTCGGCGGGCAGGCCGTACTGCGCCATGTCGATCAGCGAGCCGCTGCCCAGATCGGTGGCGGTCGGCACGCCCTGTTCGGCTCCGAGCTGCGCCAGTTCAGCCTCGTCGACCGCCGCGGTAAAACCCTGAATGCTGTAGTTGCTGGTGTGCACTTTCATCAACAGGCCGGTCTGTTCGTTGATGGCCTGGCGGTAATCTTTCAGATGGGTGCGGTTGGTGGTGCCGACCTCCACCAGTTGGCAGCCGGCCTGGCGCATCACGTCGGGTATGCGGAATGCGCCGCCAATCTCCACCAGCTCGCCGCGCGACACCACCACCTCTTTGCCGGGGGCGATCGCCGCCAGCATCAGCAGCACCGCCGCCGCGTTGTTATTGACGATGCAGGCGTCCTCCGCGCCGGTCAGCCGGCACAGCAGACTCGCCACCGCCCGATCGCGATGGCCGCGCCCGGCGCCGTCGAGATCGTACTCCAACGTCACCGCCTCCCCCATCACCGCGCTCACCGCCTCCTTCACCGGCTGCGCCAGCAGGGCGCGCCCGAGGTTGGTGTGCAGCACGGTGCCGCTGAGGTTGAACACCGGCAGCAAAGCCGGGCGTTGCTGCCGGGCCAGCTCGGCCCGCAGCGCCTGCGGCCAGTCGCCGCACCAGGCGGGTAAACGTTGCTGTTGCCCGATCGCGTCGCGCGCCAGGGCCTGCAGCCGGCGCAGCAGTTCGCCGATCAGCGTCTGGCCATGCTGCGCCACCAGCGGTTCAATCGCGGGTTCACGCAGCAGGCGGTCGATGGCGGGCAGTTGGCTGTAAAGAAGGTGGGATTCAGTGCTCATGGTCGCTCGGTTTTCAATTTAGACGTATCGGCATAGCAAAACCCCGCCGCGGCGGGGAGAAAAGAACGTTCAGGGCGGCGCGGTGCGGGCGAAGCTTTCACGGGCGAACAGGCGTTCGGCCAGCTTGACCAGCGCCGGGCGCCCGACGCACCAGTTGGGCAGGATGCGGCGGAAATTGAGGTAGCCCAGCGCGCAGCCGGTGGCGATATCCGCCAGCGTCAGCCGCTCGGCATTGAGCCACGTTTTGTCCCGCGCCAGCGCCTCCAGCGCATCCAACCCGTGCGTCAGTTTGTCACGCTGGCGCAGCATCCAGTTTTCGTCCTGTTTTTCCGGCGCGCGCCGGCTTTCGCGAAACAGGGTCGCCGCCGCTTCGGTCACGCCGTCCGCCAGCGCCGCCACCTGGCGGACGCGCAGCGCGGCGGCGCGTTCGGCCGGCAAAAACGCCGGCTCCACCGTCAGCAGTTCGAGGTATTCGGCCACCACCGGCGAATCGTAAAACACCTCGCCGTCATCGGCGATCAGCACCGGCACCTTGCCGAGCGGGTTAAGCTCCTTCACCCGGCTGCCTGGCTCATACGGCGGATCGTTGACGAATTCGAACGCGATCCCTTTTTCCAGCAGCATCACGGAAATCTTGCGCACAAAGGGGCTGGTGTAACTGCCGATAAGCTTCATCCGGTCTCCTCCGCTTCGTCCTGGCCGCGGCGCGGCGCCCTTACTTCACCGCCAGGGTATCGATAATCCGCTGCACCAGCGCCTGATGCACTTCCGGCGTTTTGGCCGGCGACAGCATTTGCAGCGTCACCACCCGTTTGTTGAACACCGTCAACACCAGCGTGGAGACCACCTTTTGCCCGTTGACGGTCTGCTCGGTATCCACCCGGCGAAACTTCTGTTTGCCGACGCTGAAGTTCTCTTCTTTGGTGGTCTGGATATTCTGATAGCGCTCGGCCAGCACCGTGATGGCGCTCTGCGCCAGCTCTTTCAGCATTTTGTCGCTGGTGTTGAGCTTCATGCCGTCCGGCGGGATCACTTCGGAAGAGACCGCGCTCTGGCGCGACTTGCCGTCGAGAAAGCGCTGAATGGTGGAGGTGCTGTCGTTGATGATGCCGCTGTTCAGCGTTTGATCGCTAAAGCCCGGCGGCAGCTCGAAGGTGATTTTGCCCTTCTGCAGCGACACGTTCAGCCCCGGCGGCGCGGGCGGGGTTTCTACCGGCGCAGGCGGCGGCGGTGGCGCGGGCTGCGTCACGGTCGGCTTGGTGTCCGGTGGCGGCACCGCCGGTTTGGTGTCGTCTTTGTTGTCGCAGGCCGCCAGTCCGACCGCCAGCACGGCGACCGCGGTCAGTTTTGCCAGGGTGTTTAACATCGTGGTTCCTTTCGCTTGGCGCGTTATGGCCTAAACGTAGCAACTCGTCCGGGCGAATGCCAGAAGCCCGTGCTGAAATTGCTGGTCCGGCCCCGCGCGAACGGGGCCGGGCGGTTACTCCGCCGGGAACAGGAACGGATTGATGCTGCTGCGGCCGAAGCCTTCTTCTTCCATGCGGGCGTCCAGCACCAGCGAAGCCAGATCGTCGGCCACCGCTTCGACCTGCGGGTCTTTTTCCTGATACAGGATCTTCAGGTAAGTGCCGCAGTCGCCGCAGCTTTCCGCCTTCACCGCCGCCTGCTCGCTGTCCAGCGACCAGTAGTTGAGATCGCGGGTCTGCTCGCAGTTGCTGCACTTCACCCGCACCACGTGCCATTCGCTTTCGCACAGGTTGCAGTGCAGGTAGCGCAGGCCATTGACGGTGCCGATGTGCACCATGCTGGAGACCGGGATGCTGCCGCACACCGGGCAGAACTGGCGCTGCTCGCCGTATTCGGCGCGCGCCTTGCCGGGGATCAGGCTGGCCATCTGCGCCCAATAGAGCGACAGCGCGGCCCAGAGGAACGGCGCCTTCTCGCTGCCCACCTTGCCGAACTCGCGGTTGAGCAAGGCGTCGGCCATCAGCTCCAGCTCGTGCGCCGAGGCTTTCTCCAGGTTGTCCAGCACCGCCAGGATATGCTCCGGCGCCTGCGGGCGCAGCTCGGCGATCAGCGACGCCAGCAGCTTGCGCCAGTGCTCGCTGCGCGGGAACACGCTCAGATCGAGCGGCGGTTTGCCGCTGGCGGCGCCCTGCGCCAGCGCTTCGCTCAGATCGAGCTGCAGCGGATTATCGTGCAGCGCATGCTGCTGCGCCTGCGCCAGCTCGGCGGCGAAGTTCAGATAGTCGCCCAGCGGATTGTCGACAGCCAGCTGACGCAGGCGATCGGCGCGGCGGCTGTACAGGCTTTTCAGGTTGGCGAAAAGTAACGGCGGGATGTTCTCCGCCGTTGAGGACTTCTCACGCTGTGCCCCTAACTGCTCTTTAGGAACGATGCGGATACTCATCAGGGTTTATCTTCCTGTCGTTTCTCGCGGACCTCGCGGTACCAGCGCGGATGATGTTTCTTGGCCCAGGCCGCCGGCACCCAGCCTTCCACCATCGCGGTAATGGTGCCTTTTACCCACAATGCGGCGTAAATGTGCACCATAATCACGATAATCAGGCCGACCGCGGCCAGCGAATGTACCAGCAGCGCGATGCGGATCAGCGGGATGGAGAACGACGGCGCAAAATACGGCCGCCAGATCACCACGCCGCTGGCCAGCAGCAGCACCAGGCTGATAATCGCCGCCCAGAACACGCACTTCTGGCCGAAATTATAGCGCCCGGTGTCACCCACTTCCTCGTTCATGGCGATTTTGTGGATGTTCTTGGCCCAGACGATATCTTCCCGGTTGATCAGGTTATGCTTCCAGTAGCGCAGGAACATCAGCAGGAACGCGGCAAACATGATCACCCCGACAAACGGGTGCAGAATGCGCGCCAGCTGCGGCGTCCCGAAGATGTTCATCAGCCAGTTGAAGGAGGGGAAGAAGAACCCCAGCCCGCTGATGGCGGCGAACACAAAGCAGAACGCCACGATCCAGTGGTTGATGCGCTCCGGTGCGCTGTAACGCTGAATGGGCTTTTCCTTTCTCATTTGCGCGTCTCCTCGTCATGCGACTCGTCGTGCTCGTCCTCATCGTCGACGCGGTTAGGCCCGACGCCGACATAGTGGAACACGCTGGCCGCGAAGGTGGCGGCAAAGCCGATGGCCGCCAGGGGTTTCCACACGCCCTTCCAGAAGGTCACCGCCGGGCTGATGCTCGGGTTGTCCGGCAATCCGTGGTACAGCTGCGGTTTGTCGGCGTGGTGCAGCACGTACATCACGTGCGTGCCGCCCACCCCCGCCGGATCGTACAGACCGGCGTTCTGGTAGCCGCGGGTGTTCAGCTCGCTGACGCGATCCGCCGCCACCTGCTTCATCGCTTCCTTGGTGCCGAAGTGAATGGCGCCGGTCGGGCAGGTTTTCACGCAGGCCGGTTCCTGGCCGACGTCCACGCGGTCGACGCACAGGGTGCACTTGTACACCCGGTTGTCGTCCTTGTTCATGCGCGGCACGTCGAACGGGCAGCCGGCGATGCAGTAGCCGCAGCCGATGCAGTGCTCGGACTGGAAGTCGACGATGCCGTTGGCGTACTGAATGATCGCGCCTTCCGACGGGCAGGCCTTCAGGCAGCCCGGATCGGCGCAGTGCATGCAGCCATCCTTGCGGATCAGCCATTCCAGCTTGCCGTTTTCCTCCACCTCGGAGAAGCGCATCACCGTCCACGACTTGGCGGTCAGATCGGCGGGGTTATCGTACACCCCGACGTTGTGCCCCACTTCGTCGCGGATGTCGTTCCATTCGGAACAGGCCACCTGACAGGCCTTGCAGCCGATACAGGTGGTGACATCGATCAGTTTGGCCACTTCTTCCTGGTGGTCACGGGCGCGCGGCGCCGGCGTGAAACCATTGGTGGCGGATTTACGAATGATGTCTTGAGATTGCATGGCCATAATTCGTCTCCGTTACACCTTTTCCACGTTGACCAGGAACGCCTTGAACTCCGGCGTTTGCGTATTGGCGTCGCCGACGAACGGCGTCAGCGTGTTGGCGATAAAGCCTTTCTTCGCCACCCCTTCGTAACCCCAGTGGATCGGGATGCCGATGGTGTCGACTTCCTGGCCGTGCACCTGCAGCGTGCGAATACGCTTGGTCACCACCGCCTTGGCCTTGATGTAGCCGCGGTTGGAGCTGACCTTCACGGTATCACCGTGCTTGATGCCTTTTTTCTCCGCCAGCTTCTCGCCGATCTCCACAAACTGCTCAGGCTGCGCGATGGCGTTCAGCAACGCGTGCTTGGTCCAGTAGTGGAAGTGCTCGGTCAGACGATAGGTGGTACCGACGTACGGGAACTTGTCGGATTTGCCCATCGCCGCCAGATCGTCCTTGAACACGCGCGCCGCCGGGTTGGACACCACGTTCGGGTGCAACGGGTTGGTGCCGAGCGGCGTTTCGAACGGCTCGTAGTGTTCAGGGAACGGCCCTTCCGCCATCTTGTCGGTGGCGAACAGGCGGCCCATGCCTTCCGGCTGCATGATGAACGGCCCGACGTCGCTGCCCGGCGCGGCGGTGCTGTAGTCCGGGATATCGGCCCCGACCCACTTGGCGCCGTCCCACTCCAGCAGCTGGCGTTTCGGATCCCACGGTTTACCCTGCGGATCCGCCGAGGCGCGGTTATACAGGATGCGGCGGTTGAGCGGCCATGCCCAGGCCCAGCCCAGCGTATTGCCGAGGCCGGACGGATCGGCGTTGTCGCGCCGCGCCATCTGGTTGCCGGCCGGCGTCCAGCTGCCGGCGAAGATCCAGCAGCCGCTGGCGGTGGTGCCGTCGTCGCGCAGCTGCGCGAACGAGCTGAGCAGCTCGCCTTTTTTCACCAGCACCTTGCCGTCGGCATCCAGCAGATCCGCCAGCGCCTTGCCGTTGTTTTCCTGCGCCACCTCTTCCGGCGCCGGGTTGTCCGGCGTCAGGTAGTCCCAGGTCATGTTCAGCACCTGTTCCGGCACCGCACCGCCGTCGCGCGCATACATCTCGCGCAGGCGGCTGAAGATGCCCGCCAGGATCTCGCCGTCGTTCAGCGCTTCGCCCGGGGCGTCCGCGCCTTTCCAGTGCCACTGCAGCCAGCGGCCGGAGTTGACGATCGAGCCGTTCTCTTCGGCGAAGCAGGTGGACGGCAGGCGGAACACTTCGGTCTGGATCTGCGCAGGATCCACCTCGTTGAACTCGCCGTGGTTCTGCCAGAAGTTGGAGGTCTCGGTGTTCAACGGATCGATGGTCACCAGGAACTTCAGCTTGGACAGCGAAGCCACCACCTTGTTTTTGTTCGGGAACGACGCCACCGGGTTAAAGCCCTGGCAGAAGTAGCCGTTGACCTTGCCCTGCGCCATCATCTCGAAGTACTGCAGCACGTCGTAGCCTTTGTCCCACTTCGGCAACCAGTCAAAGCCCCAGCTGTTATCCTTCTGCGCCTTGTCGCCGTAGAAGGTCTTCATCATGCTGACGAAGAATTTCGGGTAGTTGCCCCAGTAGTTCACCTGGCCCGGCAGCAGCGCCTTCGGCGTGTTGGCCTTCAGGTAGGTGTCGAGATCGGTCTGTTTCTCCGACGGCAGCGTCAGGTAGCCCGGCAGGCTCTGCGACAGCAGGCCGAGATCGGTCAGACCCTGAATATTGGAGTGGCCGCGCAGCGCGTTGACGCCGCCGCCCGCCATGCCCATGTTGCCGAGCAGCAGCTGGATCATCGCCATGGTGCGTATGTTCTGCGCGCCGACCGAGTGCTGAGTCCAGCCCAGGGCGTACAGGAACGAAGCGGTTTTATCCGCGACGCAGGTTTCGGCGATGTATTCGCACACCTTGAGGAAATCGTCCTTCGGCGTGCCGCAGATGTTGGTCACCACGTCAGGCGTGTAGCGGCTCACGTGCTGTTTCAGCATGTTCCACACGCAGCGCGGATCCTGCAGCGTGACGTCGCGCTTGGCGAAGCCGTTCTCGTCGAACTGGTAGTTCCAGGTGGTTTTGTCGTACTTGCGGTTTTCCGCGTCGTAGCCGCTGAACAAGCCGTCTTCGAAGGCAAAATCTTCCCGCACCAGCAGGCTGGCGTTGGTGTAGGCCTCGACGTACTCGCGGTTGAACTTGTTGTTGGTCATCAGATACAGCAACACGCCCGACAGGAAAGCGATGTCGGTCCCGGAGCGGATCGGCGTGTAGAAGTCCGCCACCGATGCGGTTCGGGTAAAGCGCGGATCGATCACGATCAGCTTGGCATTGTTGTGTATTTTGGCTTCCATCGCCCAGCGGAACCCCACCGGATGCGCTTCCGCCGCATTACCGCCCATGACGATAATCAAATTCGCGTTCTTGATATCAACCCAGTGGTTGGTCATCGCACCGCGACCAAATGTTGGAGCAAGACTTGCTACCGTTGGTCCGTGTCAGACACGCGCCTGGTTGTCTACGGCAAGCATGCCGAGAGCGCGACTAAATTTTTGCGACAGAAAACCGGTTTCGTTGCTGGCGGCCGAGGCGCACAGCATGCCGGTGGTCAGCCAACGGTTGACGGTAACGCCCTGATCGTTGGTTTTGATGAAGTTGGCGTCGCGGTCTTCTTTCACCAGCTTGGCGATGCGGGTAAAGGCGTCGTCCCAGCTGATGCGTTGCCATTTGTCCGATCCTGGCGCCCGGTATTCCGGGTACTTGAGGCGGCTTTCGCTGTGGATGAAGTCAACCAGGCCGGCGCCTTTCGGGCAAAGCGCGCCGCGGTTTACCGGATGATCCGGATCCCCTTCGATATGGAAAATGCTTTCTTTGGCGTTTTTGGCGCCATCACCAAGGCTGTACATCAACAGCCCACAGCCGACGGAACAATACGTACAGGTATTACGGGTCTCGCGGGCGCGCAGCAGTTTGTACTGCCGGGTTTCCGCCAACGCCACTTCGGGGGCAAAGCCCAGCGCGGCCACCGTCGTTCCTGCCATACCGCCAGCGCAGATCTTAAAGAACTGCCTTCTGCTGACCTGCATGGGGGTCTCCTTTACTCTCGATTGTCACATTGTTCAAAGGCGCCTGCCCGCTAGCGCGGCAAACGCGAATGTCACTGTTGTTATGCTTGCTACGAACGCCGGCCATATTACCACAGCGTGCTTGTGGTTGTTACACACTCGTGCTCATTCAGTGAACGCTTTGGCACATTTCGATACATTTCGGCGTTGGCGCTCCCTACAGTATAGAGAGTAACCCGCGCGCCGGGGCGACGGCTTCACGCAGCCATCCGCCCCTTCTTCTATCAGTAGGTTAGCGCAGCGATTTGATCGTTAACCACACAGTTCACAGGGCATTGATAATCATTTTCAATATCATTTAATTAACTATAATGATCCGACTGCTTACGCGGTGCTCACGCTTTGCGCCGCCCATACACCACTGGAGATGATGATTATGAGTTATTCACTGCCATCCCTGCCGTACGCTTACGACGCACTGGAACCGCATTTCGACAAGCAGACGATGGAAATCCATCACACCAAACACCATCAGACCTACGTCAACAACGCCAACACCGTGCTGGAAGCCTACCCTGAGCTGGCCAAATACAGCGTTGAAGAGCTGATCCAGGATCTGGATAAAGTGCCTGCCGACAAACGCACCTTCATGCGCAACAACGCCGGCGGCCACGCCAACCACAGCTTCTTCTGGAAAAACCTGAAAACCGGCACCACGCTGGGCGGCGATCTGAAAGCGGCCATCGAGCGCGATTTCGGCAGCGTTGAGAAATTCCAGGAAGAGTTCGAGAAAGCCGCTGCCACCCGCTTCGGTTCCGGTTGGGCCTGGCTGGTGCTGAAAGACGGCAAACTGGCCGTGGTGTCTACCGCTAACCAGGACAGCCCGCTGATGGGCGAAGCGGTCGCCGGCGCTTCCGGTTTCCCAATCATCGGCCTGGACGTGTGGGAACACGCTTACTACCTGAAATATCAGAACAAACGTCCTGACTACATCAAGGCGTTCTGGAACGTGGTCAACTGGGATGAAGCCGCCGCACGCTTCGCCGCGAAGAAGTAATTCGCCCCCGTTGATGAAGATGCCCGCCACCGGCGGGTATTTTTTTGCCTGAAATCCGCTAAAGTTTGACCACGTCTTGCCGATGGTTTGTTCAATTGACGTTCGCCCGGAGAAGGAAAAAACGCTATGGCGGCATTGCAAGCATTGGCAGGAAAGTTCACTCATCTCACCGTAGGTAAAAAGCTCGGTCTCGGCTTCGCACTGTTGCTGCTGTTGGCGGTCATCATCGCCGGCACCGGGGCGCAATATCTGCATATCATCGAATCACGCGCCGATCGCATCGACTTCAGCAACCGGCTGAACGAAGAGATCAACCAGGCCAAATACAACCGCGCCATGTACGGCCAGACCTACCGGCCGGAGTATATTCAGAACAACCGCGCCAATATTGAAAACGCCGTCAAACTGATAGACCACGGGCAGGCGCTGGACTGGGACGCCCAAAGCCGCAAGGATCTGCAGCGTCTGGTGACGCTGATCGGGGAATATCAGCAGCAGCAAAAAGAGTTTGAACAGGCGGTCACGGCGAAAGACGCGGTGCGCCAGAGCTGGAACATGTCGGAAGTGCAGGCCAGCCTGAGCCAGGTGGAGCGCCAGTTGACCAACGGCGATCTGCAGTTGGCCTTCATCCAGCTGAACCAGAAGCTGACCCAGGTGCGCTACGGCGCGCGCGGCCTGCTGCTGAGCCTGAACAAGGAAACCGAAGCCCCGCTGATGGCGGCCATCGACGATGCGCGCGACGCGGCCAGTGCCTTGAGCCGCCGGGTCAGCGACGCGCAGCGCCCGCAGTTGCAACCGCTGCTGGCCGCGCTGGACGATTACAAAAACCGCATCGCGGCCTACCTGCCTGCCTATGAGCACGAGCAGCAGATCAGCCGGCGGCTCGGCGAACGCGCGCAGGCGATCGGCATGCTGGTGAACGCCTTTATGCAGGACGAGCTGGCTCAGACCCACAATGATATCAATCTGGCGCAGCTGCAGATGGGCATCACCACGCTGATCGCCATCATCGCCGGGGTGCTTATCGCCTGGCGCATCACCCTGCAGATCACCCGTCCGCTGCACAGCACGCTGGCCATGGCGGAACGCATCGCCAGCGGCGACCTGCGCCAGGCGCAGACCAGCACCCGCCGCGACGAGCTGGGGCAGCTGCTGAACGCGGTGGCGGCGATGAGCCAAAACCTGCGCACCATGATTGAGAAGATCCAGATGGGGGTCAGCCAGGTCTCCACCGCCTCGGCGGAAATCGCCGCCGGCAACACCGACCTCTCCTCACGCACCGAACAGCAGGCGGCGGCGGTCGAGGAAACCGCCGCCAGCATGGAACAGCTGACCGCCACGGTGAAACAGAACGCCGACAACGCCCATCACGCCAATCAGCTGGCCACCGACGCCTCGCAGACCGCGCAGCAGGGCGGCAAGCTGGTGGAAAACGTGGTCAGCACCATGCGCGATATTTCCAGCAGTTCGCAGCGTATCGCCGAAATTACCACCCTGATCAACGGCATTGCCTTCCAAACCAATATTCTGGCGCTCAACGCCGCGGTGGAAGCGGCACGCGCCGGCGAACAGGGCCGCGGCTTCTCGGTGGTCGCCAGCGAAGTGCGCAGCCTGGCGAGCCGCAGCGCCCAGGCGGCCAAGGAGATCGAAGGGCTGATCGCCGAATCGGTCAGCCGGGTGAAAACCGGCACCGAACTGGTGGAAAGCACCGGCAACACCATGGAACAGATCGTCCGCTCGGTCACCCACGTGCGCGACATCATGGCTGAAATCGCCGCCGCTTCCGATGAGCAGACGCGTGGCATCGCCCAGATTGGCCAGGCGATCGTCGAGATGGACCACACCACCCAGCAGAACGCCGCGCTGGTGGAAGAGTCCGCCGCCGCCGCCGATTCGCTGGAAGAACAGGCCGACATGCTGCTGCAGAGCGTCTCGGTGTTCCGTTTGGCGGAGCAGAACGAACCCGCCGCCGTGAAAGCCGCCGCGCCGAAAGCGCCGGCGGTAAAACCCGCAGCCGCCAACGCCGCTGCGGAAGAGAACTGGACCACCTTCTGACGCCCCGCCGCCCGCCCGAGGATTTTCGGGCGGGTTGTTATGTCCCCCCGGCACAACTCAGGCTATGCTGAGCCCTCGACGCGAGACACGGAGGCGCACATGCATCACCCAGACGTTTACATCGGCAGCATCCAACCCTATGAAGGCGGGCGCCCCAGCGCCATCGCCAAACGCCAGGTGGATGGCGCCATCCGGCTCACGCCGCTCGGCCTGGAAGGCGACGAGCAGGCGGAAAAAAGCTATCACGGCGGGCCGGACCGCGCGCTGTGCCACTACCCGCGCGAGCATTACGCCCACTGGCGCGCGCAGTTTCCGGCGCAGGCCGAGCAATTTTGCGCCCCGGCCTTCGGCGAGAATATCTCCACCGAAGGGCTGACCGAACACAATGTGTTTATGGGCGACATTTTCCGCTGGGGCGAGGCGCTGATCCAGGTCACTCAGCCGCGCTCGCCGTGCTTCAAGCTCAATTATCACTTCGCCATCGAGGACATTTCGGTGCTGATGCAGCAAAGCGGCCGCTGCGGCTGGCTGTATCGGGTGGTGTCGCCGGGCGCGGTCAGCGGCGATCGTCCGCTGGCGCTGGCGGCGCGCAACAGCGACGTGTCGGTGGCCGAAGCCATCGCCATCGCCTGGCATATGCCGTTCGACGCGGAACAGTATCGCCGCCTGTTGGCGGTCGCCGGCCTCTCCGCCAGCTGGAGCAAGACCATGCTCACGCGGCTTGCCGAAGGGCACCTTGAGGACTTCAACCGTCGCCTGCTCGGCCGTTGAAAGCGCGGGCGGAAAAGATGAAAAACGTGCGCCGAATGCCGCGTTAACCCTGTTCTTCCGCCTATACTGTAGCCGCGTGTTTTTCAGCCAGGAGCCAGGTAATGACCACCCCGACCCATTCGATTCATCACGCCGCCGCCGAGGGCTATCAGGCCAATGCCGATCGCTATATGAAAGGCCGGCCGGATTATCCGCCGGAAATCGCCGCCTGGCTGCGCGAGACTATCGGCCTGCACGCTGGCATGACGGTCATCGATCTCGGCGCCGGCACCGGCAAGTTCACCCCGCGCCTGCTGGAAACCGGCGCTCAGGCGATCGCCGTCGAACCGGTGCCGCAAATGCTGGAAAAACTGTCGGCGGCGCTGCCGCAGGTGAAAACGCTGGCGGGCACCGCCGAGGCGATCCCGTTGCCGGACGAGTCGGTCGACGCGGTAGTGTGCGCCCAATCCTTCCACTGGTTCGCCACGCCGCAGGCGCTGGCGGAGATCCGGCGCATTCTCAAACCCGGCGGCAAACTCGGTCTGGTGTGGAACATGCGCGATGCGCGCGTCGGCTGGGTGCGTAAACTGAATCAGATCGTCGATCGCCACGAAGGCGATGCGCCGCGTTTCTATACCGGCGAATGGCGCAAGTTCTTCCCGTTCAAAGGCTTTGAACCGCTGCAGGAGCAGGTCTTTATGTTGAGCCACCGCGGCGCGGTGGAGGACGTGATCTACAACCGGGTGCGTTCAACCAGCTTTATCGCCGCGCTGCCGCAGCCGCAACAGGAGCAGGTTATCGATCAATTGCGCCAGCTGGTGGCGGAAGAAGAGGAGCTACGGGGCCAGGACACGGTCACCGTGCCCTATCAGACCAAGGCGTATTTCACCACCAAGGTCTGACGCCCGGGGGTTCAGAACGCTTTCTTGGCGTAACCGGTGACCGCTTTCAGGCCCATCTCGCGGCCCAGCGCGGTCATTGGATGCACCACGATCAGCCCGCGCGCGCTTTTCTTCAGCGCGCCCATGTCGGCCTGCTCTTTCTTGGTGATTTCGCGGCTGAACGGCAGCTTGCTCAGCTTCTGCGCTTCGGCGCTCAGCTTCTCGCCGCGCACGTTTTTCAGGCGCTCGATCTCCGTCGCCAGCTTCTCTTTCTCTTTGGTGTGCTGCGCAATCAACTCAGGGTTGCCCTGTTGGATCACGGTGGCATCTTTGTGGTTCAAGGCGTCCAGCAGGTCGCTCAGGCGCTTGATCTCTGCCTTTTCTTTCTCTTTCATGGTCTCTGGCCCGTTGTGCCCAAAATGGCACGCTAATCAATGATACCGGCATTGTAGCAAAAGGCGCGCGCCGTTACCCGTCCTGCGCAATGCCGGGCGGCAGGCCGCTCATCTCGCAGGCCCTGGCGCCGAGCCGGGCCAACGCCTGGGTGTAGCGCGCGTTGAACGGGTAGCAACAGGAGAGCCGCAGCGCGTTGCGGTAGCGCCCGCTGGGGGAATACAGGGTGCCCGGCGTCAAACAGATCTGCTCTTCCAGCAGTTGGTGGAACAGCGCTACGCTGTCCACGTTGGGGGGGAACTCAACCCAAAACACGAAGCCGCCCGCCGGCTGCGTGGCCAGCGTGCCGCGCGGGAAATGCCGGGCGATCAGCGCCCGCGCCTCGTCTACCTGCGCCGCATAGCGCTTGCGCAGGTTGCGCAAATGGTGATCGTAGCCGCCGCTCTCCAGGAAGGTCGCCAGCGTTTCCGACAGCAGCTGCGACTCGGACATCGACGACACCGCCTTCAGCTTGCGCAACGCCTCGTGAAAGCGGCCGCCGCAGATCCAGCCGACGCGAAAATCCGGCGCCAGCGTTTTGGTGAAGCTGGAGCAAAACAGCACCCAGCCGTCGCGATCGAACGCCTTCACCGCCGGCGACAGCGCGCCGCCGAACTGGATCTCGGCATACAGCCCGTCTTCAATCAACGGCACCTGATGATCGTTCATCAGCCGCGCCAGCCGCTTTTTCGCCGCCAGCGGCATGGTGCAGCCCAGCGGGTTTTGCACCGTCGGCATGGCAATCACCGCGTTCAGCCGTTTCTCGTTCAATAGCAGCTCCAGCGCGTCCAGCGACAGCCCCAGCTGCGGATCGGTGGGGATTTCCAGCGCTTTCAGCCCCAGGCTGGCCAGCAGCGGCAGCAGGTAGAAGTAGGTCGGTGACTCCAGCCCGACGCAGTCGCCCGGTTTGGTGGTGACGCGCAGCGCCAGCTGCAACGCCTCCATGCAGCCGTGGGTCAGCACCACGTCGCCCGGCTCCAGCAGCATGCCCAGCGTCATCGAACGGCGGGCGATCTGCTGACGCAGCCGCAGGCTGCCGGGCGGCAACGAATACTGTCCGATCAGATCCGGTTGACGGCGCAGCTGAGAGGACAGCATGCGCCCCAGCTTGCCGCCGGGATAAAAATCGCTGGTCTGCGGGCAGGCCAGCGCAATGTTGGTGAAGGCCGGATTCTGCTGGGCGGCGAACACAGTATCGATCAGCGCCAGCACGTCGTCCGCCGGCGGCTCGATGCGGCCGCTGGGCGCCGAGGCCATCTTCAGCGCCGGCAGCGTGCTGCGGACATAAAACCCCGATTGCGGCCGCGCTTCGATCAACCCGCGATCCTCCAGCGTGCGGTAAGCCGACACCACGGTATTAATGCTGACGCGATGGGTTTGCGCACAGCGCCGCACCGAAGGCAAGCGGTCGCCGGGCAGCAGCGTGCCGCGGCGAATGGCCTCGGCCAGCGTATCCGCCAGCTGCAGGTAACGGGTATCCGGGGTTTCATCGAGCAGGGTCACAGTTTCTCTCCAGGCAATGGGTACAGTTTACATTTTGCAAAACTGTAACCATAACAATATCCAATTTGTGGCTCTGTCACCATCTCATTGCAGCGATTATGCTGATCCTCTCGTTATTACCGTCATTTTCAAGGAACCTGCCATGCTGGACTCCGCCTTTGTCAGCTACGTCACCGTCATGTCGATTACCCCCGGCCCCAACAACCTGCTGCTGGCCTCGTCGGGCGTCAACTTCGGCCTGCGCCGCACCCTGCCGATGCTGTTCGGCATCGGCGCCGGCTGCGCGGTGCAGTTGGCTATCATTATCCCGCTGCTGGCGCTGGCGCTGAGCTGGGCCGGCGTCATCCGCTTCCCGCTGGCGGTGATCGGCTGCGCCTACCTGCTGTGGCTGTCATGGAAACTGTTCAAGGCGGCCTCGCCGGACGCCAAAGAGCAGGTGAGGCCAATGAGTTTCCTCAACGGCGCGCTGTTTCAGGCGGTCAACCCCAAGGCCTGGCTGATGGTGATCAACGTGGCGATCCTGTTCACCCCGCGCGAAGGCGCCACCTTCTTCCAAACGCTGAGCGTCATCGCAGGTTTCGTCGTGCTGAATTTACCCTGTGTGCTGCTGTGGGCGGTGCTGGGCGACCGGTTGCGCAACGCGCTCCAGGTCGCCTGGAAGCTGCGCGCGTTTAACGGCGTCATGTCCGGCCTGATGGCCGCCACCGCGCTGTGGTTGCTGTTCGACGAATGGCGCGCGGCCTTTGCTTAGCCGCGGCCGAGAGGAGAGAGTCGGGAAGGTTGTTTGGCGCCGATGCCGGCGATCAGATCGGTAATGGACAGCACCATGGTGGAGCGCACCATCTGCTGATAGCGCTGACGCTGCATGGCGATCAGCGCTTCATCCGCTTCGCCCGGCTGCAGGAAGGTCGGCGCCGGCGGCAGCGCGGCCACGCAGTGCAGCTCGCCGAACGGCCCGAGGATTTCGTCGTCGACGAAGCGGTATTCCGCACCGTCGTGATTCAGCTCTTCGCGCATCGCCATCAGCAGCTCGGCGTCTTCATATTCGTGGCGGGAGATCACCCCCAGCCCATACATCAGCTTCAGGCGCACCGACAGCTCCCCCAGCGGGCCGCTGCCGGACAATAGCGGTTCGACGGCATATTTCACCGCATAGTCGTCCTTGCGGAATACCTGCACCACCAGCACGTTGAGCGCTTCCGCCAGCAGCTCTACCGCCGCGATCAGGAAACTGCGCACCGTTTTGCCCGCGTTCAGCTTTTCCAGAACCTGATTTTCAAATGCCTGTGCTTCTTCCATCATCGCTTTTCGAAAGGCGTGGGGAGGGCCGTCGATGTCGAACTCGGATTGCAGGAGCGCAGCAAGCTGCGCTCGGGTGTTCATCATCACGATTCTACTTGTGCATGGCGTTATACACAGCAACGGCCTCTTCTACAACCTCGCTTTCCGCTGGCAGGCCGGAAATTTGCGCCAGCGCGGCTTTCGGCCCGAGCGTGTTCAGCAATTCCGCCAACTCCTGCGCCTGCGGATCCTGTTCGCTGCGGTAGCTCATGGCGGCGGCGATGCCCTGGATCAGGTTGGCGTGCGGCAGGCCGTATTCCAGCGTGCCCAGCAGCGGTTTGATCAGGCGATCGCCAGCGCTCAGTTTGCGCAGCGGCTGACGCCCCACGCGCTCGACGTCGTCGTGCAGATACGGGTTTTCGAAGCGGCCGAGGATTTTGTTGATGTAGGCGGCGTGCTTGTCGGCGTCGAAGCCGTAGCGCTTGATCAGCACCGCACCGCTCTCTTCCATCGCTCCTTTCACCACGCGACGGATCGCCGGGTCGAGAATGGCGTCGCGAATGGTTTGCAGCCCGGCCCGTTGGCCAAGGTAGGCGGTGATGGCGTGGCCGGTATTGAGGGTGAACAGCTTGCGCTCGACGAACGCCATCAGGTTATCGGTCAGCTCCATGCCGGCGATCGCCGGAGGCTGGCCCTTGAACTGGGTATGATCGACGATCCATTCGCTGAAGGTTTCCACCGTCACTTCCAGCGGATCGCTGCTGTCCGCCGGCGGCACGATGCGGTCGACGGCCGAATCGACGAAGCCGACGTGCTGCTCAACCCATGCCTGCTCGTCCTGCGGCAGCGCAGCGAACACATGCTGCTTCAGCTGGCTGGTGCCGCGCACCATATTCTCGCAGGCGATGATGTTCAGCGGCTGCTCATTGCCCTGCTGATGACGCAGCACCAGCCCTTTGGCGATCGTGCCGGCGATTTTGCCGAGAATTTGCGGGCCAACGGCGGTGGTCACCAGATCCGCCTCGGCGATCAGCGCCACCGCCGCCTCGCTGCCGCTGTTGACGGCGCTGACGTTGTTGACGCTCTCCACGCGTTCTTGCTCGCCCACCACGTGCACCTGATAACTTTTACGGCTGTTCAACAGATCCAGCACCGTTTGATTGACGTCGGCGAAGGTCAGCTCAACCCCGGCGTCCGCCAGCAGCTTGCCGATAAAACCGCGGCCGATGTTCCCTGCGCCAAAATGTAATGCTTTCATAACTCTACCTTCTTAATGTCGAAGGGTGCAGCAAGCTGCACCCTTTAAAATGATTCTGTTATCCGGCTTTTTTGCCGCCGAGCAGGTCCAGCACTTCCTGGACGCTGGTGGTATTCGCCAGCCGCTCGATCACGCTCTCGTCATCCAGCGCGTTGGTCAGGCTGGTGATCACCTGAATATGCTCGTTGTTGCGCGCGGCGATGCCGATCACCAGACGGGCCACTTCATCCTCTTCCTCGCCGAAGCGCACGCCCTGCGGGTACTGGCAGAACACCACGCCGGTGCGCAGCACCCGGTCTTTGGCCTCGATGGTGCCGTGCGGCACGGCGATCGACTCGCCCAGGTAGGTGGAGGTGAGTTTCTCGCGCTCCAGCATCGCCGGCACGTACTCCGCCTCGACGTAGCCGCCTTTCACCAGCTGCTCGCCGGCGAAGCGGATCGCCTGCTCTTTGTCGCTGGCCTGCAGGTTGAGGAACACGTTGCTCTCGCTCAGCTTGAACAGGTTCGATTCACCGGCTTCGAAGCTGTCGTCCAGCGCGCCCAGTACCTTTTGTTGGTTGTCGCTGGTTTTGTTGGCCGCCAGCAAACGGTCGACCAAATCGCTGTACAGCTTGCTGTCGAGGAAGTTGGTCAGCGAGATGTGCTGGGCCTGCGGCGCGTGGCGCATCGCACGCTCGGTCAGATCGCGGTGGGTGATCACCAGATCCACATCGTCCGGCAGGCTGTTGATGGCGCTGTTGGTCACCGAGATGTTCTTCAGCCCGGCGTCGGCCACTTTCTTGCGCAGCACCCCGGCGCCCATGGCGCTGGAACCCATGCCCGCATCGCAGGCGACGATGATTTTGCGCACGGTGCTCAGATCGCCGTCGACCGATGCCGGCGTCGCCGCGCCGCCTTTGGACTGCGATTTCATCTCTTGCATGCGACGGGTCGCGGCTTCCAGATCGTCATCCTCTTTCACCTTGGAGGTTTTCAGCAGGAAAGCGGACACCACGAAGGAGACGGCAAAGGCTGCGCACACCGCCGCAATGTTGGCGAAGTAGGCGCCTTTCGGGGTCATCGCCAGCACTGCCAGGATCGAACCCGGAGAAGCCGGAGAAACCAGGCCGCCGTTCAGCATCGTCAGGGTGAAGACGCCGGTCATGCCCCCCAGGATCACCGCCAGCAGCAGGCGTGGGTTCATCAGCACGTAAGGGAAGTAGATTTCGTGGATGCCACCCAGGAAGTGAATGATTGCCGCACCGCCGGCGGATTGCTTGGCGCTGCCGCGACCGAAGAACATGTAGGCCATCAGTACGCCCATGCCCGGGCCTGGGTTGGCTTCGATCAGGAAGAATACCGACTTGCCGACTTCCGTGGCCTGCTGGATACCCAGCGGCGAGAAGATGCCGTGGTTGATGGCGTTGTTCAGGAACAGGATTTTCGCCGGTTCAACGAAGATGGACGCCAGTGGCAGCAGGTTGTTCTTCACCATCACGTGCACGCCCGCCGCCAGCAGTTTGGAGAGCACCTCCACCAGCGGCCCGATGCCCAGGAAAGCCAGGATCGCCAGCAGCATGCCGATGATGCCGGCGGAGAAGTTGTTCACCAGCATTTCAAAACCGCTTTTGATCTTGCCGTCCACCCAGCGGTCAAAGTGCTTGATAGCCCAGCCGCCCAGCGGACCGGCGATCATCGAGCCGAGGAACATCGGCATGTCGGCGCCGACGATGACGCCCATGGTGGTGATAGCGCCGACCACACCGCCGCGCTCGCCGCCCACCAGCCGCCCGCCGGTATAACCGATCAGCAATGGCAGCAGGTAGGTGATCATCGGGCCGACCAGCTTGGCTAAGGTTTCATTCGGCAGCCAGCCGGTTGGAATGAATAGCGCGGTGATGATCCCCCAGGCGATAAAGGCGCCGATGTTGGGCATCACCATGTTGCTCAGGAAGCGGCCAAAGTTTTGTACTTTAACCTTGATGTCTGGTGAAAACATAAAACACACCCCTATTGTTACGCGCTGACAATAGAGCGCGTGATTATTGTTGTGACGATCCAGCCGTGTTGCCGCTGTATGCGAAACGGACTCTATCACGCTGTTTTTGTCACGCGAACTTCACGGATTTTTTGTGACACAAATCACATACAACACCCAAACAAACCACCCTTTCTAGTGATAAAGATCACACTTATGGCGTGTAAAAAAAGCACAGTGAGAAAAAAATCGCCTGAAAACCCACAGTAAAGTGATGTTGATCACATTTTTAAATTGATGGTTTGTTTTTAAATTGTGATAAACATCACAATTTATTTTCAACTGCGGCGCCGATCGCGACGCTCTGTTTGATCATCCCTGTGAGCATTCATCCCGCCGGGAACTAGCGAAGTGATGAATGAAAGAAAACTACATTGCCGAATGAATGGATTAATTGAAGTGTAGTACAGAAGCCTGCGCAATAAACCAGCAAGCTATTGGAAACGCTGAGGGGAAATAAAACGGGCCGGCAATGCCGGCCCGTATGTCGTGCATGCGGCGCGTTATTGCGTCACGCTTTGAACGACTTTCTGCGCATTCAGCAGGTTCTGCTGCTTGGCCACCAGATTCGACATCATGGTGTTGTACTGCGCCACCTGCTGCGCGGTGCGGAACTGCACGCCGTTGTTGTTGAAACTGACCTGATTGCCCTGGCTCTGCAGGAAATCGCCAACCTGCACCAGATCCTGCACGAAGCCGGCGGTGGTCGGGATCGCCGGCATCAAGGCGTTGGCCGGTGCGGTAACGATCTTGTCATAGGCCTGGTTGTACACCGCCTTCAGATCGTCGGGCTGCTTCAGCGCCGCGCGGGCGGTATCCGCCTGCGATTTAGCGGACTGGATCTGCTGGCCCAGCAGGTTCAACGCGCCGACCGATTGCTGCAGCGCGTCGCGTTTGTTCAGGTAGTCCTGCGCGGTGCGGATCTGGTTAATCTGATCGAGCGCCGGCGTCAGGCTGGCGCCGACCGACTTGGACAGCTGCTGCGAAAAGCCGACCAAAATCGCGTAATCGCCGGCATAGTTGCCGAACTTCTGCTTCTGGTCTTCGCTCAGCGTGGGGATGTTCGCCCCGCTGCGCATCACGGTATTCTGTAAGTAATCGATAAATGCTTTGCGCTGTTCCGGCTCTTTATCGCCGCAGGCGGTCAATTGCATGACCACCAACAATGCCAATACCGGTGCCAACCAACGCGCGAAACCTCTGCTCTGGATCCCTACCGCCATGTGACATAACTCCTGTTATAAACCTGCTTTTTCATTGGACTCCGCCCCTTTTACCGCACTCCGTGCGCCTATAAGAATAGATCAACTGGCGGCATTCCGATACGCGATTCCGCTTGCGATGAGCATTGCCCCGGCCGGATGCGGTTGAAAATCGTGCGCAAAACGCACTGAGGTTCATTGCCGTCGGCGACCGGACGCTTCAATTTCCCCAAGTCGCCCCCCAAGTCGCCCCCCAAGTCGCCCCTCAAGTCGCCCCTCAAGTCGCCAGGCGACCTTGCCTTCGCCCCCAGGAAACGGAAATAAAAAAAGGCGCCCGCAGGCGCCTTGTCACAGCAGAGAGGCCACTTACTGCAGCACGGAGATATCCGCCACCTGCAGGAACAGTTCGCGCAGCTTGCTCAACAGCGTCAGACGGTTCACGCGCACTTCCGCATCGTCCGCCATGACCATCACGTTGTCGAAGAACGCATCCACCGGCTCGCGCAGCGCAGCCAGCTCCACCAGCGCTTCCTGGTAGTTGCCCGCCGCGAAGTACGGCTGCAGCTTGTCGCGCAGCACCACCAGGTGAGTCGCCAGCTGGATCTCCGCTGCATCCTTCAGCACCGAGGCGCGCACGCTGTCGTTCAGCGTTTCGGTAGACTTGGCCAGAATGTTGGAGACGCGTTTGTTGGCCGCAGCCAGCGCCGCCGCCGCTTCCAGCGTACGGAAGTGGGAGACCGCCTTGACGCGCGCGTCGAAGTCGGCCGGCTTGGTCGGACGGCGCGCCAGCACCGCCTGAATGGTATCGACAGCGTGGCCTTCTTCCTGATACCAGGCGCGGAAGCGGCCCAGCATGAATTCCACCACCTCGTCGACCACCTTGGCGTTGGTCAGCTTGCTGCCGTACAGGCGCACGGCCTCTTCGGTCAGGGTCTGCAGATCCAGCGGCAGGTTTTTCTCGACGATGATGCGCAATACGCCCAGCGCGGCGCGGCGCAGCGCGAACGGGTCTTTATCGCCTTTCGGATGCTGCCCGATGCCGAAGATGCCGGCCAGGGTGTCCATCTTGTCGGCGATCGCCAGGGAACAGGCCACCAGCGACTGCGGCAGCGCATCGCCGGCGTAGCGCGGCTGATACTGCTCGTTCAGCGCAACGGCGACGTCTTCCGCCTCACCGTCGTGGCGCGCGTAGTGCATGCCCATCACGCCCTGGGTGTCGGTGAATTCGAACACCATGTTGGTCATCAGGTCGCACTTCGACAGCAGGCCCGCGCGGGTGGCGTGGTTGACGTCGGCGCCGATCTGGCCGGCAACCCAGCCCGCCAGCGCCTGAATGCGGTCGGTCTTGTCGCGCAGGGTGCCCAGCTGCTGTTGGAACAGCACGGTTTCCAGGCGCGGCAGGTTGTCTTCCAGGCGTTTCTTGCGGTCGGTGTTGAAGAAGAACTCGGCGTCGGCCAGACGCGGACGCACCACTTTCTCGTTACCGGAGATGATCTGCTGCGGGTCTTTCGACTCGATGTTGGCCACGAAGATAAAGTTCGGCAGCAGTTTGCCCGCGGCGTCGTACACCGGGAAATACTTCTGGTCGCCCTTCATGGTGTACACCAGCGCTTCCGCCGGCACCGCCAGGAATTTCTCTTCGAATTTGGCGGTCAGCACCACCGGCCATTCCACCAGCGAGGCCACTTCTTCCAGCAGGCTGTCGCTCAGATCGGCCTTGCCGCCAATCTTCTGCGCCGCCAGCTCGGCGTCGCGCTTGATGAGGGCTTTACGCGCTTCATAATCGGCGACCACTTTGCCGCGCTCCAGCAGGATCTGCGGGTATTGGTCGGCGTTGCCGAGGGTGAACTCGGCTTCGCCCATGAAGCGGTGGCCGCGCACGGTGCGCGCAGAGTCGATGCCCAGCACGGTGCCCGGGATCAGATCGGCGCCCAGCAGCATCGTGACGGTGTGCACCGGACGCACGAACTGCACGTCGGAGTCGCCCCAACGCATCAGTTTCGGAATCGGCAGTTTAGCCAGCGCGGTGCTGACCATGCCGGCCAGCAGCGCCTGCGCCGACTGGCCTTTGACGTGGGCGCGGTACATCAACCACTCGCCCTTGTCGGTCACCAGGCGTTCAGCCTGATCGACGGTGATGCCGCAGCCGCGCGCCCAGCCTTCGGCCGCTTTGCTCGGTTTGCCTTCGGCGTCGAACGCCTGGGCGATCGCCGGGCCGCGTTTTTCAATTTCGCGATCGGCCTGCGCCGCGCTCAGGTTGGCCACTTTCAGCGCCAGGCGGCGCGGTGCGGCGAACCAGCTCACGTCACCGTGTTCCAGGCCGGCGTTGTCCAGCTCGGCGGTGAAGTTGGCGGCGAAAGATTCCGCCAGGGAACGAAGAGCCTTCGGCGGCAGCTCTTCCGTGCCGATTTCCACCAGGAAAGTCTGTTGAGTCATGGCTGCCTCTTAGTTCTCGTTCTTCTTGTTGCACATCGGGAAGCCCAGCGCTTCGCGGGAAGCGTAGTAGGCTTCGGCAACGGCTTTGGTCAGCGTGCGGATGCGCAGAATGTAGCGTTGACGCTCGGTCACCGAAATCGCCTTGCGCGCGTCCAGCAGGTTGAAGGTATGGCCCGCCTTCAGGATGCGTTCGTAGGCCGGCAGCGGCAGCGGTTTTTCCAGCGCCAGCAGCGATTGGGCTTCTTTCTCGTACTGCTCGAAGCAGGAGAACAGGAAGTCGACATCGGCGTATTCGAAGTTGTAGGTGGACTGCTCCACTTCGTTCTGGTGGAACACGTCGCCGTAGGTGGTGACGCCCAGCGGGCCGTTGCTCCACACCAGATCATATACGCTGTCCACGCCCTGGATGTACATCGCCAGGCGCTCCAGGCCGTAAGTGATCTCGCCGGTCACCGGCTTGCACTCCAGGCCGCCGACCTGCTGGAAGTAGGTGAACTGCGTCACTTCCATGCCGTTCAGCCACACTTCCCAACCCAGGCCCCAGGCGCCGAGCGTCGGGTTTTCCCAGTTGTCTTCCACGAAGCGAATGTCGTGGATGGTCGGATCCAGACCCAGCTCTTTCAGCGAGCCCAGGTAGAGTTCCTGAATGTTGTCCGGCGATGGCTTAATCACCACCTGGAACTGGTAGTAGTGCTGCAGACGGTTCGGGTTTTCACCGTAGCGGCCGTCGGTCGGGCGGCGGGATGGCTGCACATAGGCGGCGGCCATCGGCTCCGGCCCCAGTGCGCGCAGGCACGTCATCGGGTGTGAGGTTCCCGCGCCGACTTCCATGTCCAATGGTTGAACGATGGTGCAGCCCTGGCGCGCCCAATAATCCTGCAGTGTCAGGATCAGGCCCTGGAAGGTCTTGGTATCAAACTTTTGCATGTTGAATTCGCACGCGATACAAGTGGATTTAGATGGAATGCGCCAGTATACCCTTTGACCGTAAGATATACAGCCAGAATCCGGCAACAAGTGCGAATCGGGACGAGAAGCGCTGGATTTTCCCGCGGCGGGCCCAGCGGGAAGGACAACACGCCGGCCGGTTACCTTGCCGTTCAGAAAGACATACCCGGCATACACATTAGAGCCACTTAACAAAAATATCACTCACCGCCGTTTAAATAGTCAATTGGCTGAACGCTACTTCCCTCTTCATCGACCAAATTTAAGCTGATTTACGTGCATATATCCTTATATTTCCCACGAGATAAAGTTGCACCAATGTTATTCTTGTTAATTTTATCAACTAAAAAACTCCCTTCATCGAGAGATAATGTGATCAAGTGCCAGATTATTTCTTATATCGTGAAAAATAAGGCGATATCACGCGGCGTGCCGACGCGTTGGGTATGGAAGGAATGGCCATGGATGAAATACGGCGCTAACGGGCCACAGAAACAAATTGACAGTTAATCTTTGGTTATACAATAATAAATAAAATTTTCCCTGGTGTTGGCCAAGTGGCTACCTGATCCTTTCATAGGATCAGTTTTTTTTTGTATTTCCGCCAACGTCACTGCGGCCCGCATAATTCCCCCCAAGCCGCCTTTCGCATAAATCCCTTATCAGACCTTATGGCTTATCCTGATCCTGCGCCCTTGAACGCGCCGATGGCCAATTCAAAAACGCGCGCTGACGCCGACGTTATACATAAACTGCTCGCCGCTGCTCAGCCCGCCGGTTTGCGAGACGGTGGCGAAGGCCGATACCCTGTCCGTCAACGGCATGTTGGCCCCCAACGTGACATCCACCCAGTTTTTGTCCTGGCCCGCACTGTCGCGGGTGAACGAGGTTTGCGTCGATTTCAGGCCGCCGCCGGCGCGGTAGACGTCGTCGCCGAACTGGTGCTGATAACTCACTTCCGCATAAGGGTTAAACACGCCGAATTGCGTATCCAGCCGCCAGCCCAACGCGCCGATCTGCGAGTGGTAGGTTTGATCGTTGAAGCGCATGGCGGTGCTGTCATCGCCATCTTCGCTGTAGCCGGAAACGCGGCTGTAATCCCAGGCGAACTGCGCCACCGGCCCGGTGGTCAGGTAAGAAGCGATCGGGAAGTCATAGCCGGCGGTCACGCGCGCGCCCCACTGCCTGCCGGTGGTCGAACCGGTTTCGGTGCGCGTCAGCGGCCCCAGCCGCAGGCTGCGGCGGATGTCGTCATAATCCATCGTCGTATAGTGCAAATCGGCGTTGACCCAGCCCTGCTCGAATATCGCCAGTGAACTGAAAGCCGACAGCAGCAGCCCGCGCGCCTTGTAATCAAAGCGGCTGGAAGGATGTTGATCGTCGTTGGAACCGGCGATCAACGCGCCGATCAGCCAGCCGTCGGTCAGCTGATAGTCCACCCCGACGGTCAGGTTGTGGGTGGTGGCGTTGCCGTCCCCCGCCGCCCGGTTATCGGCATAGTCATAGTGCTGGCCGGCGTAACCGCCGAACACGCCCAGCGAACCCTGCGGGTTTTCGCCGTGGCGCAGCTGCTGGAAGCGGCTGTCGAGCGTGGCGCGGCTGTCGCGCGCCATCGCCGCAGTCGCCTGATTCAGCGCCACCACCTGCGCCGGGCCATCCAACACCGCCTGGATATAATCCGCAATCAGCAGGTGCGCCTGCGGGCTCGGGTGGAAATGGTCGGAGAACAGATAGGACTGACCGGCGTCGAAGCCGGGCATATCGGAGCTGCAGACCGCCGAGGAAACGCCCGGCGGGCAAGCCATGCCGGCGGTGTTGGCGAAGCCGAACTGCGCCGGATTGGCGATCGCTTCGGCGAACAGCTTGTTGACGTCCACCCGCACGATATTGCCGCCGCCCTGCGCCAGCAAACGGTCTTCACTTTGATTATAGAAATCGGTCAGTTGGGCGGCCTGCGCGCTCAGGCTGTCATACGCCGCGATAAGCTGCGTGGCGATCGCCTGCTGCACCTGAGGAATGGCGCTGCCCTGCTTCGCCGCGGCGGCCAACGCCGCGTGGATCGCCTGCGTGCGTGAAGCGTTGTCTG
This sequence comes from Serratia sp. MF1(2023), assembly GCF_030954545.1. Lineage (NCBI taxonomy): Bacteria > Pseudomonadati > Pseudomonadota > Gammaproteobacteria > Enterobacterales > Yersiniaceae > Serratia > Serratia sp. MF1(2023). Next base: position 76,366 of record NZ_JAVHUX010000031.1, on the reverse strand, counting down.
GCGTCGCCACCGAATTAAGCGTGGCATAGGCCGCCTGGATCGCCGCCCCCTGCACCGGCGACAGCGCCTGTTGAATGATCAATTCCATCAGCTGCGGCGTGGAGCCGATGTTCGGCACCGTCGGCACGATCACCGTGCCGGCGCCGGCGTTCAGCAGCGAATGCACCTGCGCGGCTGCCGCGGCGGCGCTGTTATAGGCCACGCCGGGCGCGGTAGCGGCATTTAATGCCGCCGCCGCCAGATCGTTGCCGCCGATCCAATGAACGTACAAACCGTCGCCGTCGGCCTGGCCGTTGGCCCGGTTCAGATAGCGCTGCACCTGATCCTGGGTGTTGTCGGCCGGGTTCAGGCCCGGCACCGCCACGGCGCCGCCGGCGGCGTAGTTCTCACCGCCGTTGTCCGAAGCCACCAGCGCCGCCCCGATGCGTTGCGCCAACGCTTCGTCGTACAGCAGGTGCTGGTTACCGTCATAGGTGAACCGGCCGTTGTTGCCGGTATCGCTCAGGCTATCGCCAAAGACGTAGAGTTGATCGTACGCCTGAGCCGGAAGGGTCACACTGCAAAGCAACGCCACTGCAAGCGCCGCCGGGCGGGGCATGCACGTTATTTTTAGAGGCATGAATCGACTCCTGAGAGCCTGCAAATGAAGGCAATGTCGTTTTTATCGTTGGCCGGTTTTCCACCGGCCATGTAGTAACTATTGTCGGCTTTTTCGTCACGTCAAGCGGGCTGATGACAAAACAATCAGAGGCTTGCCAAGTTCGGCGCTTCGAGCGATGATTACTGTTCATAAATACAGCATAAGGACAGTCAGGATGGCAGACGAACGTTGCGGTTGGGTGACGGCCGATCCGTTGTATCTCGAGTATCACGACCAGGAATGGGGCGCGCCCACCACCGACGCGCGCGAGCTGTTTGAAATGCTGTGCCTCGAGGGACAGCAGGCCGGCCTTTCCTGGATCACCGTCCTGAAAAAGCGCGAGAACTACCGCCGCGCTTTCCACGGTTTCGATCCGCAGCGGGTCGCCGCCATGACCGAACAGGACGTGGAAAACCTGCTGCAGGACAGCGGCATCATCCGCCACCGCGGCAAGATAGAAGCCATCATCACCAACGCCAAAGCCTATCTGGCGATGGAGGCGGCCGGCGAGAATTTCGTTACCTTCATTTGGGACTTCGTCGGCGGCCGGCCGCAGCTCAACCGCTGGCAGGCGCTGAACCAGGTGCCGGCCAAAACCGAGCAGTCCGACGCCATGTCCAAGGCGTTGAAAAAACGCGGCTTCAAGTTTATCGGCTCCACCGTTTGTTACGCCTTCATGCAGGCCAGCGGGCTGGTGAACGATCATCTCACGGGATGCATGTGCTACCCAAAGCCACGGTGATCCGCCCCTGTGGCCCGGAGGATATCGACCGGCTGATGGCGCTATGGCTGCCCAGCACCATCGCCGCTCATCCGTTCGTGGCGGAAAAATACTGGCGTGAGAGCGCCGCGCTGGTGCGTGAAAACTACCTGCCGCGCGCGCAAAGCTGGGCCTGCTGGCATGACGACGAGATCGTCGGCTTTATCAGCGTGCTGGACGAGCAGTTCATCGGCGCGCTGTTTGTCGAGCGGGCGTTTCACGGCCGCGGCGTCGCCCAGGCGCTGATGACGCACGTGCAGCAGCGCTACCGCCGGCTCAGCCTGGAGGTGTACCAGCAGAACCTGCGCGCCTGCGCGTTCTACCACAGGCACGGTTTTCAGGTGACGCAGCGCCTGTTCAATGATGAAACCCAGGCCTATACGCTGATCATGAACTGGCCGGCAGTCGAAAATTCAACCTGTTATGCTTAAAAAAGGCGCATCCGCACTCCGGATGCGCACAATTAAGAATCCGCTGCATAGCGCCGCCCGGCGTTTTACCGCATAACTCCCCCAGCACTTACCCGCGCTCATCATTTGTCACGTTTTTCTCCGGAACTGCCGGCGAAACCGCGCGTCATAGGTAGCGCGGCGACGCGGGTTCCCTGCGTCACCCACTTTTTTGCGTCCCCGCTTTGGGCCGGCGCGTACAGATTCTGATGCCATTAAGGACAAGAACATGAAAAAACGCATTGCAATTATTGCCGGCGCCGTGAGCCTCACGCTCGCGCTGTCGGCCTGTACCACCAACCCTTACACCGGTGAATCCGAAGCCGGTAAATCCGGCATCGGCGCGGGCCTCGGCGCCGCACTGGGCGCCGGTGTCGGCGTGCTGTCCTCTTCCAAGAAAGATCGCGGCAAGGGCGCGCTGATCGGCGCAGCGGCCGGTGCAGCCCTCGGCGGCGGCGCAGGCTATTACATGGACGTGCAGGAAGCCAAACTGCGCGACAAGATGAAAAGCACCGGCGTCAGCGTCACCCGCCAGGGCGACAACATCGTGCTGAACATGCCGAACAACGTGACCTTCGACAGCAGCAGCGCCACGCTGAAACCGGCGGGCGCCAACACCCTGACCGGCGTCGCCATGGTGCTGAAAGAGTATCCGAAAACCGCGGTCAACGTTGTCGGCTACACCGACAGCACCGGCTCCCGCTCGCTCAACATGAACCTGTCGCAGCAGCGCGCCGACGGCGTAGCCAGCGCACTGATCACCCAGGGCGTGGCGGCGAACCGTATCCGCACCACCGGTGCCGGTCCAGACAACCCGATCACCTCCAACAGTACCGCGGAAGGCAAGGCGCAAAACCGCCGCGTCGAGATCACCCTCAGCCCGCTGCAGTAATCCCGTGCGGGGCGCCACCGGCGCCCCGCCGCCTCCCTGCGATTTTCGCCTTACCCTTCAACACTCCCGCCCGCACATCGGGTATGGTAGTCTCCTTGGCAATTAACCGCAGGAGGGATCGGCTGTGAGCACAGGCAAGGCAACGCGCGCCTCAGGACGCGCCACCATCAGCGATGTGGCCAACATCGCCAAAACCGGCAAGACCAGCGTGTCGCGCTATCTGAATGGTGAACAGCACCTGCTTTCCGACGATCTCAAACAGCGCATCGAACAGGCGATCCAGCAGCTCGACTACCGGCCAAGCCAGATGGCGCGCAGCCTGAAGGGCGGCCAGACCCGCCTGATCGGCCTGATCCTCGCCGATATCACCAACCCCTATTCGGTGGACGTGATGCGCGGCATCGAGGCCGCCTGCCGCCAGCACGGCTTTACCCTGCTGGTGTGTAACACCAACAACGAAGTCAATCAGGAACAGCACTACCTGCAGCTGCTCAGCAGTTACCGGGTGGAGGGCATCGTGGTCAACGCGGTCGGCATGCGCGAGGAAGCGTTATCCACGCTGCAGCAGTCGATGCTGCCGATGGTGCTGATCGACCGCAAAATCCCCGATTTCGCCTGCGACGTGGTGGGCCTGAACAACCGCGAAGCCGCCACCGTCGCCACCGAACACCTGCTGCAACAAGGTTTCGAAGCGATTTTGTTCCTCAGCGAGCCGCTCGGTACGGTCAATACCCGTCTCGAGCGCCTGCACGCTTTCAGACATACCATGGCGCAGCACCCCACGCTGTCGGCGGAGCAGGCCGAAACGCCGCTCAACGATCGGCAGAAGCTGGAGCAGGTGCTGAGCGATTTCAGCGACCGCCATCGCGGCATGCGCAAGGCGGTGATCTCCGCCAACGGCGCCCTGACGCTGCAGGTGGCGCGCGCCATGCGCCGGCTCGGCATCCAGTGGGGCAACGACATCGGCCTGCTGGGCTTCGACGAGCTGGAGTGGGCGGAGCTGGCGGGCGTCGGCATCACCACGCTGAAACAGCCCACCTACCAAATGGGGCACGCGGCGCTGGAGCGGCTGGTGCAGCGCATTCAGGGCCTGGCAGCCCCCAGCGGCGAGCAGATGTTCTCCGGCGAGCTGATCGTCCGCGGCTCCACCACCCGCTAACCCGCCTTCTCCGGGGCCGTTGCCCGCCCCGCCCTCATCGGCTGTTTTTTGCTCAGCTTCGTGATTGCGATCATATTTTTACACTCTGTCGCTTTTCGCTGGAACCGGTTCCATTTAACGTACCGGTAACAGCAGCGGCGGCGACAATGCCGCCTCAGGAGTCAAAATGAAAACAGAAATCATCGTGGTCACCGGCGCCTACGGCACCGATACCGTCAAACAATACGGCGGCCAGCGCGCGCTGTTGCCCATCATCGCCGGCGCGGGCGCCGACGGGGTGGAGATCCGCCGCGAACTGTTCGCCGCCGGCGAATTGGACAGCCTGCCGGCCCTGGCGCAAGAAATCGATCGCCAACAGTTGTTCGCCGTCTACTCCGCTCCTGAGGCGCTGTTCACCCCGCAACATACGCTGAACCCCAACCTGGCGGCGCTGCTGGCGGAAGCGCAGGCGCTGAACGCGCGCCAGCTGAAGCTGTCCCTTGGCCATTTCCGCCCCGGTTTTGATTTTACCGAGCTGAAAGTGGCGCTGGAGCAGCACCCGGTCAAACTGGTGGTCGAAAACGATCAGACGCCGGACTGCGGCATTTTGTCGATGCTGAACGCCTTTTTCCACGCCGCGGAAGATAGCCACCTGCCGGTCAGCATGACCTTCGATATGGCCAACTGGCTATGGGTGGGGCAAGACGCTTTCGCCGCCGCCGAACGCCTGGCCCGCCACGTCGGTTACGTGCACGTCAAAGCCGCCACCCAAGGCCCGCGCGGCTGGCGCGCCGTCGCGCTGGACGATACCGACGGCAGCTGGCGCGATCTGCTGGCCCGCCTGCCGCACGATGCGCCGCGCGGCATCGAATTCCCGTTGCAGGGCGATGATCTGGAAGCCGTCACCCGCCATTACGTCAATATTTTGCGTGCGGAGTAACCCCATGATGACAACGTTAACGGCAACGACGGCGCAGCAGGCGCCCCTGGATGTGGTCACGCTGGGCGAAGCCATGGCGATGTTCGTGGCGGCGCAAACCGGCGATTTGGCGGAGGTGGAAACCTTCACCAAACGCATCGCCGGCGCCGAGCTGAACGTGGCGATCGGCCTGGCGCGCCTGGGCATGAATGTCGGCTGGGTCAGCCGCGTCGGCAACGATTCGTTCGGCCGCTTCACCCTGCAGCAGCTGAAAAAAGAAGGCATCAACTACCGGCAGGTGACGGTCGACGGCCACTATCCCACCGGCTTTCAGGTGAAATCCAAAACCGCCGATGGTACCGATCCCAGCGTGGAATACTTCCGCAAAGGCTCGGCGGCCAGCCACCTGTCGGTCACCGATTTCAACCCTGAGTATTTCGGTTCTGCGCGCCACCTGCACCTGAGCGGCGTGGCGGCGGCGCTATCCAGCGAATCGCTGGCGCTGTGCCACCATGCGGCGCGCGAGATGCGCGCCATGGGCAAAACCATTTCGTTCGATCCCAATCTGCGCCCGGTGCTGTGGCCCAGCCGCGAGGTGATGATCGAGCAGCTGAACCAGCTGGCGTTCGCCGCCGACTGGGTGCTGCCGGGGCTGAAAGAGGGGCAGATCCTCACCGGCCAATCGACGCCGGAAGGCATCGCCGATTTCTATCTGGAACGCGGCGTGCAGGCGGTGATCATCAAAACCGGCCCGGACGGCGCCTGGTTTAAAACCGCCGCCGGCGACAAGGCGGCGGTGGCCGCGGTCAAGGTCGACAACGTGGTGGATACCGTCGGCGCCGGTGACGGCTTTGCCGTCGGCACCCTCAGCGCCCTGCTGGAAGGCAAAACGCTGATACAGGCGGTGCAGCGCGGCAACAAAATCGGTTCGCTGGCGATCCAGGCCATCGGCGACAGCGAGGGCCTGCCGACCCGCGCGGCGCTGGCCGAATAACAATAAAAAAAACGACTTCTCCGCATGACGTCAGCCTCTGGCCCTACAACCGGGACGCGTCGGGAGAGCATCTGCCCCTTCCTCTTGCATGCCCAGCGTGCCGGGCGAAGGGGACGCAACACCACTGAAGGATACTGAACATGAACAAAGCGACTGTCGCGGCCAAACGCTGGTGGTACATCATGCCCATCGTGTTTATCACCTACAGCCTGGCCTATCTCGATCGCGCCAACTTCAGCTTCGCCTCTGCCGCCGGCATCAATGAAGATCTCGGCATCACCAAAGGCATGTCCTCGCTGCTGGGCGCGCTGTTTTTCCTCGGTTATTTCTTCTTCCAAATTCCCGGCGCCATCTACGCCGAACGCCGCAGCGTCAAAAAACTGATCTTCTGGTGCCTGATCCTGTGGGGCGGCTGCGCCTCGCTGACCGGCGTGGTGAGCAATATTCCGATGCTGGCCGCCATCCGCTTTATCCTCGGCGTGGTGGAAGCGGCGGTGATGCCGGCGATGCTGATCTACATCAGCAACTGGTTCACCAAATCGGAGCGGTCACGCGCCAATACCTTCCTGATCCTCGGCAACCCGGTGACGGTGCTGTGGATGTCGGTGGTGTCCGGCTACCTGATCCACGCCTTCGGCTGGCGTGAAATGTTCATCATCGAGGGCATTCCGGCGGTTATCTGGGCGTTCTGCTGGTGGGTGCTGGCGAAAGACAAACCGGCGCAGGCCGGCTGGTTGAGTGCCGATGAGAAACAGGCGCTGCAACAGCAGCTGGACGAAGAGCAAAAAGGCATCAAGGCCGTGCGCAACTACGGCGAAGCCTTCCGTTCGCGCAACGTGATCCTGCTGTGCGTGCAGTACTTCGCCTGGAGCATCGGCGTGTACGGCTTCGTGCTGTGGCTGCCTTCCATCCTGCGCAGCGGCATGCAGATGGGCATGGTGGAAGCCGGCTGGCTGTCGGCGGTGCCTTACCTGGCGGCGACCATCGCCATGATCGTGGTCTCCTGGGCGTCGGACAAAATGCAAAACCGCAAGCTGTTCGTCTGGCCGCTGCTGCTGATCGGCGCGCTGGCGTTCTTCGGCTCTTACGCCGTCGGCGCCAACCACTTCTGGATCTCCTACGGCCTGCTGGTGGTCGCCGGCGCCGCGATGTACGCCCCCTACGGGCCGTTCTTCGCCATCATTCCGGAAATGCTGCCGAAAAACGTCGCCGGGGGCGCCATGGCGCTGATCAACAGCATGGGCGCGCTGGGGTCGTTCTTCGGTTCGTGGTTCGTCGGCTATCTGAATGGCGCCACCGGCAGCCCGGCGGCCTCTTACATGTTTATGGCCATCGCACTGGTGGTGGCGGTGGTGTTGACGCTGATCGTCAAACCCGCCCGCAACGAGATCCAGCCGCAATTGGCTTGATCCGATTATACTTTTTATCTGTTAACCCAACCGGGGGGCGCCATGCCCCCTTTGGCCCAGCTGGAGTTCGTGATGAAGCCTTCTATCGTATTGTACAAAAGCCTGCCCGCCGATCTGCGTGAACGTCTGGAACAGCACTTCACCGTGCACGCCTTCAACGGCCTGCAGCCGGAGAACCGCGACGAACTGCGCCAGGCGCTGCAGCAGGCCGAAGGGATCATCGGTTCCGGCGGTAAAATTGACGAAGCCTTCCTGAAGCAGGCGCCCAAACTGCGCGCGGCCTCGACCGTTTCCGTCGGCTACGACAACTTCGACGTCGAGGCGCTCAACGCCCATAACGTGCTGCTGATGCACACCCCGACGGTGCTGACCGAAACCGTCGCCGACACCATCATGAGCCTGGTGCTGGCGACCGCGCGCCGGGTGGTGGAAGTGGCAGAGCGGGTGAAGGCCGGCGAATGGCGCGGCAGCATCGGGCCGGACTGGTTCGGCGTCGACGTGCACCATAAAACCATCGGCATCCTCGGCATGGGGCGCATCGGCCTGGCGCTGGCGCAGCGCGCGCACTTCGGCTTCGGCATGCCGGTGCTGTACAATGCCCGCCGCACGCACGAAGAGGCGGAGCAGCGCTTTAACGCGCGCCGCTGCGATCTGGATACCCTGCTGGCCGAATCGGATTTCGTGTGCATCACGCTGCCGCTGACCGAACAAACCTTCCACATGATCGGCCGCGACCAGCTGGCGAAGATGAAGAAAAGCGGCATTCTGATCAACGCCGGCCGCGGGCCGGTCGTGGATGAGCAGGCGCTGATCGAAGCGCTGCAAAACGGCGTGATCCACGCCGCCGGGTTGGACGTGTTCGAGAAAGAGCCGCTGCCGGCCAACTCGCCGCTGCTCAGCATGCCGAACGTGGTGGCGTTGCCGCACATCGGCTCCGCCACCCATGAAACGCGCTACGGCATGGCCGCCTGCGCGGTGGATAATTTGATCGCCGCGTTGACCGGCACGGTGAAAGAAAACTGCGTCAACCCGCAGCTGTTGCGGAAATAACTCAGCGCGGCCGGTGGTCTGCGGATAACCGGCCGTGTTGCTCTTCCTGCTGCGGCGCGAACAGCGCCTGCAGCTGATGTTCTTCGGCGAAGTGCTGCAATTCGGCATCCTGAATTGCCTGAACGATCTCTTCTCGCCAGTTTTTGTCCGTCATCGCTAACCTCCTTTGATGTTCATCGTTTAATCTGCCGCAGCGCGCGCGCAAAGCCAAGCCGAATCAATCCGAAAACGCTCCGCCCTTTCTCTCCTCCCCGAAAAACCCTCGCAGGGAGGAGGCTATTTTTCCGCCGTTTGCCACACTGGGCGCTACCCTGCGAGAAAAACGCTTCCTGCCGCGCGTAAGGAGAGCCATGAAACTGTTACCCCTGCCCTTGTTGATGCTGCTGTCGCCTTCGGCGCTGGCCGGCTGGACGCTGCCGGGTTTCCCGGCCTTCGACGAAACTGCCGCCGGGCTGTTTACCAGCCAGGCCGCGCTGCCCAAAGGCCAGCTGCCGCTGCGCCTGTATCAGGATAACCACTGTTGGCAACCGGCCGAGGCGGTGAAGCTTAACCAGACGCTGTCGCTGCAGCCCTGCGGCGCCCATCCGCCGGCCAGCTGGCGACAGTTCCGCGCCGGCGACTATCAGGTGCGCATCAACACCCGCAGCGGCACGCCGACGCTGCAGCTCAGCCTGCGCAGCGCGCCGGAAAGCGCCGCCGTTGTTGCCCGCAGCTGCCCGCGCTGGGACGGCAAGCCGGTCACGGTCGACGTCGCCTCCACCTTCGCCGAAGGCGAAACGCTGCGCGATTTCTATTCCGGCCAAACGGCGCAGGTGAACCAAGGAAAAATCACGCTGCAGCCCGCCGCCGCCAGCGGCGGCCTGTTGCTGCTGGAGTCCGCCACCACGGCGAAACCGGCGGCGTTCAGCTGGCATAACGCCACGGTCTACTTCGTGCTGACCGATCGCTTTGAGAACGGCAATCCGGCCAATGACCACAGCTACGGGCGCCGCAGCGACGGCCTGCAGGAAATAGGCACCTTTCACGGCGGCGATCTGGCCGGCCTGACGCAAAAACTGGATTATCTGCAGCAGCTCGGCGTCAACGCCTTGTGGATCAGCTCGCCGCTGGAGCAGATCCACGGCTGGGTCGGCGGCGGCACCAAAGGCGATTTCCCGCATTACGCCTATCACGGTTATTACGCGCTCGACTGGACTCGCCTCGACGCCAACATGGGCACCGAACAGGAGCTGCGCACGCTGGTCGAACAAGCGCATCGGCGCGGCATTCGCATTCTGTTCGACGTGGTGGTGAACCATGTCGGTTACGCCACGCTGGCGGATATGCAGACGTTTCACTTCGGCTCGCTGTATCTGCAAGGCGCGGAGGTGGAGAAAACCCTGGGGAAAAACTGGGGCGACTGGCGCCCCGGGCCAGGGCAAAACTGGCACAGTTTCAACGACTACATCAACTTCAGCGACAAGGCGGGCTGGCGCCAATGGTGGGGGAAAAACTGGATCCGCACCGACATCGGCGACTATGACTCACCGGGCTATGACGATCTGACGATGTCGCTGGCCTTCCTGCCGGACATCAAAACCGAAGCGCCCGGCGCCAGCGGCCTGCCGCTGTTCTATCGCCACAAACCCGACACCGCCGCGCGCGACATGCCCGGCGCCACCACCCGCGATTACCTGACCGTCTGGCTCAGCCAGTGGGTGCGCGATTACGGCATCGACGGTTTTCGCGTCGATACCGCCAAGCACGTGGAAAAACCGACGCTGGCGCTGTTGAAGCAGCGCGCCACGGCGGCATTGGCGGCGTGGAAAGCGGATCATCCGCAGCAGGCGCTGGATGACGCGCCGTTTTGGATGACCGGCGAGGCCTGGGGCCACGGGGTGATGAAAAGCGACTATTACCAAAACGGCTTCGACGCGATGATCAACTTCGACTTCCAGGACCAGGCGGCGCAGGCATTGGGCTGCTTTGCCGACATTGATGCCACCTACCGGCAGATGGCCGAGCGGCTGCAGGATTTCAACGTGCTGAGCTACCTCTCTTCACACGACACCCGGCTGTTCTTCGCCAGCGACGCCAAAGGCTCGCTGCCGCTGCAACAGCGGGCGGCGAACCTGCTGTTGCTGGCGCCGGGCGCGGTGCAGATTTACTACGGCGATGAAAGCGGCCGCCCGCTCGGCCCCACCGGTTCCGATCCGCTGCAGGGCACCCGCTCCGACATGAACTGGCGTGAGCTGCTGGGGGAAAAAGCCCCGATGCTGGCCCACTGGCAACGGTTGGGGCAGTTCCGCGCTCGCCATCCGGCGATCGGCGGCGGCGTGCAAACCCCGCAGCCACACGCCGCCTACTACGCCTTCAGCCGCCGGCTCGGCGACGATAAGGTGATGGTGGTGTGGGCCGGCGAACGGTCACAATAATCCAGCGTAATATGCTACCAATCGGCCAATGGGCGAAGTTTGTGCCCATTGGTCGATTTATCGGCCGCGTTGCAGCGGGATTTGTCTGGCGGTATGGTGGGGGATTACCTGCTAAGAAACAGTACTGCTGCACCTATGACTTTCTCACTTTTCGGCGAAAAATTTACCCGTTATGCGGGCATTACCCGTTTGATGGACGACCTGAACGAAGGCCTGCGCACCCCCGGTGCCATCATGCTCGGCGGCGGCAACCCGGCGCAGATCCCAGAGATGGAAGCCTACTTCAAACAGCTGTGCCAGGAGATGCTCGATCAGGGCAAACTGACCGAAGCGCTGTGCAACTACGACGGCCCGCAAGGCAAGGACGCGCTGCTGAAAGCGCTGGCCAATCTGCTGTGCGACGAGCTCGGCTGGGAGATTTCGCCACAGAATATTGCACTGACTAACGGCAGCCAAAGCGCGTTTTTCTACTTGTTCAACCTGTTCGCCGGCCGCTACGCCGACGGTTCGCGCCGCCGCGTGCTGTTCCCGCTGGCGCCGGAATACATCGGCTATGCCGACGCCGGGCTGGACGAAGGGCTGTTCGTCTCCGCCAAACCGAACATCGAGCTGCTGCCGGACGGCCAGTTCAAATATCACGTTGATTTCGAACACCTCACCATCGGCGACGACATCGGCATGATCTGCGTTTCGCGGCCGACCAACCCGACCGGCAACGTGATCACCGACGAAGAGCTGATGAAGCTCGACCTGCTGGCGCAGCAGCGCGACATTCCGCTGGTGATCGACAACGCCTACGGCGTGCCGTTCCCCGGCATCATCTTCAGCGACGCCACGCCGCTGTGGAACCCGAACACCATCCTGTGCATGAGCCTGTCCAAGCTCGGCCTACCGGGCTCGCGCTGCGGCATCGTGATCGCCGACGAGAAGGTGATCACCGCGCTGACCAACATGAACGGCATCATCAGCCTGTCGCCGGGCAGCATGGGGCCGGCGATGGCGACGGAAATGATCGCGCGCGGCGATCTGCTGCGCCTGTCGAACGAGGTGATTCGCCCGTTCTACAAACAGCGCGTCGAGCACACCATCGAGATTATCCGCCGCTACCTGTCGCCGGAGCGCTGCCTGATCCACAAACCGGAAGGGGCTATCTTCCTCTGGCTGTGGTTCAAAGATCTGCCGATCACCACCGAAGTACTGTATCAGCGCCTGAAAAAGCGCGGCGTGCTGATGGTGCCGGGCCACTACTTCTTCCCGGGGCTGGAGCACGAATGGCCGCACACCCACCAGTGCATGCGCATGAACTACGTGCCCGATCCGGAGAAAATCGAGCGCGGCGTGGCGATCCTGGCGGAAGAGATCGAACGCGCGCATCAGGAAGGCTAACGCCAGCTGATTGAAAGTCGACCGATAAAGATATACGATGCATATATCGTATATCTTTTTTTTGGAGGGCTAGCGATGACTCGCATCGTGATCGATTTACCTGAAGAAGACCTGCGGCAGCTCGACAATCTGAAAAATATCCGCCACGTTCCCCGGGCCGAAATCATCCGTCAGGCCGTCTCCCGTTATCTGACGGAGAACCACGTTGAAGATCCCAGCAATGCTTTCGGGCTCTGGTCCGGGGCGATGGGCGATGGCGTAGACTACGAAAATCGTCAGCGCGAGGAGTGGGAATAATGGTGGCTCAACGGGCGTTATTCGACACCAATATCCTGATCGATTATCTCAACGGCATTCCTCAAGCCAAAGACGTTCTGACCGAATACCACATCAACCCGGCTATTAGCGCCATCACCTGGATGGAAGTGATGGTGGGTGCCAAAAAACAGGGGCCGGCGCTGGAGCTGAAAACGCGCCAGTTTTTAGGGCAATTCCTGCTGCTGCCTATTACCGATGAAGTTGCCGAACGCGCCGTAGAACTGCGCCACTCACAGCATGTGAAGCTGCCGGACGCCATTGTCTGGGCCACCGCGCAGGTGGGGTTCCGGACGCTCATCTCCCGCAACCCCAAAGATTTTGGCACTGACAACGGCGTGTTAATACCTTACCGGCTGTAGTCGGGCAGCGTTACAGCGTCCAGAACAGCACCGCCAGCAGCTGCGGTGACATGATGCGCAGGAACATCGCCAGCGGATACACGGTGGCGTAAGACAGCGCGGCGGCGCCGCTGGTAGGATGCAGACCGTTGGCGAAGGCCAGCGCCGGCGGATCGGTCATCGATCCCGCCAGCATGCCGGACAGCGTCAGGTAGTTCATCTTGCCCACCGTGCGCGCCAGAATACCGACGCTCAGCAGCGGAATGGCGGTGATCAACGCGCCGTACCCGACCCACGTCAGCCCCTCGCCGTGCAGCAAGGTATCGATGAAGTTGCCACCCGACTTCAATCCGACCACCGCCAGAAACAGCACGATACCCAGTTCGCGCAGCGCCAGGTTGGCGCTCGGCGGCATAAACCAGTACAGCTTGCCGATGCTGCCGATGCGCCCCAGGATCAGCGCCGCCACCAGCGGCCCGCCGGCCAGCCCCAGCCGCAATGCCGCCGGGAAGCCGGGCACAAACAGCGGAATGGAGCCGAGCAGCACCCCAAGGCCGATGCCGATAAACACCGGCAGCATCTGCACCTGCTGCAGTTTTTGTTGGGCGTTGCCGACGATTGCCGTCACCGCGTCGATGGCCTCCGGCCGGCCGACCAGGTTCAGAATGTCGCCGAATTGCAGCGTCACGTTGCTGCCGGCCACCAGCTCCACGCCGGCGCGGTTGAGGCGTGAAATTACCACGTCATACTTTTGCTTCAGGTTCAGATCGCGGATTTTCTTGCCCAGCACCTGCTCGTTGGTCACCACCGCCCTCACCACCTGCAGCGCGGTGCCGCGCGTGGACAGCGAGGCGTCCACCTCTTCGCCGATCACCAGTCGGGCGTTCTCCAGATCTTCGCGTTTGCCCACCAGGTGCAGGTAGTCGCCCAGCTCAAGCCGCTCGTGCGGCGCCGGCACCATCAGCAGCTCCCCGCGTTTGAGGCGCGAACAGACGATCGCTTCACCGTTGAGCAGCGGCACCTGCTTGATCGCCATGCCCTGCAGATTGGGGTTGCGCACCGCCACGTTGATGGCGTGCAGCAGCTCACGCTGATTGCCCAGGCTGCTTTCAAACGCCTGCGCCTCGCGCTCGATGTTGATGCGAAAAAACAGCCGAATCAGCCACATCACCAGCAGGATGCCGCATATGCCGAACGGATAGGCCATGGCGTAACCCATCCCCATGCCGTCCACCAACGCCGGATCGGAACCGAGATCGGTCAGGATTTGCTGACCGGCGCCCAGCGCCGGGGTGTTGGTGACCGCGCCGGAGAACACGCCGAGGATGATCGGCAGCGGCACGTCGAACAGCTTGTGTACCGCCGCCGCCACGACGCCGCCGGTCAGCACCAGCAGCACCGCGAAGGCGTTGAGGCGCAGCCCGGAGACGCGCAGCGAAGAGAAGAAACCGGGGCCGACCTGAATGCCGATGGTGTACACGAACAGGATCAGGCCAAACTCCTGAATAAAGTGCAGCATGTCCCCGTTCAGGTTGATTTGCCCGCTCTGGGCGAAGTGGCCGACCAGGATGCCGCCGAACAGCACGCCGCCGATGCCCAGCCCAACGCCGTACAGCTTCCAGTTCCCCATCCACAGCCCAATGACGGCCGCCAGCGCCAACATGCTGACGGTCAGGGCGATATCGCTCATAGGTCACATCCTTGCCAAAGTTGAAAAGGAATTTGCGGCCAAAGACACACAATTAACAAGGATTATGACATCGGACAAACGGGGGGACTGTGGCATGCGCCACATAACGCAGCGGGGGAGACCCGTCTGGATCTCCCCCGCATGATGATGACCGTTTTTCAGTCGGTTATTTGGCTTCCAGCTCCGGCGTCGCCCCGATGGCGATGCGCTGCGGCTGCAAGACTTCCGGCACCTGACGCACCAGATCGATGTGCAGCAGGCCGTTTTCAAATTTGGCCTCCGACACCTGCAGATGCTCCGCCAGGGTGAAGGTCAACTGGAACTCTTTGCACACCAGGCCCTGATGCAGGTATTCGACCTGTTTTTCCGGCGGAGTGGGTTTACCGCTGACGGTCAGCCGCGGCCCTTCCACTTCAATATTCAGTTCGCTCTGCCGGAAACCGGCCAGCGCCAGAGAAATGCGGTAGTGATTGTCATCGCTTTTCTCGATGTTATACGGCGGGAACCCCTGGGGTTCCTGGCCGCCCATTGAGCTGGCCAATTTATCAAAACCAATCCACTGACGCAGAAGCGGGGATAAATCGTAATTACGCATAGGAACAACTCCTTTCATTAAGCGAGATGTGTTTATTCAGCCCCCTGACGGCAGGCTAGGTATTATTTGCCGGCAGCGTACCTGCCGGCGAAACGGAAATTTATTTAATTTCGATGCGGCGCGGTTTTAATGTTTCCGGCACGATGCGTTGCATGTCGATATACAACAGGCCATTCTCCAGTTTGGCACCTTTAATTTGAATGTGTTCGGCCAGCTGGAATTTACGCTCGAAATTACGCTCGGCGATGCCCTGATATAAATAGGTTTTTTCTGCCGGTTCGTTATTGTGCGCCCCGCGCACGATCAGCAGATTATCTTGCGTGGTGATCTCCAGCTCCTGCTCGGCAAACCCGGCTACCGCGATGGCGATGCGATAATGATTTTCGTCCACCAGCTCGACATTATAAGGCGGATAACCGCCGTTGCCCTGACTCTGGCCGGCTTCCAGCGCGTTGAACAGGCGATCGAAACCAATGGCGGAACGGTATAGCGGGGAAAGATCAAAATTACGCATAAAACAGCCTCCTAAGGCACTTCAGCGAGGTTGAAATAAATACGCCTTCCACTCTGGACAGGCTAATTAAGCCAGAATTCCCTTACGGCGAATTCTCAATTCGGCTCTGATGATAAAATGGGGGTTGATTTCATCAATTCAACAGGCGAGGATCAAAAAAACTTCGTACCGATTAGGCGAAAGTTTTTTTACCACTTACACTAAAGTGAGAGAGCCGCCACAGAGCGGGATTTTGCTTCTTTTAAAGCAGCGACAGGATGTTATAACTCAGCTTAATTTTAGGGGCACAGCAACCCTGCAGGATGGATTAATGACGACGATGAAAGCGATAGCGACGGGCTGCATGTTGTTGGCGACCAGCGGTTGCTCCAGCGTGATGAGCCATACCGGCCCGAATCAGGGTTACTATCCCGGCACCCGCGCCAGCGTGGACATGCTGAAGGACGACAACACCAGCTGGGCGATGATGCCGCTGGTGGCGCTGGATCTGCCGTTCTCTGCGGTGATGGACACCGTACTGCTGCCTTACGACTATCTGCGTTCCGGCAACGACGCCACCGCAGACTCGCCAAAAGCGCGCATCCTGCGCAGCGAGCAGCAGAATCTGGCGGCAACCGGCAATCCCGGCGAAGGCAACGACAGCGCCGCCACCCACTAATCACGCACGCAGCGGGCCATCAGGCCCGCCTTACACCTCAACCACAAAGATCTGGTTGAATCCCGCTATCTCGCGCATAAACGCCACTTTCTTGCCGTCCGGTGAAAACACCACGGCGTCCCCCGACGGCGGCTGCACGCTACGCTGCGTTAAACGCTGCAGACGGCCGCCGGCGACCTCGCACAGCATCACGCTGTTGTCACACACCAAGGCAATCGCCCCGCCCTGCGGGTGCCAGCTGAAGGCAGACTGGATATCATGCTCGCTGTGGCTCACCTGGCGCGGCTCCCCGCCGTTCGGCGACACCGTCCACAGCTGCACCACGCCGCCGCCGTCCTTCATCAAAAACGCGATCTGGCTGCCGTCCGGCGAGCTGCGCAGCCAGTGGCGCGGTGCGCCGGCCACGCCCGGAAAACGGCGCTCCCCGGTAAAGGTCACCCGCCGCTGCCTGACGCCCTGCGGCGGCGCCGGCAGCTCGCTTTCCGTTCCCTGCAGCGGCAGAGCGCCCGCCCTGGCGTAATCGGCATCGTTCTCCGGCAGATCGACGATAAACACCTCCGGCAGCTTTTCACCAGCGGCGGACAGCGTATCGCCGATGAACGCCAGCGCCCAGCGCTGCCGGCTGCCGTCGGCCTTACGGTAACCTTCGCGGCCAATCCAGCCTTCTTCGTAAGCACGATTGATCTGATCGCTGCCCGGCTGCGGCTGCGGCACGGTCTCGCTGACCAGCACGCAATAGTGGCTGCCGTCATACTCGCGCGGATGCTGTTTCGGCGGATTGACCCCGTGCAGCGGCACGGCCACCCCGACGTTGCGCAGATCGCGCGCCGGATCGCACTCGTGCATGACGTGATCGTTATAGGTAAAGCTGAGGCGGCTGCCGTCCGGGCTGAAAACGTGCACATGGCTGCCGCCGCGCAGCGCGCCGGGGGTGTAGGGGGCGGTGATATCCAGCGCGTCGAGGGTGATGGCCAACTCGCGATCCGGTTCGCTGACGATCACCCCGCGGCGGTGGTGAAAATCATATTGCCAGGCGCTGTCCGGGTGCTCCGGGCCATGGATAAAGGCATAGCGCGCCGGCGCATCGGGGCTGACCGTGACCACGCCGACGTGGGCGCCGTGCTGAGCGCGATAAACCACCTCCACCGCGCCGCTGGCGACGTTGACCCGCTCGATGCTCAGACCGGTGAAAGAGGCGCCGCGCGGGCGCACGTCATAAGCCAGCCATTGGCTGTCCGGCGTCCAGACGTTGATATTGGTTAACTGATGCCCGCGAGGGTCGAAAGTCAGCTGTTTTTCCCGATGGCTCATGGCGGTTCTCCTGCGCATGCCGGCACTGAGTCGCCATCTTACCGGATCGGCGGCAGCGTTTCATATGGCGCGCTGCCGCGTGAAGCAAGGTTAT
The DNA here is from genome assembly GCF_030954545.1 of Serratia sp. MF1(2023). NCBI lineage: Bacteria > Pseudomonadati > Pseudomonadota > Gammaproteobacteria > Enterobacterales > Yersiniaceae > Serratia > Serratia sp. MF1(2023). The sequence goes on along the minus strand of NZ_JAVHUX010000031.1, from coordinate 58,797 downwards.
TTTTTCAGGGCGTTGAATTCCGTTTTGGCCCTTTGCAACTGCGCGGCGAAGGTGGGCTCCGCGTGCAGTCGGGCGACGATGGCCGAGGCGACCAAGCGCGCGGCGGTCACGTCGCTTTGCCAGTGATAACCGCAAATCACCCGGCTCTGGCCCATCTCATAGCCGCGCTGCAGTATCGTCCCCTGTCTGGGAGGGTTAATCTCCGCCAGCACCAGCGCGGTCGCCCAACCGATGGCGGTGTGCCCGGAAGGATAAGAGCCGTTCGTCGATAGCGTGCTCTCTTCATCCGGTCGGCAAGTGGGCTCATGGTAAAAAGCGAACGGCCGAATGCGCATATAGTGATTTTTGGCGCTGCGGGTAGCCAGATCGCCGGCGTCTTCACGCATTTTCATCACCAGTTTGAACAGCTCCGGCGTATTATCCCGGGTGATTTCCGTACCGAAAGCGCCGGATAATGCGGCGGCGACGCCATCCCCCGTTACGTGTGCGTCGTGATAAGCCTGTTTGCCCCGTTCGGTATTACGCAATAATTTCCCGGCATCATATTGCGCCTTGTCATTCATAAAATCGATGCTGTCAACGGCGGGCGGCGGCGGCAATAACGCCAGGCTGTCTATCGATTGCGACTCTTGCAGAAAATAGACCTCCGGTTGGGTGGTCACATCTTTGGCGGCGAAACCAAACGGTGTCAGCGCGGCGTAGGTTAATGAGGCGAGTAATATTTTTTTCATTGTCGTTCCCTTATTAAAATAATTGAGCGGTTGCGACTTCCTTAACGCAAATAAATAAAAAATCGTGCCGCTAAACTATACGTTAATGATTATTTTTCGCCGCCAGTGCGATCACATTACGCCGTGCCCGCTTTTGCCCGGCGGCCGGGCGACGGGGTTTACAATCAATACAAAAAAGTACAAACTGGATTTTTAAGTGCAAAAACTCTGGAGCCGGTATGACCCCCCTCTTCGATGCCATTGTTTCTGCCCATCAACAGTTGCGCCCTCAGGTACGGGTCACGCCATTGGAGCGCAGCGTGCTGCTTTCGCAGCAGCTGGGCTGCGAGCTGTATCTGAAATGCGACCATCTGCAGCACACCGGCTCCTTTAAATTTCGCGGCGCCAGCAACAAGCTAAGGTTACTGGATAGCGAGCAACGCCGGCGCGGCGTGATCGCCGCCTCAACCGGCAACCACGGCCAGGCGGTCGCTTTGGCGGGGCAACTGATGGGCGTTGGCGTCACGGTTTATGCGCCAGAGACGGCGGCGAGCATCAAGCTAGACACCATCCGCGCGCTGGGCGGCACCGTGGAACGGGTGCCGGGCGATGCGCTGAACGCCGAACTGGCCGGGGAACAGGCCGCCCGCGAACAGGGAAAAACCTATATCTCGCCGTATAACGACGAGCAGGTGATCGCCGGCCAGGGCACCTGCGGCATGGAGCTGGTTGAACAGCTCACCGGTCTGGACGCCGTGTTCGTGGCAGTCGGCGGCGGTGGCTATATCGCCGGTATCGGCACCGTTCTGCGGCAATTGTCGCCGAACACGCAGCTTATCGCCTGCTGGCCGGAAAACGCCACCAGCATGTACAGCGCGCTGGAAGCGGGCCATATCTTCCCGGTGGAAGAGCAAGACACCCTGTCCGACGGCACCGCAGGCGGCGTCGAGCCGGGCGCTGTGACCTTCCCGCTGTGCCAACAGCTGATCGACCGCAAAGTGCTGGTCAGCGAGACGGAGATCAAGCACGCGATGCGCCGGATCGCCGCCAGCGATCGGTGGATTATCGAAGGCGCGGCCGGCGTGGCGCTGGCGGCGGCGATCAAGCTGGCGCCGGAATACCAGGGAAAAAAAGTGGCGGTGGTGCTGTGCGGTAAAAACATCGTGCTGGAGAAGTACCTCAAGGCCATCGCCGATGCACATCCTTAAACGGCAGCAAATCCTCGCCGCGTTCGACGCCGAGGCTATAACCCCGCTGCTGAAGCAGGGTTTTATCGCCTACTCGCAACGGCGGGTGCAACAGCCGCCGGTGCAGCATTTCCTGTTCGAACAGGCCGCCGGCGATTGCTGTATCAAATCCGCCTGGCTGGAAGGCGAAGAGCTGTTCGTGGTCAAGGTCTCCGCCGGTTTCTATCGCAACGCCGAACGCGGTTTGGCCAGCAATCAGGGGCTGGTGGTGGCGTTCTCCGCCCAGACCGGCGAACCTCGGGCGCTGCTGCAGGATGAGGGCTGGCTGACCGCGCTGCGCACCGCACTGGCCGGCCGCATCGCCGCCGAACTGTGCGCGCCGCCGCATATTCAGGCGATCGGCATGGTCGGCACCGGCCTGCAGGCCCGGCTGCAGCTGCAATGTCTGAAACCGGTGACCGATTGCCGCGAAGTGTGGGTGTGGGGCCGCAACGATCAGGCGCTGGCGGCGTATCGGCGCGAAGCCGAGGCCGAAGGTTTTCGGGTGCGGGTTACGCAGGATGCGGCGGAACTGGCGGCGCACTGTCAGCTGATCGTCACTACCACGCCCAGCCGCGAACCGATTTTACAGGCGGCGGATATTCGGCCCGGCACGCACATCACCGCCGTGGGTGCCGACGCGCCCGGCAAGCAGGAGCTGGCGACCGATCTGGTGGCTCGCGCGGACGCACTGCTGGTCGATGCGCTGGCGCAGTGCGCTGACTATGGCGAGATCGCGACGGCTTATCGGCAAAATAGGCTGATTTCAACGCCAATCGTCGAAATGGGCGCCGTCTTGGCGCAGGGCGGGCGGTTGCGAAGCGAGCCGCAGCACATCACCATCGCCGATCTTACCGGGCTGGCGATTCAGGATCTGCAGATCGCCAAAGGGGTGTTGGCGGCAATATAAAGGGGCGCCGCAGCGCCCCACTTGATCAGGCGTTGAGCACGAACTTCTCGATGGCGCGCGCCACGCCGTCTTCGGTATTGGCGCCGGTGACAAACTGCGCCACCGCTTTCAGCTCGGGAATGGCGTTGCCCATCGCCACGCCGACGCCGGCATACTCGATCATCGCCGTATCGTTGGCCTGATCCCCCAGCGTCATGATGTTTTCCCGCGCCACGCCGAGGTGCTCGGCCAGCATTCTCACCCCGGCGCCCTTATCGACGTTCTTATGCAGGATTTCGAGGTAGTAAGGCGCGCTTTTCAGAATGGTGTAACGCTCGCGCGTTTCCGCCGGGATGCGCGCAATCGCGTTGTCCAGCAGCGCCGGCTCGTCGATCATCATCACTTTCGGGAAACGCATCTGGCGATCCATCTCCTCCACGCTGCGGTATTTCAACGGAATACCGGTCATTTCCGCCTCGTGTATGGTGTATTTGCCGATGTCTTTGTTCGGGGTATACAGGGTGTCAAAGTCAAACGCCTGGTAGTGAACGCCGAGCTCGCGCGCCATCTGCTCGAAGTGCAGATAGTCCTCAAAACCCAGGGTTTCCTGCAGAATACAGGCGCCGTCGGCCGCGCGCAGCACCAGCGCACCGTTGTAAGTTATGCAAAAATCGCCGGGGCCCTGAATGTCCAACTGGCGCAGATAGTCCTGCACGCCGACATAAGGCCGCCCGGTGGCCAGTACCACGTGCACCCCTTTGCGCCGCGCCGCCGCGATAGCCTGCTTTACCGCCGGCGTGATTTGGTGCTGCGGATCCAGCAACGTGCCGTCCATGTCGATCGCAATCAGTTCAATAGCCATTCAACGCTTCTCCCAGTGGTTTTTTCCCATGCTAACGCGTTTCAGCCTTGGCTGTCAGCGCCAAAAAAGGCGTAAAAAAATCCGCGCGGGTCGCCCGGCGCGGATTTTCACAGCCATTAACGCATCAGATATCGATGTTCGCCGCTTTCAGGGCGTTTTCTTCGATAAAGGCGCGGCGCGGCTCAACCGCATCGCCCATCAGCGTGGTGAACAGCTGATCGGCAGCGATGGCGTCCTTGACGGTCACGCGCAGCATGCGGCGGCTTTCCGGATCCATGGTGGTTTCCCACAGCTGCTCCGGGTTCATTTCGCCCAGGCCTTTATAGCGCTGCACCGACAGGCCGCGGCGCGACTCTTTCACCAGCCACTCCAGCGCCTGCTCGAAGCTGTCCACCGGCTGACGACGTTCGCCGCGCTCGATGAACGCGCCGTCTTCGATCAGCCCGCGCAGCTGTTCGCCCAGCTGGCAGATCTTGCGGTATTCGCCGCCGTGGATGAAGTCGAAGTCCAGCTTATAGTCGGTATCCACACCGTGGGTGCGGATGCGCAGCGCCGGTTCGAACATCTGGCGTTCGCGGTTCTCGAAGATCACGAAGTCATAGCTGCTGCCGTGCTGCTCTTTGTCGTTCAGCGCCTGCACCAGCGAAGCGATCCAGGTTTTCACCTTGGCCTCATCGCTGAGATCGCCTTCGTTCAGCGTCGGCTGATAGATCAGGTTGTTCAGCAGCGCGCGCGGATAGCGGCGCTCCATGCGGCCGATCAGCTTCTGCACGGCATAGTGTTCTGCCACCAGTTTTTCCAGCTGCTCGCCGCCCAGCGCCGGTGCGCTGGCATTGGTATGCAGCGTAGCGCCGTCCATCGCGATGGCGATCTGGTACTGATCCATCGCCTCGTCATCTTTGATGTACTGCTCCTGCTTGCCTTTCTTCACCTTGTACAGCGGCGGCTGTGCGATGAACACGTGGCCACGCTCGATGATTTCCGGCATCTGGCGGTAGAAGAAGGTCAACAGCAGCGTACGGATGTGCGAACCGTCGACGTCGGCATCGGTCATGATGATGATGCTGTGGTAACGCAGCTTGTCCGGGCTGTACTCGTCGCGGCCGATGCCACAACCCAGCGCGGTGATCAGCGTCGCCACTTCCTGCGAGGAGAGCATTTTGTCGAAACGCGCTTTCTCGACGTTGAGGATTTTCCCCTTCAGCGGCAAGATAGCCTGGTTCTTGCGGTTGCGCCCCTGCTTGGCAGAGCCGCCCGCGGAGTCCCCTTCCACCAGGTACAGTTCGGACAGCGCCGGATCGCGTTCCTGGCAGTCCGCCAGTTTGCCCGGCAGGCCGGCCAGATCCAGTGCGCCTTTGCGGCGGGTCATCTCACGCGCTTTACGCGCCGCTTCGCGCGCACGCGCCGCGTCGATGATTTTGCCGACCACGATTTTCGCGTCGCCCGGATTCTCCATCAGGTAATCCACCAGCTTCTCGTTCATCAGCGTTTCAACCGCGGTTTTCACCTCGGAAGAGACCAGCTTGTCCTTGGTCTGAGAAGAGAACTTGGGATCCGGCACCTTCACCGACACCACGGCGATCAGACCTTCACGCGCGTCATCGCCGGTGGCGCTGACCTTGGCCTTCTTGCTGTAGCCTTCCTTCTCCATGTAGCTGTTCAGCGTACGGGTCATCGCGGTACGGAAACCGACCAGGTGCGTGCCGCCGTCGCGCTGCGGAATGTTGTTGGTGAAGCAGTAGATGTTTTCCTGGAAACCGTCGTTCCACTGCAGCGCCACTTCCACGCCGATGTCGTCTTTCACGGTCGAGAAGTAGAACACGTTCGGGTGGATCGGGGTTTTGTTCTTGTTCAGGTACTCGACAAACGCCTTGATGCCGCCTTCGTAATGGAAGTGGTCTTCACGGTCGGTGCGCTTGTCCTTCAGGCGGATAGACACGCCGGAGTTGAGGAAGGACAGCTCGCGCAGACGCTTGGCCAGAATGTCGTACTCGAAATCGGTCACATTGGTGAAGGTCTGGTGGCTCGGCCAGAAGCGCACCATGGTGCCCGTCTGTTCGGTTTCGCCCACCACGGTCAGCGGCGCCTGGGGCTCGCCGTGGCTGTAAGTCTGTTCGTGCACTTTGCCTTCGCGGCGGATCACCAGCTCCAGTTTCTCCGACAGGGCGTTAACCACCGAGACGCCCACGCCGTGCAGGCCGCCGGAAACCTTATAGGAGTTGTCGTCGAATTTACCGCCGGCGTGCAGCACGGTCATGATGACCTCTGCGGCTGAAACCCCTTCTTCAGGGTGAATGCCGGTCGGAATGCCGCGGCCGTCATCCTGTACCGATACCGAGTTGTCGGCATGGATGGTGACCTGAATGTCACTACAGTGGCCCGCGAGCGCTTCGTCGATAGCGTTGTCCACAACCTCGAATACCATGTGGTGCAGACCGGTGCCGTCATCGGTATCGCCGATATACATGCCCGGGCGCTTGCGCACCGCATCCAGCCCTTTTAATACCTTGATACTTGAGGAGTCATAAGAATTCGACATCAACGTTTCTCGCTCATTTTAGTCCTGTGGTTGAACCTCTATTTTACCCTGTTCCACGCGGAACATCTTGCCCTTTTCACCGGCCATGTCGGTCACTTGTTCAGCGCTCACCGCGCTGACAAAAACCTGGGCCTGGGTGGCTTTCAGGCGATCGGCCAGCAACCGGCGACGGCCGGTGTCCAGCTCGGAGGCAAAATCATCAATCAGATACAGGCAACGCCGCCCGCTCTGCCGGGTGAGAAACTCACCCTGCGCCAAGCGCAACGCGCACATCAGCAGCTTAAGCTGACCGCGCGATAACAAATCCTCTACCGGCGTGCCGTCGGCACGAATGCGAAAGTCCGCTTTATGCGGCCCCACCGCGGTATAGGTCAATGCCCTGTCTCGCTCAAACTGGCGCTCCAGCAGCTCGCCGTAGTCGCTCTCTTTGTCCCAGCCGCGCTGGAAGGAGAAGCTCAGGGCGAATTCAGGCAGAAACTGCGCGCAGGTCGCGGTAATATCCGCGGCGATCGCGTCGCTGTATTCCGCCCGCCATTCGCTGATGCGCTCCGCGAGCGGGATCAGTTCCTGATCCCAGGCGCGGATCTGCGCATAGCGACTCACCTGGCGCAGCGCGGCATTGCGCTGCTTCAGTAACCGTTTCAGGTTGCTCCAGGCGGTGAAAAAACCGGGTTCGTTATGAAAACAGCCCCAGTCCAGGAAGGCGCGCCGGAATTTCGGCCCGCCGTTCAGCAGGGTAAAACCTTCGGGGGTGATCAGCTGCATGGGCAGCAGCTGCGCCAGCTCGGCCACCTTGTGGCCATCGCTGCCATCGATGCGTACTTTGCTGTCACCCTGACGGCTCTTGCTCAATCCTACCGACAGCTCGCGCTCCGCGCCTTCGATGCGGCCGTGCAGCACGAACTCCGGCTGGTCGTGGCGAATGACCCGACCGGCCTGCAGGCTGCGAAAGGCGCGGCCGTGGCCGAGCGTATACACCGCTTCCAGCACGCTGGTCTTGCCGCTGCCGTTGGCGCCGACCAGGAAGTTGAATCCCGGCGCCAGCGCCAAATCCGCCGCCTCGATATTGCGGAAATCTTTAATCAATAAACGCGTCAGAGCCATGCAATCTCTTTACCGATGACGGTGCTGTAATTCAAGGTAACGAGACTACAACCGCATTGGCATGACAACGTAGGCCGCCGCCTGGCTGGCGCCGTCTTCGATCTGCACGCTGGAGACCGAATCGGTCAACAGCAGGCGCACGTCTTCACACTTGAGCGCGTTCAACACGTCCAGCACGTAGCTGACGTTGAAGCCGATCTCCATCTCCGCGCCGTCGTAGCTGACGTCGAGGATCTCTTCCGCCTCTTCCTGCTCCGGGTTGTTGGCGGTGATCTTCAGCTGGTTCTGGCTGACGTACAGCCGCACGCCGCGGAATTTCTCGTTCGAGAGAATCGCCGCGCGGGCAAACGCCTGCTTGAGCAGATCGCAGCCGGCTTCCAGCGTTTTATCCGGGTTCTTCGGCAAGACGCGGCGATAGTCCGGGAAACGGCCGTCAACCAGCTTGGAGGTGAAGATGAAATCGCCGACGTGGGCGCGAATGTTGTTGCTGCCGATCTGCAGCTGCAGCAGCGAATCGCCGCCGTCCAGCAGGCGCACCAGCTCCATCACCCCTTTACGCGGCACGATCACCGAATGCGACGGCAGCTGTTGGCCGATCGGCATCGAGCACACCGCCAGGCGGTGGCCGTCGGTCGCGACGGTGCGCAGCTCTTCGCCTTCGGTTTCAAACAGCATGCCGTTCAGGTAGTAACGCACGTCCTGGTGGGCCATCGAGAACTGGGTGGCTTCGATCAGGCGCTTCAGCGTCGCCTGCGGCAAGGTGAACTCCACCTCGCTCTGCCAGTCGTCCAGGTTCGGGAAGTCCGCCGCCGGCAGCGTGGACAGCGAGAAGCGGCTGCGGCCGGACCGCACCAGCATGCGCTCGCTTTCCAGCGTGACGGCGATCTCCGCCCCTTCCGGCAGGCCGCGGCAGATATCAAAGAATTTGCGCGCGGGCACGGTGGTCGCACCCGGCTCGTGCGGCTGGGACAGGGCGACGCGCGCCACCATCTCCATCTCCAGATCGGTGCCGGTCAGCAGCAGGGAGCCTTCCGTCACCTGCAGCAGCAGGTTGCCCAGGATCGGCAAGGTCGGGCGGCCGCCCAGCGGGCTGCTCACCTGTTGCAGCGGTTTTAGCAGATGCTCACGTTCAACGATAAATTTCATAGCGCTATGAAGATAATGTTCTGATTAAATTGGAGAAATCTTCTTTGATGTCGTGACTTTCCTCACGCAGCTGCTCGATCTTCCGGCAGGCGTGCAACACCGTGGTATGGTCGCGGCCACCAAACGCATCGCCGATTTCCGGCAGGCTGTGGTTGGTGAGTTCCTTCGCCAACGCCATCGCCATCTGGCGCGGGCGGGCAACGGATCGCGAACGCCGCTTGGACAGCAAATCCGCGACTTTAATCTTGTAATACTCCGCCACCGTCTTTTGGATATTGTCGATGGTGACCAGCTTTTCCTGCAGCGCCAGCAGATCGCGCAGCGCTTCGCGCACGAAATCGATGGTGATGGCCCGGCCGGTAAAGTTGGCGTTGGCGATCACGCGGTTCAGCGCCCCTTCGAGCTCACGCACGTTGGAACGCAGGCGCTTGGCGATGAAGAACGCCACTTCGCCCGGCAGGCGGATGTCGTTTTCGTCGGCCTTTTTCATCAGGATCGCCACGCGGGTTTCCAGCTCCGGCGGCTCGATCGCCACCGTCAGCCCCCAGCCGAAGCGCGACTTCAGACGATCTTCCACCCCGTTGATCTCTTTAGGGTAGCGATCTGAGGTCAGGATGATCTGCTGATTGCCTTCCAACAGAGCGTTAAAGGTATGGAAGAACTCTTCCTGCGAACGCTCCTTGTTGGCGAAGAATTGGATGTCATCGATCAGCAAGGCGTCGACCGAACGGTAGTAACGCTTAAACTCTTCGATGGCGTTGTTCTGCAACGCTTTGACCATGTCCTGCACGAAGCGTTCCGAGTGCATGTAGACCACTTTGGCGTTGGCCTTGCGCGCCATGATGCCGTTGCCGACCGCGTGCAGCAGGTGGGTTTTACCCAGGCCGGTGCCGCCATACAGGAACAGCGGGTTATAGGCGCCGCCCGGGTTGTCCGCCACCTGACGAGCCGCCGCGCGCGCCAATTGGTTGGACTTACCCTCGACGAAGTTGTCGAAGGTGTGTTTGGGGTTGACGTTGGAGCGATAAGAGAGCTCGGGTTGCGCCGCCGCGTTGTCCCAGCTCGGGCGCAAAGGCGCGGCCGTGCGCGCCGCGGGAGCCGCAGGGGCGCTGCTGACGCTGGCGGTCACGGTCTGGCTGATCACCTGCGCGATCGGCTTGCTGCCGACTTCAAAACGCAGCAAAGGCGCGTCCGTGCCGCAGAAATCATTCAGCAGACCATTGATGTTGTTTAAGTACTTATCGCGAACCCAATCCAGCACAAAGCGGTTAGGCGCATACAGCGCCAGGGTGTTGTCACTCAGTTCCGCCTGCAATGGGCGTATCCACATACTAAATTCTGTGGCAGGTAACTCATCCTGCAATCGGGCAAGACACTGCTGCCAAAGCGAAAGTGACACGGCGGACTCCACTCGAACAAGATCAATAAAGAAAAGAAACGGGCAACTTTTTTATAACTCATGATTTTTGACACATACCCGGCATCGGCGATTTGCCTGTGGGGGATGCGAACCGCCTTTCACGGTTTGTGTCCCTCACGATCCCGGCATGAGGGATCGCGATCGGAATGACGGATCATAGCGCAATCCGCGCAAGAGATCCTCCCCTTCCTCACAGATTAGATCCATTTTATCCACAGGCCGCGGCCGGCGGCGATCTTTTCACCGTCAGCGCCGGATGACCGCGCAGATCCCGGCCGCTGCGCCGCATTTTTTACATTGTCAACCGGTTATACCCTGTTATCCACGCCGGATCCTGCGATCGCGCGCAAAGGATCTCTCGGGGATCCTTGCGATTTCACCCCGAGTCCGTATAATCTTCGCCCTACGTGTGATACCTGGTTCCTTATGGTGCGTCATTAGCCAGACAGGATTCTGCGGTGACCACGGGCCAAGACCGGATTTTGTTCCGTTATTGGCAGACAACCAGGTAGGCTGGCGCGATGCGAATTGACTCAGGACTGTACAATTATTACAATCCCGCTTCTTTATGTATTGCGATTGAGGCGTCGGTCATCTTCACGCCGAGTAGCCAAACGCGTTTACTGATCAGTAATTATTTTAAGTTTAGGTAGAAATCGCTATGAAACGCACTTTCCAACCGTCCGTATTGAAGCGCAACCGTAGCCACGGTTTCCGTGCTCGTATGGCCACCAAAAATGGTCGTCAAGTTCTGGCCCGCCGTCGTGCGAAAGGCCGTGCTCGTCTGACTGTTTCTAAGTAATAAAGCTAACCCGCTGAGTGGTTAAGCTCGCTTTTCCCAGGGAGTTACGTTTGTTAACTCCCACTCATTTCACTTTCGTCTTCCAGCAGCCACAACGGGCTGGCACGCCGCAAATTACCATCCTCGGCCGCCTGAACCAGCTGGGGCATCCCCGCATCGGTCTTACCGTCGCCAAAAAACACGTCAAACGCGCGCACGAGCGTAATCGGATCAAACGCCTAACCCGCGAAAGCTTCCGCCTGCGCCAGCACGAATTACCGGCGATGGATTTTGTCGTGGTAGCCAAAAAGGGGATAGCGGATTTGGATAACCGCGCGCTGACGGAAGCTTTGGATAAATTATGGCGTCGCCACTGTCGCCAGGCTCCCGCATCCTGATCGGGCTGGTGCGGGCCTATCAGCTCGTCATCAGTCCGCTGCTAGGGCCTCGTTGTCGCTTCCAGCCGACATGCTCTCATTACGCAATTGAGGCATTAAGCAGGTTTGGCATGATAAAAGGCAGTTGGTTAGCATTGAAACGCGTATTAAAATGCCACCCTTTGAACCCAGGTGGCGATGATCCGGTGCCGCCAAAAACCGACGATAACAGAGAACACTAACGATGGATTCGCAACGCAATCTTCTCCTCATCGCTCTGCTGTTCGTGTCTTTCATGATCTGGCAGGCATGGCAAACGGACAACGCTCCGCAGCCGGCCGCACAGACCACGCAACAGACTTCGAACGCAGTAGCCGGTGATGCCGCCAGCCAGGCCGTGCCAGCCAGTGGTCAGGGTAAGCTGATTACCGTGAACACCGACGTGCTGTCACTGACCATCAACACCCGTGGTGGCGATATCGAGCAGGCTAAACTGTTGGCCTACCCGGATACTCTGGGTTCATCGACTCCGTTCCAACTGCTGGAAACCACTCCGTCGTTCGTCTATCAGGCGCAAAGCGGCCTGACCGGTAAAAACGGCCCGGACAACCCGGCCAACGGCGAACGCCCGCTGTATCAGGCGGCGCAAGACAGCTACACCCTGCCGGAAGGCCAGGACGAGCTGCGCATCCCGCTGACCTACACCGATAAAGACGGCGCAGTCTACACCAAGACCTTCGTGCTCAAACGCAACCACTATGCGGTCGGCGTGGATTACAGCATCGACAACAAAGGCGCGACGCCGCTGGAGCTGACCCTGTTCGGCCAGCTGAAGCAAACCACCGAATTGCCTAAACACCGCGACACCGGCAGCAGCAACTTCGCGCTGCACACCTTCCGCGGCGCGGCGTACTCGTCCAGCGAGGACAAGTACCAAAAATACGCGTTCGACAAAGACGAAAACCTGAGCGTCACCACCAAAGACGGTTGGGTCGCCATGCTGCAACAGTACTTCGCTACCGCGTGGGTGCCGGCGACCAAGGGTGACAACACCTTCTACACCGCCAAACCGGGCGACAACCTGTCCACCATCGGCTTCAAATCTACGCCGGTCGTGGTGCAGCCGGGCGCTCAGCAGCAGCTGAACGCGACCCTGTGGGTCGGCCCGGAGCTGCAGGATCAGATGGCCCAGCTGGCGCCGCACCTGGACCTGACCGTGGATTACGGCTGGCTGTGGTTCATCTCCCAGCCGCTGTTCAAACTGCTGAAGTTCATCCACGGCTTTATCGGTAACTGGGGCTTCTCCATCATCATCATCACCTTCATCGTGCGCGGCATCATGTACCCGCTGACCAAGGCGCAGTACACCTCGATGGCGAAAATGCGCATGCTGCAGCCGAAGCTGCAGGCGATGCGCGAGCGCATCGGCGATGACAAACAGCGCATGAGCCAAGAGATGATGGCGCTGTACAAGGCGGAGAAAGTGAACCCGCTCGGCGGCTGCCTGCCGCTGATCATTCAGATGCCGATCTTCCTGGCGCTGTACTATATGCTGATGGGTTCGGTCGAGCTGCGCCACGCGCCGTTCGCCCTGTGGATCCATGACCTGTCGGCGCAAGACCCGTACTACATCCTGCCAATCCTGATGGGCGTGACGATGTTCTTCATTCAGAAGATGTCGCCGACCACCGTGACTGACCCGATGCAGCAGAAAATCATGACCTTCATGCCGGTGATCTTCACAGTGTTCTTCCTGTGGTTCCCGTCCGGTCTGGTGCTGTACTACATCGTCAGTAACCTGGTGACCATCCTGCAGCAGCAGCTGATTTACCGTGGTCTGGAAAAACGCGGTCTGCACAGCCGCGACAAGAAAAAAAGCTAAGCGTATTGTAGGGGTTCGGCGCGCCGACCCTTGCAGTCACCCCAAAGGCGGTCATTAGACCGCCTTTTTGCATCTTAATCGTCAGAGAGAACCGTTATGAGCACCACCGATACCATCGTAGCCCAAGCCACCCCGCCGGGACGCGGCGGCGTCGGCATTCTGCGCATTTCCGGAAGCAAGGCCAAAGACGTCGCCCAGGCGTTGCTCGGCAAGCTGCCGAAGCCGCGCTACGCTGACTATCTGCCGTTCCGCGACGCTGCCGGCGCCACCCTCGATCAGGGCATCGCGCTGTGGTTCCCGGGGCCGAACTCCTTTACCGGCGAAGACGTGCTGGAACTGCAGGGCCACGGCGGGCCGGTGATCCTCGATCTGTTGCTCAAGCGCGTGCTGGCGCTGCCCGACGTGCGCATCGCCCGGCCCGGCGAGTTCTCCGAACGCGCGTTTCTCAACGACAAGCTCGATTTGGCGCAGGCCGAAGCGATCGCCGATCTGATCGACGCCAGCTCCGAGCAGGCGGCGCGCTCGGCGATGAACTCGCTGCAGGGGGCATTTTCCACCCGCATCCACCAGCTCGTGGAAGCGCTCACTCACCTGCGAATCTACGTGGAAGCGGCGATCGACTTCCCGGACGAGGAAATCGACTTCCTGTCCGACGGTAAAATCGAAGCACAACTCAACGACGTGATGGCGGATCTGGATAGCGTGCGCGGCGAAGCGCGCCAGGGCAGCCTGCTGCGCGAAGGGATGAAGGTAGTGATCGCCGGGCGCCCCAACGCCGGTAAATCCAGCCTGCTCAATGCGTTGGCCGGGCGCGAGGCGGCGATCGTCACCGATATCGCCGGCACCACCCGCGACGTCCTGCGCGAACATATCCATATCGACGGCATGCCGCTACACATCATCGACACCGCTGGCCTGCGCGACGCCAGCGACGAAGTGGAGCGCATCGGCATCGAACGTGCATGGAACGAGATCGAACAGGCCGACAGAGTGCTGTTTATGGTCGACGGCACCACCACCGCCGCCACCGAGCCGGCGGAGATCTGGCCGGAGTTTATGGCGCGCCTGCCGGGCACGCTGCCGATCACCGTGGTGCGCAACAAGGCCGACATCACCGGTGAAACGCTGGGTCTGACAGAAGTGAACAACCACTCACTTATTCGCCTGTCGGCCCGCACCGGCGAAGGCGTCGATGTGCTGCGCGATCATCTGAAACAGAGCATGGGCTTCACCAGCAACATGGAAGGCGGCTTCCTGGCGCGCCGTCGCCACCTGCAGGCACTGGAGCTGGCGGCACAGCACCTGGTGCAAGGCAAAGAACAGTTAGTGAGCGCTTACGCGGGCGAGCTGTTGGCCGAGGAACTGCGCCAGGCGCAGCTGGCCTTGAGCGAAATCACCGGCGAATTCACCTCCGACGATCTGCTGGGCCGCATCTTCTCCAGCTTCTGCATCGGCAAATAATCGCCTGCGGGCGCCATATCCTCTTCGGCGCCCGCATTTTACGTCTCCGGCGCCAAAACTCACCTAAGCTTATCTCATCAATTTTTCCGCGTGAGAGATAAGCTTAAATGAACGAACCTTTAGACTTGATTGGCGTGGGATTGGGGCCTTTCAATCTCAGTCTGGCCGCTCTGGCCGCCGAAAGCGGCGCCGTCAACTATACCTTTCTCGATCGTAACGCGAGCTTCCGCTGGCACCCCGGCATGCTGCTGCCTTCCGCTTATATGCAGACATATGTGCTGCAGGATTTGGTTACCGCCGTCAGCCCACGCAGCCAATTTTCATTTATTAATTACTTGGTAGAACAGAAAAAAATTTATCGGTTTTTAATCACCGAGCAGCAAATTATCAGCCGAGAAGAATTTTCCGACTATCTACGCTGGGCCTGCGAAAGATTAGACGGGCTACAGTTTTCACAGTCCGTAGAGCGCATTGATTTTGACGATGAAAAGAGTTTGTTCAAGGTAACCACCCATAATCAGACGCTGTGGGCGAAAAATATCTGTCTGGGCACCGGCCATAACCCTTGGTTACCGAAAGCGTTTTACCCGGCGCTGGGCGAAAACTGCATGCATGCCGCCGAAATAGCCCTGCGCAATCCGGACTTCAGCGGCAAGCGAGTTATGGTGGTGGGCGGCGGCCAAAGCGGCGCCGATGTGTTTTTGAACGCATTGCAGGGGCACAGGGGCGAACCGGCGCAGCTGGACTGGCTCTCGCGCCGTCCCAATTTTCAGCCGCTGGATGAGTCCCCCTTCACCAACGAATACTTCACTCCCGAATACGTCGACTATTTCTATACACTGCCGTCAGAAATCCGCGAGCGTGAAATCAAAACACAGAAATTGCCGGCAGACGGCATCAGCAATCATACGCTGCGAACCCTATACCGTGAGCTATATATGCGTTTTGACGTGATGCGCCAGACGCGCAATGTGCGTTTACTGCCTCATCGCACCCTACTGGCCATCGAATCAATGGGTGAAGCTTTTCATCTGCGCACGCTTCACGGCCTGGAAAATCGCCAAGAAAGTTTCAGGGCCGATATCGTCATTCTGGCCACCGGCTATCGCGCTTCGCTGCCCGCTTACCTGAAACCCTTGCTGCCGCGCATTCCTCTCGATGCGGAACAGCATCTGCCGCTACTGCCGAATTTTAATCTGGACTGGCTCGGGCCGGAGCAAAATCGAATTTATGCGGTTAATGCCGGAATACACAGCCACGGCAGCGCAGAAGGCGGACTGAGCCTGATGGCCTGGCGTTCAGCCCGCATCCTCAATCACTTGCTGGGTAAGCCGTGCTTTGATTTGGCACCGAACGCATCAATGATCCAATGGTGGAGCGATGGCGCGCCGGGCGATATCTCTACCACCGCTGATAAATAGGATAATCCGCATAGCGTTTTTTGATGATAAATCCTCAACTTAGTCTTAATCTAACACCCCTGCGTTCTTAGCGACCCTCTGTCATGGAGCGAACAATGGCGTGTCATTTTGCCCGATGGACCCCGGCCTCCGCCGTCCTGGATACCCAGAGACTCGCCGACGAAGTGATAGCCGCCACTCGCACCTTTTCCGTTAAACGCCGCACGCGCTTCCTGCAAGGGCGCATTCTGCTCGCCGCAAATGATGTTCTACCTGTACGGCCTGCCGACGCTGCCCCCCATCGCCACCACGCCGACCGGCCGCCCCTGTTTCGCCGATCATCAGCTGCCCGATTTCAGCCTCGCTTACGCCAGCAACACCGTGGGCGTGCTGCTCAGCGACGAGGGCAAAGTCGGGTTGGATATAGAAGTGATGCGGGCGCGCGGCACCCGGCAAAGCGCGCTGCAACACGCGCATCAGACGCCGGCGGAAAGTGCCTGGATCGGCGCGCAGGACGATCGGCTGGAGGCGGAGACTCAGCTGTGGAGCATTCGGCAAAGCGTGCTGAAAATTTCCGGCCTCGGCAACAGCGGCCAGTCTACGCTGCGTCTGCATCCCTTCTCCGGCCACCTGCGCTCCAGCGCCACGCCGGACGTTCAGGTGATGAGCGACGCCGACGAATACCTGAGCTGGGCCTGCGCCGGCAGCCCCGGCCTGGATCGCCTGCTGTGCTGGCGCTACGAAGAGCGCGGCGGCCTGCAGAAAGACGGGGAAATCTCGCCGCGCAGCCCGGCGGCGTCCTCACGCTTCGTTAAACTGACGGGCCTGAAGACGCCCGGTTAACGCGGCGCAAAGCGGATAACGCTGTCTTTACCGCACGAGTTGCTGGATTAAATTGTAAAGACAGCTAAATGTTGAGCAATCGCCTATTCTCGACCAGCGCTTTAGCCTACTATTCGCCCATGTTGTACGCTGAATCTGCTCATTCGAAAGGGAGAATCACCATGTCAGACCAAGCCTTAAAAATCGTCACTCTGCTCGGCAGCCTGCGCAAAGGCTCCTACAACGCCATGGTGGCCCGCGCCCTGCCAGGCCTGGCTCCACAGGGCGTCACCATTGAAGCGCTGCCCTCCATTCGCGATATCCCGCTGTACGACGCCGACATGCAACAGGGTGAAGGCTTCCCTGCCGCGGTCGAGGCGATCGCCGAACAGATCCGCCAGGCCGACGGCGTGATCATCGTCACCCCTGAATATAACTATTCCGTGCCCGGCGGGTTGAAGAACGCCATCGACTGGCTGTCTCGCTTGCCGAATCAGCCGCTGGCCGGCAAGCCGGTCGCCATTCAGACCAGCTCGATGGGGCCGATCGGCGGCGCGCGCTGCCAATACCATCTGCGCCAGATCCTGGTGTTCCTCGATGCGATGGTAATGAACAAGCCTGAGTTTATGGGCGGCGTGATCCAGAGCAAGGTCGACGAACAGGCCGGTGAACTGAGCGATCAGGGAACGCTGGATTTTCTGACCGGCCAGCTGTCCGCGTTCAGCGATTTTATTCGCCGCGTGGAGTGAAGGTCTCGCGGCGCCCCTTAGGCGCCGCAACAGGACATGAAGTCCATCAATTCATTGAAAATTAAAGCCATAGCATCATGTATTTTTTCATTTTAGCGTTATTTTTTGTTTCCATCACCAGTCCCGCTTTCGCGGCAGAGATGCGTTATCCCGCCGGTGAAGAGCCGCTGGAGCTGCCGGCACACAGCGCGCTCAACGCCCAGCTGTCGCGATCCGCGCAAAACCAGGAAGATAAAAAGCTGGGCGCCATGTCGCTGTACCTGACGCTGATGCGCGAAGACGGCCGCAACGTCTGGGCGCCCTACCAGCTGGCGGTGTCATCGGCGGAGAAAGGGCAAACCGAGCTGGCGGAGCGCTACCTGCAGCTGAGCGCCGACCGCGGCCTGTGGTACTACTACAACCTGCTGGAGGACGACGCCTTCAACAGCATCCAGCACTCCGCCACCTACCAATCGATCCTGGCCGCCACCAAAGCGCGCTATCTGCAGCACGCGCGCCACTATGAAGGCAAGGCCAGCTACGCGATGCCGGACGGCGAAGCGCCGCCCGAAGGCTGGCCAACGGTGATCTTCCTGCATACCTACGGCAAAGCCGCCGCCATCAGCCCCGAAGAACGGCTGCTGTTCGGCGAAATGGGCGTGGCCTACATCGAGCTCAACGGCACGCAGATGCTGTCGGAAAACAGTTTCCGCTGGTCGAATTACAGCGACGAGAGCACCCAAACCGCCATTCAGCGTACGCTGCAACAGCTGGCTCCGCAGCTAAAGCTGAATCCCCGGCGGATTTACCTCAGCGCCCGCGGCCAGGGCGCGCTGCACGCCGCCAACCTGATCGCGAAGTACCCGCAGTTTTACGCCGGCGCGCTCCTGATAGCCCCCAACGGCGAGATCAAGCCGGCCCAGCAGTCGCTGGCGGCGCAAAAGAAAATCGTGATGGCGTATTACGATCGGCAGAATTTCAGCGAGCAGGCGCTGGCGTTGCACTTCGCCAATCTGTTCGGAGAGGATAATCAGGTAG
Organism: Serratia sp. MF1(2023); assembly: GCF_030954545.1. Classification (NCBI taxonomy): domain Bacteria; kingdom Pseudomonadati; phylum Pseudomonadota; class Gammaproteobacteria; order Enterobacterales; family Yersiniaceae; genus Serratia; species Serratia sp. MF1(2023). The sequence continues at coordinate 40,412 of NZ_JAVHUX010000031.1, read as the reverse complement.
AAACGCTGCACTTCGCCCAGGGAGAGGATGCCGCCGGCAGTTGGCAGGCGCGCTTCAAGCGGCCGTTGCAGTGGGTGTTGGGTAAGGCGCCGGATGCGACGCCGGGCGCCTAGGGGTTCAGGGCCGACAGGCGTCGGCCCTTTGGCGGTCAATGGCCGTCGACGAAGACGATCTTCAGCACGAACAGCAGCGCCACCACCACCACGCACGGGCTGATTTCACGCCAGCGGCCGGTGCCGAGCTTCATCACGCAGTAGGAGATAAAGCCGAGCGCGATGCCTTCGGTGATCGAGAAGCTGAACGGCATCATCACCGCGGTGACAAACGCCGGTACCGCTTCGGTCAGATCGTCCCACTTCACCCGCGCCAGGCTGGAGGTCATCAGCACGCCGACGTAGATCAGCGCGCCGGCGGCGGCGTAAGCCGGCACCATGCCCGCCAGCGGCGACAGGAAGATCACCAGCAGGAACAGCAGGCCGGTGACCACCGCCGTCAAACCGGTGCGGCCGCCGACGGCGACGCCGGACGAACTTTCGATGTAAGCGGTCACGGAAGAGGTGCCCGCCAGCGAACCGGCCACCGAGCTGATGCTGTCGACGTACAGCGCCTGCTTCATGCGCGGGAATTTGCCCTGGTTGTCGGTCAGGCCGGCTTTATCGGTAACGCCGATCAAGGTGCCCGAAGAGTCAAACAGGTTCACCAGCATAAACGAGAAGATGATCCCGGCCAGCCCGATGTTCAGCGCGCCGGCCACGTCGACCTGGCCCACCACCGAGGTGATGCTCGGCGGCAGGGAGAACAGGCCGCCGTATTTCACGTCGCCCAGCATCCAGCCGATCAGGGTGGTGACTACGATCGACACCAGCACCGCCGCGTGGAAGTTACGTGAAGAGAGCACGGCGATGATGAAAAAGCCGAGCGCGCCCAGCAGCACGTTGTGCGAGGTCAGGCTGCCGATGGTCACCAGCGTGTCCGGGTTGGCCACTACGATGCCGGCGTTTTTCAGCCCCATCATGCCGATGAACAGGCCGATGCCGCTGGTGATGCCGACCCGCAGGCTGACCGGAATGTTGGCGATCATCCAGTAGCGGATGCGGAAAATGGTCAGCAGCAGCAGGCCGACCGCCCCCCAGAAGATGGCGCCCATGCCCACCTGCCAGGAGATGCCCATCGCCCCGACCACCACGAAGGCGAAGAAGGCGTTCAGGCCCATCGCCGGCGCCAGCGCCACCGGCAGGTTCGCCAGCAGGCCCATAAAGATGCTGCCGAAAGCGGCGATCAAACAGGTGGTGACAAATACCGCCTGGGTATCCATGCCCGCCGCGCCCAAAATTTGCGGATTAACGAACACGATATACACCATGGTAAGGAAGGTGGTGATACCGGCAATCGTTTCCGTACGCGCCGTCGTGCCATGTTGCTTGAGTTTAAACACGCGCCCAAGCAAGCCTTGCTCAGCGTCAAGGCCAGATACTGGTTTGGTCATTATCAGAATTCCGAAAATGGGAATGGACAGTCGCCGGCTATCCTATAACAAAAAGTGGGGCTTTTGACGCCGGTCACAGGTTTTTTTCGCCATCTTTACGGCTAAATGCGTCAACGGCTTGTATTTACAGGCTTTCATCCCGCGTTTCCGTCCGCTGCGTTGCCGTTTGCCGACACGGCCGATAAAATGACCTATCGCATCTCTTACCCTACCCGCGAAAAAACAGGAATCCGCATGTCTTCAACCTTTATCGATAAGCTCGCGTTGATCGCGCTGAAAGATGACAAAGTGGCGCTGGTGCGTTCACACAATAAAACGCTGTTTTATATGCCGGGCGGAAAGCGCGAAGCGGGCGAAACCGACGAACAGGCGCTGTGCCGCGAAATCGACGAAGAGCTGACCGTCGCGCTGCAGCCGAGCTCCATCGTGTTTTACGGCGAGTTCGCCGGCCCGGCGGACGGCAAGCAGGACGGCACCCAGGTGCGTATTCGCTGCTATCAGGCCGACGTTACCGGGCAGTTGCAGCCGGCCGCCGAAATCGCCGAGCTGAGGTGGTGCGACAGCCGTGATTTGCCGCACTGCTCACACGTCGCCGCGCTGATTTTGCACGATCTCAAGGCGCGTAACCTGATCAAGTGATCGCTGAGCGGCCTCCGCGCCGTTAACCCGAAGGAACCTGTCCCGCATGAATCAGATTGACTGCATTTTGTTCGACTGCGACGGCACGCTGGTGGACAGCGAAGTGCTGTGCAGCAAAGCCTATGTGCACATGTTCGCCCGCTACGGCATTCATCTGTCGCTGGAAGAGGTGTTCAAGAAATACAAAGGGGTGAAGCTGTACGAGATCATCGATCGGGTCAACGCCGAGCAGGGTACTGACCTGGCAAAAGAGGCGCTGGAGCCGCTGTATCGGCAGGAAGTGGCGCGCCTGTTCGACAGCGAACTGCAACAGATTGCCGGCGCCCGCGAGCTGCTGGCGCAGGTGACGGTGCCTGTCTGCACCGTCTCCAACGGACCGGTCAGCAAGATGCAGCACTCGCTCGGCCTGACCGGCATGCTGCCTTATTTTGATGACCGGTTGTTCAGCGGCTATGACATTCAGCGCTGGAAGCCGGATCCGGCGATCGTGTTCCACGCCGCCGAACAGATGCAGGTGCCGGTAACGCGCTGCATCCTGGTGGATGACTCGCCTGCCGGCGCCCAGGCCGGCATCAATGCCGGCATTCCGGTCTTTTACTTCTGCGCCGATCCGCATAACCCGCCGATCGACCACCCGCTGGTGACGACGTTTAACGACCTGGCCCAGCTGCCCGCGCTGTGGCGCGAACGCGGCTGGCGGCTGACGGCCGATTAACTGGCCGGCAACGGCGGCTTGTTGCGCCACCAGCGCCACGACCGCTTCAGCGCGCGAGTTTGCGCGCCGAAGCGGCGGTTGACCGCGTTGGCCAGCAGATCGAGCGCCAGGCAGAACACGAAATAGACCAGCGCCACGAACAGGAACACTTCCATCGGATAGACCATGCTGCGGTTGTTGACCTGGGTCGCCAGGAAGGTCAGTTCGCCAACGCCGACGATATAAGCCAGCGAGGTGTCTTTGATCAGGGATATCCACTGGTTGATGAACGACGGCACCATCATGCGCAGCGCCTGCGGCAGCACGATCATGCGCAGCGTCTGCCAGCGGGTCAGCCCCAGGGAAAGCCCGGCCTGCCACTGGCCGGGGCCGATCGCGGCGATGCCGGCCTTCACCGCATGGGCCAGATAGGCCGAGGCGATCAGCGCCAGCGCGCACACCACGGTGGTGATTTCCGGGATCTCGACGCCAAACACCATCGGCAGCAGGAAATAGGTCCAGAAGATCAGCATGATGACCGGTATGGCGCGGAAAAAGCCCAGCACCGCCGCCAGCAATCCGGCAGCGACGCCGCGCGACATCGCCAGCGCCACGCCGAGCAAGGTGCCGAGCACCGCCGAGGCGACGCCGGCCATCAGGCTGATCGCCAACGTCAGTGCCGCGCCGCCTAATGGACCATCCGGCCAGGTGCCCCACAGCAGGTAGCCCAGGTTATCGTGAATTACGCTGAAATCCATCTCAATGCCCTCCCAGCGGTTTACGCTGTTGGCGCCACATGCCCCAGCCTTCCAGCAGCGCGATGATGGCGATATACAGCACCGTCGCCACGCCGAACGCCTGGAAGGTGCGCAGGGTTTCGGTTTCGACCTGACGCGAGGCGTAAGAGAGTTCGGCCACGCCGATCGCCATGGTCAGCGACGAGTTTTTGATCACGTTCATGTATTGCCCCAGCAGCGGCGGCAGCGCGATTTTCAACGCCTGCGGCAGCACCACGTAGCGCATCGCCTGCCAGCCGGTCAGCCCCAGCGCCTGAGCGGCATATTTCTGCCCGCCGGCGACGCCGCGAATGCCGGAACGGATCTCTTCGGCGATAAAGGCGGTGGAGTAGAGCGTCAGGCCGAAGAAACCGGCGAGAAACTCGAACGACGGCCATTCCAGCGGGCCGACCTGATGTGAGCTGTTCAGCCACTGCATGGCGGCGGACGGCAGGATCTGCCCGGCGGCGAAGTACCAGAAGAACAGCTGCACCAGCAGCGGCGTATTGCGAAACAGCGAGCTGTAACCCATCGCCAGCCAACGCAACGGCCGCAGGCTGCTGTCGCGCATCGCCGCCAGTACGAAGCCCAGCAGCGTGGCCGCCAGGCCCGCGCAGGCGGAAAGCCACAGCGTCAGCAGAAAACCGTGCCACAGCCAGCTCAGGTATTGCGGCGCCAGCAGCCAGTCCAGGTTCATGTTCAATCCTTGTCTTGCAGAATGCATCAGGGGCGCAGCAAGCTGCGCCCCTCCGTGCCGATCTCACCGCGAGCGATTAAATCAGGCTTTCGGTTGCTGATCCAAAGGCGCGATTTTGAAATCGCCGCGCGGTTGGGCGGATTGGGTTTCCGGCCCGAACCAGCGATCGTAAATCTTAACCGCTTCGCCGTCTTTTTCCAGCTTGATCAGCGTCTCGTTCACCGCGGCGGTCAGGCGATCTTCGCCCTTGGGAATGCCGACGCCCTGGTACTCTTTGGTCAGGCTGAACGGTGAAATTTCAAACTCCGCCTTCTGCGCTGCCGGCAGGTTGCCAAGCAGGCCGACCAGCTTGGCGTCGTCCTGGGTGATCGCCTGCACGTTGCCGTTGCGCAGCGCCACGAACGCCAGCGGGGTGTCATCGTAGGAGATCACTTTCGCCGTCGGGAAACGCTCGCGCAGGGTGATTTCCTGCACCGTGCCCTTGTCCGCGCCGATGCGCAGCTTTTTGATGTCTTCCGGGGTTTTCAGCACGCCTTTGCGGGCGATGAATTTCTGGCCGGTGGCGAAGTACGGCACGCTGAAGTTCACTGCCTTGGCGCGCTCGTCGGTAATGGTGAAGTTGGCGGCAATCAGGTCAACCTTCTTCGACACCAGCAGCGGAATGCGGTTGGCCGGGTTGGTGGCGCGCAGCTCCACTTTTACCCCCAGCGCTTTGCCGATCGCATCGGCGACGTCCACATCGTAGCCCACCAGCTTCTTGCTCTGCGGATCGATGTAGCCGAACGGCGGGTTGCTGTCGAACACCGCGATACGCACCACGCCGGCTTGCTTGATATCGTCAAGTTTGTCCGCGTGCGCGGCGCCGGCGGCGAGGCCGGTCAGACTGGCTAACAACGTTAAGGCCAAAGCGCGATGTTTCATAGAGAGCTCCTAAGTGGTTGATGTCCTGCTGGCGGATAAGCTAGCAAGCGCCACATAGGTCAGGAAATAATATAAAAAGCTATATTTATAACCTTTTTATCTTTAAGAACTTAAGATGGAATAAAGGCGCGGGAAACCGCGCCTTTGAAGGATATTACCCGGAAAGGGTCAGTCGGCTTTGTCGTCTTTACCGCCCGGAGAGAGCAGCTTTTCCAGGGCGTCGCCGCCCAAATGACGGAAATCCTGTCCTTTGACGAAATAGAAGATAAATTCGCAGATGTTCTGGCAGCGGTCGCCGATACGCTCGATAGAACGGGCGCAGAACAGCGCGGTCAGCACGCTCGGAATGGTGCGTGAGTCTTCCATCATATAGGTCATCAGCTGACGCACGATGCCTTCGTATTCCTGGTCGACCTTTTTATCTTCGCGGTAAATACGGATCGCCTCGTCCAGATCCATGCGCGCGAAGGCGTCCAGCACGTCATGCAGCATTTGCACGGTGTGGCGCCCCAGCGATTCCAGGCTGACCAGCAGCGGCTGGTGCTGGTGCGAGAACTTCTCCAGCGCGGTGCGGCAGATTTTGTCCGCCACGTCGCCGATGCGTTCCAGCTCGGAAATGGTTTTGATGATCGCCATCACCAGGCGCAGATCGCTGGCGGTCGGCTGGCGCTTGGCGATGATGCGCACGCAGGCTTCGTCGATCGCCACTTCCATCATGTTGACCTTGGCGTCGCCTTCGATAACTCGCTTGGCCAGCTCGCCATCCTGATTGTGCATCGCGGTGATGGCGTCGGTCAGCTGCTGCTCCACCAGCCCGCCCATGGTCAGCACCTGGGTGCGGATATGCTCAAGCTCTGCGTTGAACTGGCCGGAAATGTGTTTGTTTAAATTCAGGTTATCCATGATGCTTCCTATCAACCATAACGGCCAGTGATGTAGTCTTCAGTCTGCTTTTTCTGCGGCGCAGTGAACAGGTTATCAGTATCACTGAACTCGATCAGCTCGCCCAGGTACATAAATGCGGTGGAGTCGGAGCAGCGCGCCGCCTGCTGCATATTGTGGGTTACGATCACCACGGTGTAATCGGCCTTCAGCTCGCTGATCAGCTCTTCAATCTTGCCGGTGGAGATCGGATCCAGCGCCGAGCAAGGCTCATCCAGCAACAGCACTTCCGGGCGAATGGCGATGCCGCGGGCGATGCACAGGCGCTGCTGCTGGCCGCCGGAAAGGCTGTAGCCGCTCTGGTGCAGCTTGTCCTTGGTTTCGTTCCACAGCGCCGCCTTGGTCAGCGCCCACTGCACGCGCTCGTCCATATCGGCGCGCGACAGCTTTTCAAACAGGCGAACGCCGAAGGCGATGTTGTCGTAAATCGACATCGGGAACGGCGTCGGCTTCTGGAACACCATGCCGACCTTGGCGCGCAGCAGCGCGATATCCGAGTTGTCGGTCAGGATGTTCTGGCCGTCCAGCAGGATGCCGCCTTCCGCGCGCTGTTCCGGGTACAGCTGGTACATCTTGTTGAAGGTGCGCAGCAGGGTGGATTTGCCGCAGCCGGACGGGCCGATAAACGCGGTGACCTTGTTCTTGGCGATATCCAGCGTGATGTTCTTCAGCGCATGGAATTTGCCGTAGTAGAAGTTCAGATCGCGTACCTGAATTTTGCTGCTGGAAGCGTCAGTAACCATACTCATCAAGACTTCTCTCTTTTCATCAGCGCCGCCAAAGCGGCGCTCAAAATTTTATGAATGCTTTTTCTTGGCGAAAATCACGCGCGCCAGGATATTCAGTAACAGTACGCACAGGGTGATCAACAGCACCCCGGCCCAGGCCAGCTGTTGCCATTCGGCGAACGGGCTCATGGCGAATTTGAAGATGGTCACCGGCAGGTTGGCGATCGGCTGCATCAGGTCGGTGCTCCAGAACTGGTTCGACAGCGAGGTGAACAGCAGCGGCGCCGTTTCCCCCGCGATGCGCGCAATCGCCAGCAGCACGCCGGTGATGATGCCGGACACCGACGCCTTCAGCGTGATGGCGGAAATCATGCGCCATTTCGGCGTGCCCAGCGCATAAGCGGCCTCGCGCAGCGTATCCGGCACCAGCTTCAGCATGTTCTCGGTGGTGCGAATGACGATCGGCACCTGCAGCAGCGCCAGCGCGACGATGCCGGCCCAGCCGGAAAAGTGTTCCATCTTCGCCACCACGATGGTGTAAACGAACAGGCCCACCACGATCGACGGTGCGGACAGCAGGATGTCGTTGATAAAGCGGATCACTTCCGCCAGCCAGGATTTACGGCCGTATTCCGCCAGGTAGATGCCGGCCATGATGCCCAGCGGCGTGCCGAAGATGGTCGCCCACAGGATCAACAGGCCGCTGCCGGCGATGGCGTTGGCCAGACCGCCGCCCGCGGTGTTCGGCGGCGGGGTCATTTCAGTGAACAGCGCCAGCGACATGCCGTCGAAGCCTTTGGTCACGGTGGCGATCAGGATCCAGATCAGCCAGAACAGCCCGAACACCATGGTCGCCATCGACAGGAACAGCGCGAGACGGTTTTTCTGCCGGCGCCAGGCCTGCATTTTGCGGCGGCTTTCCGCCAGAACGACTGCGTTTTGCATATCCATCGTCGCCATGTTAACGCCCCTCATTCTTGGCCAGACGCATGATCATCAGTTTCGACAGCGCCAGCACGATAAAGGTGATAACAAACAGAATCAGGCCCAGCTCCATCAACGCGGCGGTGTGCACGCCGGACTCGGCTTCGGCGAATTCGTTGGCCAGCGCCGAGGTGATACTGTTGCCCGGCATGTACAGCGAAGCGCTGTCGAGCTGGTAGGTGTTGCCGATGATAAAGGTCACCGCCATGGTTTCCCCCAGCGCACGCCCCAGGCCCAACATCACGCCGCCGATGACGCCGTTTTTGGTGAACGGCAGCACGATGCGCCAGATGACTTCCCAGGTGGTGCAGCCGATGCCGTAGGCCGACTCTTTCATCATCACCGGGGTCTGTTCGAACACGTCACGCATGACTGCCGCGATGTAAGGAATGACCATGATCGCCAGGATCACCCCGGCGGCCAGAATGCCGATGCCGAAGGCCGGGCCGGAGAACAGCTCGCCGACGATCGGAATGCCCGACAGCACTTCGCCGACCGGCGTCTGGAAGTATTCGGCGAACAGCGGCGCGAACACGAACAGGCCCCACATGCCGTAAACGATGCTGGGGATGGCCGCCAACAGCTCAATGGCGATGCCCAGCGGCCGCTTCAGCCAGTTCGGCGCCAGCTCGGTCAGAAACAGCGCGATGCCGAAGCTCACCGGCACGGCGATGATCAGCGCGATAAGCGAGGTGACCACGGTGCCGTAGATCGGCACCAGCGCGCCGAACTGCTCCGCCGGCGCGTCCCACTCTTTGGTCCACAGGAAGGCGAAGCCGAATTTCTGCATGCTTGGCCAGGAGGCGAAGATCAGCGAAACAATGATGCCGCCCAGCAACAATAGGGTAATCAGCGCAGCCAGTCTCACCAGCGCGCTGAAAATGATGTCACCGTTTTTGCCCGGTGCTTTGATGGTCGGCTTGTACTCAGCCATAGATTACTCTCTGTTTGAACCCTGGCAGCCCCAACCGGGATCGGAGCCTGAAGAACTGTGTGGGGCGCGGCGAACCCGCGCCCCTGCGTTGTTAGTACAGCGCTTTGCCTGAACTGTCTTTTACGTTGGTTTTCCAGGCCGCGCGCACCTGCTCAACCACTTCTGCCGGCAGGGTGGCGTAATCCAGCTCGTTAGCCTGCTTGGCACCGGTTTTGTAAGCCCAGTCGAAGAACTTCAGCACTTCGGCGCCCTGAGCAGGGTTTTTCTGCTCTTTGTGCACCAGGATGAAGGTGGTGGATGTAATTGGCCACACGTTGTCGCCTTTCTGGTCAGTCAGATCCTGAGCGAAGGTCTTGCTCCAATCCACGCCCTTGGCCGCGTTGCTGAAGCTCTCTTCGGTCGGGCTGACCGGTTTACCGTCGGCGGATACCAGCTTGGTGTAAGCCAGGTTGTTCTGCTTGGCGTAAGCGTATTCTACGTAGCCGATAGAGCCAGGCAGACGCTGAACGAAGGCGGCGATGCCGTCGTTGCCTTTACCGCCCAGACCGGTCGGCCAGTTAACGGTAGAACCGGCGCCGATTTTCTCTTTCCACTGCGCATTGGCCTTGGACAGGTAGCTGGTGAACACGAACGAGGTGCCGGAACCGTCGGCGCGGCGCACCACGGCGATGTTCTGGTCAGGCAGTTTCACGCCTGGGTTCAGCTTGGTGATTGCCGGGTCGTTCCACTTTTTGACGTTGCCCAGGTAGATATCGCCCAGGGTTTTGCCGTCCAGCGTCAGTTCGCCGGATTTGATGCCCGGGATATTCACGGCCAGCACCACGCCGCCGATTACGGTCGGGAACTGGAACAGGCCGTCGGCCGCCAGTTTGTCGTCAGACAGCGGGGCGTCGGAGGCGCCAAAGTCAACGGTGTTGGCCACGATTTGCTTCACGCCGCCAGAGGAGCCGATGCCCTGATAGTTAACTTTGTTGCCGGTTTCTTTCTGATAAGAATCTGCCCACTTGGCGTAAACCGGAGCGGGGAATGTCGCACCTGCACCGGTCAGGCTGGCAGCAGCGAACGCGGACACGGTGGTCAGGGAGAAGGTCGCTGCCACAATACTGGCGACGGTGGTACGCATCAGTTTCATAATCCCTCCTAATGGGATATTTAAAATCGACTTCGAGTCGTTTTAATCAGAGTAAGTATTGCTGCAGGAGGGAAAATAGGACAGTTTGGTGACAGAAAAATGTACGCAATATGACAGTTATATTACAGCACGCCAGAGAGGCGTTTGTTTCTTTAAAAATCAATTAATTAGTCAAAAAACAGCGCACTTGACGTGCAATAAAAAAACGGTTTGGCGCGGCCTATCCGCTTGAATATGACAATGTTTATCGCCGAATCGGTCGCGCTGTCACCTTTAAGGTCGCTCATGAAAAAAGCCGGCGCAAAGGCCGGCTTTTGCAGTTTACCTGCGGCAGATTACTCTACGGTGACAGACTTCGCCAGGTTGCGCGGCTGGTCAACGTCGGTGCCTTTGATCAGCGCCACGTGGTAAGACAGCAGCTGCAACGGCACGGTGTAGAAGATCGGCGCCACGATTTCCTCGACGTGCGGCAGAGGAATGATGGTCATACCTTCGCTGCTGACGAAGCCGGCGTCCTGATCGGCGAACACGTACAGCTGGCCGCCGCGCGCGCGCACTTCTTCAATGTTGGACTTCAGCTTTTCCAGCAGTTCGTTGTTCGGCGCCACCACGATCACCGGCATATCGGCGTCGATCAGCGCCAGCGGGCCGTGTTTCAGCTCACCCGCCGCATAGGCTTCGGCGTGAATATAGGAGATCTCTTTCAGCTTCAGCGCCCCTTCCATGGCGATTGGATACTGATCGCCGCGGCCGAGGAACAGCGCATGGTGCTTGTCGGAGAACCCTTCCGCCAGCGCTTCGATCTCTTTATCCATCGACAGCATCTGCTCAATACGCGCCGGCAGCGCCTGCAGGCCATGCACGATCTCTTGCTCCACGCTTTCCGCCATGCCTTTCAGGCGGCCCAGACGCGCCACCAGCATCAACAGCACGGTGAGCTGCGTGGTGAAGGCCTTGGTCGAGGCCACGCCGATTTCCGTGCCCGCTTTGGTCATCAACGCCAGATCCGATTCGCGCACCAGCGAAGAGCCGGCCACGTTACAAACGGCCAGCGAACCGAGATAACCCAGCTCTTTGGACAAGCGCAGCGCCGCTAACGTATCGGCAGTTTCGCCGGACTGCGACAGGGTGATGATCAGGCTGCCCGGACGCACCGCCGATTTGCGGTAACGGAATTCGGACGCGATCTCGACGTCGCACGGCACGCCGGCCAACGCTTCAAACCAGTAGCGCGCCACCATACCGGAGTGGTAAGAAGTCCCGCAGGCGATGATCTGCACGTGCTGCACCTTGGCCAGCAGCTCGTCGGCGCGCGGGCCCAGCTCGCTCAGGTTGATTTGGCCATGGCTGAAACGCCCTTCCAGGGTGTTTTTCAGCGCCAGCGGCTGTTCGTAGATCTCTTTTTGCATGTAGTGACGGTAAGCGCCCTTGTCGCCGGCGTCATACTGCACCTGGGATTCGATTTCAGGGCGCTCGATGGCGTTGCCCTGCTTGTCGAAGATGTTGACGGTGCGGCGAGTCACTTCCACCACGTCGCCTTCTTCCAGGAAGATGAAGCGGCGGGTGACCGGCAGCAGCGCCAGCTGATCGGAAGCAATAAAGTTTTCCCCGACGCCGCGGCCGATAACCAGCGGGCTGCCGGAGCGCGCCGCGACCAATACGCTCGGATCGCGGCTGTCCATCACCACGGTGCCGTAAGCGCCGCGCAGCTGTGGGATCACGCGCTGAACCACTTCCAGCAACGTGCCGCCCTGTTGTTGTTCCCAGTGCACCAGGTGCGCGATCACTTCGGTGTCGGTTTCGGAGCTGAAGCGGTAACCGCGTTCGATCAGCAGTTCGCGCAGCGGTTCGTGGTTTTCGATGATGCCGTTATGCACCACGGTAATGTAGTCGGAAACATGCGGGTGCGCGTTCGCTTCGGTCGGTTCACCGTGCGTTGCCCAGCGGGTGTGAGCGATGCCGGTACCGCCGTGCAGATCGGTCTGCTCCGCCGCTTCGGCCAGTTTTTGCACCTTGCCTACGCGACGCAGGCGACTGACGTTGCCTTTTTCGTCGACCACCGCCAGACCGGCGGAGTCGTAACCGCGGTACTCGAGACGGCGTAAACCTTCCAACAGGATTTCTGCGATATCACGTTGCGCTACTGCGCCTACAATTCCACACATCAGTTGTATTCCTAATGAACGCCCTTCATGGGCGCTTTCGATGTCTTGACCTGATTTTTGCCGGTTTTACCGTGCGTCCCCGAGCCTGTAGATGGTGGGGGTTATTATGTTTTGTATTGGGCTCTGAACGGAGCCCAACGCAAAACACACTATGATTTCTTCTTCACCGGGCGTTGCCAGCCCTGAATGTGCACCTGCTTGACGCGGCTCAGCACCAGTTCGTTCTCGGCGATATCGCGCGTCACCGTGGTGCCGGCGGCGATGGTGGAACCCTTGCCGACCGACACCGGCGCCACCAGCTGAGTATCGGAACCGACGAACACGCCGTCGCCGATCAGCGTCTTGTGCTTGTTGGCGCCATCGTAGTTGCAGGTGATGGTGCCGGCGCCGATATTCACGTCATCGCCGATTTCGGCATCGCCCAGGTAGCTGAGGTGACCGGCCTTGGAGCCTTTGCCCAAACGCGCCTTTTTCATTTCCACGAAGTTGCCGACGTGGGCCCCTGCCGCCAGTTCCGCGCCAGGGCGCAGGCGGGCGAACGGCCCCACGGTGCAGTCGGCTTCCAGCACGCTGTCTTCCAGCACGCTGTAAGGGCTGATCTCGCAGTCATCGCCGATCACGCAGTTTTTCAGCACGCAGCCGGCGCCGATTTTCACCCGGTCGCCCAGCTTGACGTGACCTTCGATAATCACATTCGCATCAATAGTGATGTCGCGGCCGTGAACAAGTTCCCCGCGCAGGTCAAAACGCGCCGGATCCAGCAGCATCACGCCGGCCAACAGCAGCTTTTCAGACTGTTCCGACTGGAAGACGCGCTCCAGGGTCGCCAGCTGCAGGCGGTTGTTCACGCCTTCCACTTCACTCAGGCGCGACGGGTGCACGGTTTCGATTTTCTTGCCGTCGGCATGGGCCAACGCAATGATATCGGTAATGTAAAACTCGCCCTGTGCGTTGTCGTTATTCAACATCCCCAGCCAGCGCTTCAGATCGCGCCCGTTCGCCACCAGGATGCCGGTATTGATCTCGTTGATCTGGCGCTGTGCCTCGCTGGCATCCTTGTGTTCGACGATGCCCACCACGTTGCCCTGCTCGCGCACGATGCGGCCGTAGCCGCTCGGATCGTCCAGCTTGACCGTCAGCAGACCGATACCGCCCTGCGGTTTGGCCGCCAGCAGGCGTTGCAGCGTATCCACGGAGATCAACGGCACGTCGCCGTACAGCATCAGCACGTCTTCATCGTCGGCAAAGTGCGGCGCGGCCTGCTGCATTGCATGGCCGGTACCCAATTGCTCGGCCTGCAGCACCCAGTTCAGCGCGCCGTCAGTCAACGTGCTTTTCAGCAGATCGCCGCCGTGGCCGTATACCAGGTGAACATGTTGCGCGCCCAGTTTCATCGCGGCATCAATGACGTGTTGCACCATCGGCTTACCGGCCAACGGATGTAAAACCTTGGGAAGATCGGAATACATGCGTGTTCCCTTGCCCGCGGCGAGGATAACCACGCTCATTGCGCTGTTCGACATAAGCAACCTGATAACTCCATTTTGATAGACGAAAGTAAAACCGTTTAGCGACAATATTACTACATATTTCTCATCACGAACCCGGCGCAGGCCGCGTGGGCCTTGGCCTGCCGCTATCGTGGCCAATTCGGCGCCGGGACGAAAAAACTGTCGGCGATCGGCGACGTTTATTTCCCGATATCAGGGGTTATACACCACACCGCCCGCCGGGCTGAAATGCTTATTTTAAAGTAAAAAAAAAGCGACCCTATAGGCCGCTTTCTTAAAGTTGGGTGCTTTGCACCCAAACATTACATCGCTTTTCTGGTGAGCTCGATAACGCGCAGTTTCGCGATCGCTTTCGCCAGTTCAGCGGATGCCTGAGCATAGTCGACATCGCCATGAGAGCTGCGAATGTGTTCTTCAGCTTTACGCTTAGCTTCCAACGCTCTCGCTTCGTCGAGGTCAGTACCACGGATAGCAGTGTCCGCCAGCACGGTAACCACGCTCGGCTGCACCTCGAGGATGCCGCCGGACAGGTAGATGAACTCTTCTTCACCGTGCTGCTTAACAATACGCACCATGCCAGGCTTGATGGCAGTCAGCAGCGGCGCATGGCCAGGGAAGATCCCCAGTTCACCTTCGCTGCCTGTCACCTGGATCTTCTGCACCAGGCCGGAAAACATCTGTTTTTCCGCGCTGACTACATCCAGATGGTAAGTCATAGCCATATCACCCTCCTCTCAAGGCGTTACAGTTTCTTGGCTTTTTCCACTGCTTCTTCAATGGTGCCAACCATGTAGAACGCCTGCTCCGGCAGGTGGTCATAGTCGCCGTCCATAATGCCTTTGAAACCACGGATGGTGTCTTTCAGCGATACGAACTTGCCCGGAGAACCGGTGAAGACTTCTGCCACGAAGAACGGCTGAGACAGGAAGCGTTGGATCTTACGCGCACGGGATACGACCAGTTTGTCTTCTTCAGACAGCTCGTCCATACCCAGGATCGCGATGATATCTTTCAGTTCCTGGTAGCGTTGCAGAATGGACTGCACGCCACGCGCTACGTCGTAGTGCTCCTGGCCAACAACCAGCGGATCCAGCTGACGGCTGGTGGAATCCAGCGGGTCAACGGCCGGGTAGATACCCAGAGAAGCGATGTTACGGCTCAGTACCACGGTTGCGTCCAAGTGCGCAAAGGTGGTGGCTGGTGACGGGTCAGTCAAGTCATCCGCAGGAACGTAAACGGCCTGTACGGAAGTGATGGAACCGGTCTTGGTCGAGGTGATACGTTCTTGCAGAACGCCCATCTCTTCCGCCAGCGTTGGCTGATAACCTACCGCGGATGGCATACGGCCCAGAAGTGCGGACACTTCGGTACCGGCCAGGGTGTAACGGTAGATGTTGTCAACGAACAGCAGAACGTCACGGCCTTCGTCACGGAATTTCTCCGCCATGGTCAGACCGGTCAGCGCAACGCGCAGACGGTTACCTGGTGGCTCGTTCATCTGGCCGTAAACCAGGGATACTTTGTCCAGAACGTTGGAGTCGGTCATTTCGTGGTAGAAGTCGTTACCCTCACGAGTACGCTCGCCCACGCCCGCAAACACGGAATAACCGGAGTGCTCGATCGCGATGTTACGGATCAGCTCCATCATGTTTACGGTTTTACCCACGCCCGCACCGCCGAACAGACCGACTTTACCGCCCTTGGCGAACGGACAAATCAGGTCCATTACCTTGATACCGGTTTCCAGCAGTTCCTGGGAGCTGGACAGCTCTTCGTAGCTTGGCGCCGCGCGGTGAATCGCCCAACGCTCTTCTTCGCCGATGTCGCCTTTCATGTCGATCGGTTGACCCAATACGTTCATGATACGGCCCAGGGTAGCTTTACCCACCGGCACTTCAATCGGGTGGTCCAGGTTGTTCACTTTCAGACCGCGACGCAGACCGTCGGAGGTCCCCATTGCGATACAGCGAACCACGCCACCGCCCAGCTGTTGCTGAACTTCCAACACCAGTTTTTCGGTGCCGTTTTCTACCTCAAGGGCGTCGTACACTTTCGGTACGGCATCCTGAGGGAACTCGACGTCCACCACGGCGCCGATTACCTGGATAATCTTTCCAGTAGCCATCTTGAATCCTCTACGTAATTCGTAAACCTAGCTTAAACCGCGGAGGCTCCCGAAACGATCTCGGTGAGTTCCTGAGTGATGCTGGCCTGACGCGCCTTGTTGTATACCAACTGCAGCTCTTTGATCAGGCTACCGCCGTTATCGGTTGCGGCTTTCATCGCGACCATTCGTGCGGCCTGCTCGCTGGCCAGGTTTTCCACGACGCCCTGATAAACCTGCGACTCCACATAGCGGCGCAGCAAGGTATCAAGCAGCACTTTTGGATCGGGTTCATACAGGTAATCCCAAGGCGTTTTCTTCAGCTCTTCGTCATCGGCTGGCGGTAACGGCAGCAGCTGAAGCACCTGCGGCTCTTGGGACATCGTATTAACAAATTTGTTGCTGACAATGTACAGCTTGTCCAAACGACCTTCGTCGTAGGCCTGCAGCATCACTTTCACCGGCCCGATCAGATCCGACAGGGAAGGTTTGTCCCCCATGCCGGTCACCTGGGCAACCACGTTGCCGCCCACGGAACCAAAGAAAGAGGCCGCTTTAGAGCCAATCAGCGCCAAATCGGTTTCGACGCCTTTTTCGGACCAGGCTTTCATCTCCGCCAGCAGCTTTTTGAACAGGTTGATGTTCAAGCCGCCGCAGAGACCACGGTCAGTAGACACCACCAGATACCCGACGCGCTTAACGTCACGCTCATCCAGGTACGGGTGCTTGTACTCCAGATTCCCTAACGCAAGGTGACCAATCACTTTGCGCATGGTCTCTGCATAAGGACGGCTGGCCGCCATGCGATCCTGCGATTTACGCATTTTGGAGGCGGCGACCATTTCCATCGCTTTAGTGATCTTTTGCGTGTTTTGCACGCTAGCGATCTTACTACGTATCTCTTTTGCGCCGGCCATCTCTGCTTCTCCTCAGTGCCAGACGGCCTGCTGTCTTTCAACAGCAGGACCGTTCGGCGTTACCAGGACTGGGTTTTCTTGAAGGTCTCGAGGATGTCTTTCAACTTGCCCTCGATCTCATCATTGAAGTTGCCAGTTTGGTTGATGTGGTTCAGCAGCTCGGCGTGCTCGCGGTCCGCATAGGCGACCAGCGCGGCTTCGAAGCTCACCACTTTGGCGACTTCGACGTCGTTCAGGTAACCGCGTTCTGCGGCAAACAGCACCAGAGACTGTTGTGCGACCGACATCGGCGCATACTGTTTCTGTTTCAGCAGCTCGGTCACTTTCTGACCGTGGCTCAGCTGTTTACGGGTCGCGTCGTCCAGATCGGATGCGAACTGGGAGAACGCAGCCAGTTCACGATACTGCGCCAGCGCGGTACGGATACCGCCGGACAGTTTCTTCATGATCTTGGTCTGCGCGGCGCCACCAACACGGGATACGGAGATACCCGGGTTAACTGCCGGACGAATACCGGAGTTGAACAGGTTGGATTCCAGGAAGATCTGACCATCGGTAATCGAGATTACGTTGGTCGGAACGAACGCGGAAACGTCACCCGCCTGGGTTTCAATGATCGGCAGAGCGGTCAGTGAACCGGTTTGGCCTTTAACTTCACCTTTGGTGAAGGCTTCAACGTATTCGACGTTAACGCGCGCTGCACGCTCCAGCAAGCGGGAGTGCAGGTAGAATACGTCGCCTGGGTAAGCTTCACGACCTGGCGGACGACGAAGCAGCAGGGAAATCTGGCGGTAAGCAACGGCCTGTTTGGACAGGTCATCGTACACGATCAGCGCATCTTCACCGCGGTCACGGAAATATTCGCCCATTGCGCAACCGGCGTATGGCGCCAGGTATTGCAGTGCAGCGGATTCGGAAGCGGTCGCCACAACCACGATGGTGTTGGCCAGTGCGCCGTGCTCTTCCAGTTTGCGCACCACGTTAGCGATGGTGGACGCTTTCTGGCCGATAGCCACGTAAACGCATTTGATGCCGGAGTCGCGTTGGTTGATGATCGCATCGATCGCCAGCGCGGTTTTACCGGTCTGACGGTCACCGATCACCAGCTCACGCTGGCCACGGCCGATTGGAATCATGGCGTCAACGGATTTGTAGCCAGTCTGAACCGGCTGATCAACGGATTGACGCTCGATAACGCCTGGCGCGATAGCTTCTACCGGAGAGAAACCGTCGTTCTCAATCGGGCCTTTGCCGTCGATTGGCGCGCCCAGGGTGTTAACTACGCGGCCCAGCAGACCACGACCGACTGGAACTTCCAGGATACGGCCGGTGCATTTAACCTTCATGCCTTCGGCCAGATCCGCGTACGGACCCATAACCACGGCACCGACGGAGTCGCGCTCCAGGTTCAATGCGATTGCGTAACGGTTGCCAGGCAGCGCGATCATTTCGCCCTGCATAACGTCGGCCAGGCCGTGTACGCGGATGATCCCGTCGCTGACGGAAACGATAGTACCTTCATTGTGAGCTTCGCTCACTACATTGAACTGAGCAATGCGCTGCTTGATCAGTTCGCTGATTTCGGTGGAATTCAGTTGCATGCTCCAGTCCCCTTAAGACTGCAAGACGTCTGTCAGGCGTTCAAGACGACCGCGAACGCTGCCATCAATCACCATATCGCCGGCGCGAACAACGATGCCGGCCAGTACAGACTTGTCAATTTTGCAATTCAGCTTAACTTTGCGTGACAGACGTTTTTCCATCGCAGCGGCGATTTTCGCCTGCTGTTCGTCGCTCAGCGCGCTCGCAGAGAGCACTTCGACTTCGACGGTGGATTCCAGCGAGGCGCGCAGTTCGATGAACTGCTGCAGCACGGCAGGAAGAACCAGTAAACGTCCATTTTCGGCCATTACGCGGATAAAGTTCTGGCCATGTTCGTCGAGCCGATCGCCACAAACCGCGATGAACGTCTTGGACAGCGTTTCTGGCGCGACCGCGCCAGACAGCAGTTCAGAAATCTGTTCATTGCGAGTGACTTCAGCCGCAAACGCCAGCATTTCCTGCCAGCGCTCTACGCTTTGGTGCTCAACGGCAAAGTCAAAAGCTGCTTTGGCGTAGGGGCGAGCTACAGTGACAAATTCAGACATCAGCCCCTCCCTCCTTACAGTTCAGCGACCAGTTTATCAACGATGTCGCTGTTAGCAGCTTCATCCACGGAACGTTCGATGATCTTCTCGGCGCCGGCAATTGCCAGCATCGCGACTTGCTTACGCAACTCTTCACGAGCGCGCTTACGTTCGGCTTCGATCTCAGCCTGAGCCTGCGCCACGATTTTGTTACGTTCCTGCTCGGCTTCGGCTTTCGCTTCATCCATGATCTGAGCTTTGCGTTTGTTCGCTTGCTCGATGATCACCTGAGCTTCCGCTTTAGCAGTTTTCAGCTGGTCGGTCGCATTGGCTTGCGCTAAGTCCAGATCTTTTTTGGCACGCTCTGCAGAAGCGAGGCCGTCAGCGATTTCTTTCTGACGTTTCTCGATGGCAGCCATGATCGGCGGCCATACGTACTTCATGCAGAACCAGACAAACAGAACGAACGCGATGGCCTGGCCGAGGATTGTTGCGTTAAGATTCACAGCACAATGCCTCTTTAAAAGTTAATAGTTTGGTTACGTCGTAGAGGGTTGCTCTACTTACGCGACGGCGAACATCACGTACAGACCCAGACCTACAGCGATCATCGGGATGGCGTCGACCAGACCCATAACGATAAAGAACTGTGTACGCAGCAGAGGAATCAGGTCAGGCTGACGAGCAGCGCCTTCCAAGAATTTACCACCCAGGATGCCGATACCGATCGCAGCACCGATTGCCGCTAAACCCATCATCACAGCGGCAGCCATGTACAGCAGATCCATACTCAGGTTTTCCATGACAGTCTCCAGTTTGTTTCAGTTTAAAAGTGCAAGTGTTTTAAGAAAATCAGTGCTCTTCAGACGCCATCGACAGATAGACGATCGTCAGAACCATGAAAATAAAGGCTTGAAGCGTAATGATCAGGATGTGGAAGATAGCCCAAGGCAAGCTCAGGACCCACTGTGACCACCACGGCAACAGGCCGGCAATCAGGATGAAGATCAACTCACCCGCATACATGTTGCCGAACAGTCGCAGACCCAGTGAAACAGGTTTGGACAGCAGGCTGACACCTTCAAGAATCAGGTTGATAGGAATGAATACAGGGTGGTTGAACGGCTGCATGGTCAACTCTTTAACGAACCCGCCAACGCCTTTCATTTTGATGCTATAGAACAGAATCAGGATAAACACGCCCAGCGCCATAGACAGCGTGACGTTCACGTCGGCGGTAGGCACGACGCGCAGCGCAGGCAGACCGAGAACGTGGGTGCCGAGATAAGGCAGGAAGTCAACCGGGATGAGGTCCATCAGGTTCATCAGGAACACCCAGACGAACACGGTCAGTGCCAACGGCGCAATGACCTTGCTCTTGCCGTGGTACATGTCGCGCACGCTG
This sequence comes from Serratia sp. MF1(2023), assembly GCF_030954545.1. NCBI lineage: Bacteria > Pseudomonadati > Pseudomonadota > Gammaproteobacteria > Enterobacterales > Yersiniaceae > Serratia > Serratia sp. MF1(2023). The sequence goes on along the minus strand of NZ_JAVHUX010000031.1, from coordinate 20,251 downwards.
CTGTCGACGAAACCGACCACCAGCTCCACGGCGGTTTGCAGTTTACCCGGCACGCCGCTGGTGGCGTTTTTGGCCACTTTGCGGAAGATCACCAGGAAGAGCGCCCCGAGGACGACGGAGAAAAACATCGAGTCGAGGTTAATCGACCAAAACCCAGTCCCGACCTGAAGCTGCGTCAGGTGGTGACCGATATACTCCTGTGGAGTCAAGACTTCTCCTGCAGACATGATGCCTCTTACCCTTATTTAGTTAAGTTCGGTAACTGTTAATCACGGCCGGTGCCACTATCTGCACCACTAACACCGCTAAATAGGTCAGGCCAAGCGGTATAAACTCCGCCTTGAACACCCCCAGCGCCACGATCAGCAAAACGATGGTGATCACGACCTTTAGCCCCTCGCCGATGGCGAACGACCAGGCAACCCTACCGGGCGCCGGCGTTTGCGCCTGATGGCGCAAGGCAAACAGCATAAACATTGCACTCGGCAACCAGGCGGCGAGACCGCCTGCCAGCGCCGAAGCGCTCCATTCCGGGCTTTTCAGCCAGAAAGCAACGCTGATCAGAACAAAAGTCATTAACTGCAAAAACAGCAGTTTGCGTGCGACTTTCCCGCTGTAAAGGGACACAGACATGACGTTTGTTCTCTCCGTACCCCAGAGGGGGTATGCTGAGTGACGTATACAACTGTTTTTGCTGTCCAGAGTCAAGCAGCAAAAAACGAGCAAATTATACGGGGCATACCAACGAATTCAATCGATAAGTAGCGAAAAGGTGAACAATTATTTAAATTTCCCTATTCCAGCCTATTTTCACAAGAAAACGGTCGGAATAATAGGGCGCATTTAATTGTCTGATTATTCCAGCGTTGCGTTTAGAAACGCGAAGCCGATCACAGTAATGTCCCTTCCTGATTTATAGCCGATGGTCAACCAAACCGTCTTTAGCAATTTGAGCGATCAAAAGATTATATAAATCAAAACATTATCAGTTAACTGTTCAAAAACAATCCGTATACCCGACGAAAACCTTTTATTGACAAGCCGCAGGGCAATATTCCAACAGCCAATTAACATTAGCAGCAAACGCTAATCTTTCGCATATGATTGCTAACGTGACTATTTCCAAATGCAATTACTCTATTGTCGCTAATTAGCCGCGTTTTTTGTGTTAATAGGAAGTAAATTAACTAAAAAAAGCGGCCAACTAATTAGCCTGCTTATCTTTCTGCCTGGTACTGCCTTTAATTCACGCTTGTTTGATCAAAAGCAAACTCAGTTTGCCTTAAGAATCACCAGATGGCGTTCGCCTTCCAGTTCAGGCACCTGCAGCCGCACGATAGACTCCAGGCTAACGCCCGCCGGCAGCTGCGCCAGCTCTTCATCCGGGCGCACGCCTTTCAACGCGTAAAAACGCCCCTGCCCTTTCGCCGGCAGATGATGGCACCAGGACAGCATATCCTGCAGCGAAGCGAACGCGCGGCTGATCACGCCATCGAACGGTGGCTCGGCCGGAAACTCCTCAACGCGGCTCTGCACCGGCTCGATATTGTTCAGGCCCAGCTCATGCTGCACCTGACGCAGGAAACGCACGCGCTTGCCCAGGCTGTCGAGCAGCGTGAAATGCGCGTCCGGGCGCACGATCGCCAGCGGAATGCCCGGCAACCCGGGGCCAGTGCCGACATCGATAAAACGCGAGCCCTGCAGATGCGGGTTGACCACGATGCTGTCGAGGATGTGGCGCACCAGCATTTGCTGCGGATCGCGCACCGACGTGAGGTTATAAGCCTTGTTCCATTTATCCAGCATGCCGACATAGCCCAGCAGCTGCTGTTTCTGCTGATCGGGCAGCTCAATGCCTGCTGCCGCAAGCAGCGAGTCTAATTTTTTTTGCACAACGGATCCTCTGGCAGGCGCTGAACGACCAGCGGATGGTTAGCTGGCGCAATGAGGCGCCTATGATAATTCAGGGCGCAAGTGATGTCAGCGGCCGTTTGGCTACGGGATGAGCAAACGGCCGCCTGGATGCGGGATTTATGCGCTGCGGCGCAGCAGTCCCTGCTTTTTCAGCCAGATCAGCAAAATCGAGATCGCCGCCGGCGTAATGCCGGAGATGCGCGAAGCTTGGCCGATGGAGTTCGGTTTGTGATCGTTCAGCTTGGCGATCACCTCGTTCGACAGCCCAGAAACCTGACGGTAGTCGAGATCCAACGGCAGCACGGTGTTCTCGTTGCGCTGTTGTTTTTCGATCTCTTCCTGCTGACGAGCGATGTAGCCTTCGTATTTGACCTGGATCTCGACCTGTTCGGCGGCTTGTACGTCGTCCAGCGGCGGCGCGAAGGCCTCGGTGCCGGTCAACTGCGCGTAATCCATCTCCGGGCGGCGCAGCAGCTCTTCGCCGTTCGCTTCGCGCGACAGCGGCGCTTTCAGCAGCGCATTGACCTGTTCGACGTTCTCGGCGTGCGGGTGCATCCAGATGTCGCGCAGGCGCTGACGTTCACGTTCGATTCGCTCCAGCTTCTCGCTGTAACGCGCCCAACGCACGTCGTCCACCAGGCCGAGTTCACGGCCTTTTTCCGTCAGGCGGAGATCGGCGTTGTCTTCGCGCAGCATCAGGCGATACTCGGCGCGTGAGGTAAACATGCGGTACGGTTCTTTGGTGCCGAGGGTGCTGAGATCGTCCACCAGCACGCCCAGGTAGGCCTGATCGCGACGTGGCGCCCAGCCTTCCTGTTCGTCGGCGAAGCGCCCGGCGTTCAGACCGGCCAACAGGCCCTGCGCAGCGGCTTCTTCATACCCGGTGGTGCCGTTGATCTGGCCGGCGAAGAACAGCCCCTGAATGAATTTGCTTTCCAGCGTCGGCTTCAGATCGCGCGGATCGAAGAAATCGTACTCGATGGCATAACCAGGGCGAATAATACGCGCGTTCTGCATCCCTTCCATCGAACGGACGATCTGCATCTGCACGTCGAACGGCAGGCTGGTGGAAATGCCGTTAGGGTAAATTTCGTTGCTGGTCAGGCCTTCCGGTTCGAGGAAGATCTGGTGCGCGTTGCGATCGGCAAAGCGCATGACCTTGTCTTCGATCGACGGGCAGTAACGTGGGCCGATCCCTTCGATGATCCCGGCATACATCGGGCTGCGATCGAGGTTATTGCGGATCACGTCATGGGTTTTTTCATTGGTGTGGGTGATGTAGCACGCCATTTGTTCCGGGTGCTGGCTGGCATCGCCCAGGAACGAGAATACCGGCACCGGCGTATCGCCGTGTTGTGGTGCCAGTACGCTGAAATCGATAGTGCGGGCGTCGATGCGCGGCGGCGTACCGGTTTTCAAGCGGTTGACGCGCAGCGGCAGCTCACGCAAACGCTGCGACAACGAGATCGAAGGAGGATCCCCCGCGCGGCCGCCGCTGTAATTCTCCAGGCCGATATGGATCTTGCCGTCCAGGAAGGTGCCGACGGTCAATACCACCGCCTTGGCGCGGAATTTCAGGCCCATTTGGGTTACGGCGCCCACTACGCGATCGTTTTCGACGATCAGATCCTCAACCGGCTGTTGGAAGATCATCAGGTTGGGCTGGTTCTCCAACGCGGTGCGGATCGCCTGGCGATACAGCACGCGATCCGCCTGCGCGCGAGTGGCGCGAACGGCAGGGCCTTTGCTGGCGTTTAGTATCCTAAACTGGATGCCGGCATGATCGATCGCCGTGGCCATCAGGCCGCCGAGTGCATCAATTTCCTTAACCAGATGCCCTTTACCAATACCGCCAATCGCCGGGTTACAGGACATCTGTCCCAGCGTATCGATATTGTGTGTCAATAATAAAGTCTGACGTCCCATGCGCGCCGCGGCCATGGCGGCCTCGGTACCTGCATGGCCACCACCGATGATGATGACGTCAAATTGATCTGGATAAAACATGGAACTGCACCTCGCCGTATTGCGAACGATCGTATTTGCCCTGGGGTGGGGGATTCTACTCAAGTTTAGACGATCGACCAAGCGGTCAGGATCGTCGGTAATTAAAAGAAGATCTTTTTTATTTAAAGATCTCTTTATTAGATCTCTTATTAGGATCGCGATCCTCTGTGGATAAGTAACTATTCACGAAGAAGATCAGCAGATTAAGGAGGATCGTTTGCTGTGAATGATCGGTGATCCCGACGCAGATAAGCTGGGATCTAAAAGGCTTGTTATACACAGGACAAAAAGCGACCTACGGTTGTTATTTGGATAACTACGGCTTTTACCCTGCTTTTAAGCTTAGTTATCCACAATCGTTCGCGCGATCTTTAGACAAACTAGAGTAAATTAATCCAGTTTTTTACCCATTCCTCGGCCGGATCCTCGGGAATTTCATGCTCGGTCACGTCGATCTCGAGACGATCGCCGATCCTTTTCGCGCCTCTGGCGATCAGCAGATCGTCGATCTGTTTGATCGCGCCGCAGAAGATGTCGTATTCCGAACTGCCCAAACCGACGGCGCCGAACTGCACCTCGGAAAGATCCGGCTGTTGTTCGGCGATCTGTTCCAGCAGCGGCTGAAGGTTATCCGGCAGTTCGCCGGCGCCGTGCGTGGAAGAGACCACCAGCCAGCGGCCGGTCAACGGCAGTTCATCCAGTTCAGGGCCGTGCAGCATCTCGGTAGAGAAACCCGCGTCTTCCAGCTTTTCAGCCAAATGTTCAGCCACGTATTCGGCGCTGCCAAGCGTACTGCCACTGATCAGAGTAATGTCTGCCATGAACCAACGATCCCAACCTTCTCACTCAAAGTGGCTGCATTGTACGCTGTGAATCGGCTGGGATCTACCTGTGGATAATGTGGGTATGCAATTTGGCGGGTTACGGCACGATGGTACGCATAATGGGGTTCTGCAGCGAGATCAGCGTTTCGGTAGACTGGATCTCGTCGATGGTCTGGATCTTGTTGATAAGTACCTGTTGCAGCGCGTCGATCGATCGACACATCACCTTGATAAAGACGCTGTAGTGGCCGGTGGTGTAATAGGCTTCCACCACTTCTTCCAGGCTTTCCAGCTTCTTCAGCGCCGAAGGATAGTCTTTGGCGCTCTTTAATATGATGCCGATAAAGCAGCACACGTCGTAGCCCAGCTGTTTGGGGCTGACGTCGATGCGCGCGCCGGTGATGATCCCGGCCTGTTTCATCTTCTCTACCCGCACATGAATGGTGCCGGGGCTGACGGCGAAGTTTTTCGCCAGTTCGGCGTACGGCGTGCGCGCGTTGTCCATCAGAGCGTTGAGGATGCCGCGATCGAGATTATCGATCTGATAAATTTCCGCCATTTAATCCTCCATTAATTAACGATTGTTGAATTCTGTCCGGATAAAAATGAACGATTAAAAGTGAAAAGGCAATATTGATTAATGGATATTGAATTGATGTGTCGTTTTGTTGCTTAATCGATGGCAACAGAGACAGGTTTACAAGAGATACGGCAATGAAAAAACAGTTTATCCAAAAACAACAACAAATCAGCCAGGTCAAATCCTTCTTCTCCCGCCAGCTGGAGCAACAGCTTGGTCTGATCGAAGTGCAGGCGCCGATCCTCAGCCGTCTGGGCGACGGCACGCAGGATAACCTCTCCGGCAGCGAGAAAGCGGTGCAGGTTAAGGTGAAAACCCTGCCGGACGCCACCTTCGAAGTGGTGCATTCACTGGCGAAATGGAAACGTAAAACCCTGGGCAGCTACGATTTCGGCGCCGGCGAAGGCCTGTACACCCATATGAAGGCGCTGCGCCCGGATGAAGATCGCCTGACGCCTATCCACTCGGTGTACGTCGATCAGTGGGACTGGGAGCGGGTGATGGGCGACGGTGAGCGCAGCCTGGACTACCTGAAAAGCACCGTGCGCAGCATTTACGCCGCCATCAAGGCGACGGAGGCGGAAGTCAGCCGCGAGCATGGTCTGACTCCGTTCCTGCCGGAACAGATCCACTTTGTGCACAGCGAAACCCTGCTGCAGCGTTACCCGGATCTGGACGCCAAAGGGCGCGAGCGGGCGATCGCCAAAGAGCTGGGCGCAGTGTTCCTGATCGGCATCGGCGGCAAGCTGTCGCACGGCAAATCGCACGATGTGCGGGCACCGGATTATGATGACTGGACCACCCCGGCGGCGGATGGCCTGGCGGGCCTGAACGGCGATATCGTGGTGTGGAACCCGGTGCTGCAGGACGCTTTCGAGCTGTCCTCTATGGGCATCCGCGTCGACGCCGCCGCGCTGAAGCGTCAGCTGGCGCTGACCGGCGATGAAGAGCGCATGAAGCTGGAGTGGCACCAGTCGCTGCTGCGCGGCGATATGCCGCAGACCATCGGCGGCGGCATCGGTCAGTCGCGCTTGGTGATGCTGCTGCTGCAACTGTCGCATATCGGCCAGGTGCAGTGCGGCGTGTGGTCGCCGGAAGTGCGCGGGGCGGTCGAAGGGCTGCTCTGATCCCGCCTAGCGCCGCCAGCGGCGCATCAAACGGCTTTTCAGCCCGGTATCGAAGCGCCAGATATGATCGAAGATGCGCATGATGCCGGGTTTGCCGTAGGCGGACATCGCCACCGCATGGAAACGCTGCTGGTGGCTTTGCTGCTGCTGTTTCACCTTCTTTATTACCTCCTCCGGCAACCGCTGAGCGATAAAATCGGAAATGATCACCGCATCGGCGTCGAACCAGCCGCTCTCCGCCATTTTGGTGACGGTGGCGTTCAGGCAGGCCGCCAGATCGGTGCCGCCGCGAAACTGCTGGCCGAGAAAGCGCACCGCCTGTTCGATGCCGCTGGCGGCGGTGAGCTCGTAATGCACGATCTGGTTGGCGAACAGCATGATGTAGCAACGGCGGTTGTCCGCCAGCGCAATGCGCAGCAGCGCCAGGCAGAACGCCTTGGCGCACTGTTCGTTGAAGCCGCCCATCGATCCTGAGGTGTCCACGCAGACGATAAACGGCCCGCGCGGCTGTTGATCCTGCTGTTGGTGGGTGACCTGGCGGATCAGGATCTGCTCCTGCCAGACGTCGCCCTGCAGGCGGTAGCTCAGCAGCCGCTTTTCCAGCAGGCGGCGATAAAATTCGAACTCCAGCTCTTCAATGCCCAACGTCGCCAGCTCCGGCGGCAGCAAGCGCAGGATGTCGTCGCTCTGATGAATACCGCTCACTTCTTCCGGTAGCGTGGCCGGCACCTGCACCATCACCCTGAACGGCTCCGGCTGCGCGTCCTGTTGCTGCACCGCCTTGGCCTGATAGCTGCGGCCCAACTGCTGCGCCAGCTTTTTCAGCTCCGGCTGCTGCTGCAAAAAGTTGCCATACTCCACCAGCCGTTGGTAATCACCGCGCTGCAGCTGGCCTTTGCTCATGTCCCACAGCCTGCCGGCGGCGGTGTCGTTTTCCGACAGCAGCGGCTCCAGCGCGCCGATCAGCGCCAGGCGCTCCTGCAGTTCCGCCATCAGTTGCTCGCGCTCCTGTTCCAGCAGCTGGTGGTGCAGCATGGTGGCCTGCAGCGTCAGGCTGATGCGCCAGCGCTGCAGGAACAGGGTTTGGAAGCTGTCGTCCAGCGGATGGTTGGGCAGATCGGCGGCGTCCACCAGCGCGCGCGCCTGTTCATAAAACGGCGAGACCAGCTGGCGCAGCAGCTCCATCGTGTCGTTGAGGTTGTGATAGAACTGGGTGTTGTTCTCCAGCTGGCACTGTTGGTAGCGGTAAAATTCCTGCGCCAGCGCCGGCGGCACCATGGCTTCCTGCAGACGCTCCTTGAGCTGCAGTTTCCAGCGTGGCAGATCGCGATCCAGCGCCCGGCGAAGGGCCGGAAACTTTTTAAAGAACACCGACAGCTGCGGCGCCGCCAGCATGCCGACGATCATCTCCTCGATCATTTCGCCTTCGGCGATCGCCAGCAGCAGATCGAGCGTCTCCAGACTGAGCATGGTTACTGGCCGCGCATTTGCTGCAGTTGCTGTTTAACCTGCTCCGCCACCTGCAGCAGACTGGCTTCGATCTTGGCCAGGCCGGCGGCGGGTGTGAACAGACAGGGCTGATGTTGGCTGAAGGCGCGGCGCTGCTCCGCCAGGCGTTGGGCCAACGCGTCCATTTCGTCCAGCAGCGCCTGCGGCGTGGCGGTGGCCTGTTTGCCTGGCAGCGCCAGCAGCGACGGCTGGCGGCTGACGTCCAGCACCGTCAGGTGCAGTTGGTCGTCGACCTCCAAATCGATCGGCTGCGCGAAGCCGATGCCGTTCAGCTTGGCGCGCACGTCGCCGCCTTTTTGCAGCCAGTTGTCCAGCACGCTGCTTTCGATGCTCAGATGGTTGACCTGAATGTCATGCAGCTGCAGCGGCTTTTGCAGCAACAGGGTGAGGGTGCCGCCGGCGAACGGCGTGGCCGGCGCGTATTGCGGTTTGCGGCTGAACATGCCGCCCTTTTTCACCAGGCTGATGGCCTGCCGGTCGCTTTGTTGCTGCTGATCCTGCAGCCAGCGGGTGTGGATTTGTTGCAGTTGGATCAGCATCGACTGTTGCTGGTAGGCCGATTCGGTCAGCAGCTGATCGATCTGCTGTTGCAGCAGCTTCAGCGAGGTGAGATCGTGCCACAGGCAGTCTTTCAGCAGCATCAGGTCGAGCGGGGCGATGGTGTCGCGCCCGCTGAAGAAGGCGCAGGCCTGCAGCAGGCGCAGGGCTTTTTTCCAGCGTCGGTCAGAGACGTACGGCGCCTGTTCCAGCGCGTCCAGCCGCTGGCGCAGCTGGAAAATCAGCTCAAAGCAGGCTTCCGGCAGCGCCACCTTATCGATCTGCGGCTGCCACTGCAGAAACTCTTCGTCGCTGACGCTCAGCGCCGCCGGCACCGGGTTTTGGCTTTCGCTCTGGCGGTTGACCAGCAGCGAGCGGAAATTCTGCTTATCCTGCACCTTATCCAGCCACAGGCGGATCAGCATGCGGTCATATAAGGCTTCGAGGCTGTTGTCCGCTTCGGGCAGTTCGTTGGAGGCGGTGACCAGCAGGCGCAGCGGGATCGGTTCTTCGCTGTTGCCGTTGCGAAAGCGCCGTTCGTTGATCGCCGTCAGCAGGGTGTTGAGGATCGCCGGGCCGGCCTTCCAGATCTCGTCCAGAAACACGATCTCCGCTTCCGGCAGGTAGCCGGCGGTCAGACGCTGATAGCGCCCCTCATCTTTCAGCGCCTGAATGGAGAGCGGGCCGAAGACCTCTTCCGGCGTGGAAAAGCGCGTCATCAGGTATTCAAAGGAGCGGGCGTTGCGGAAGGCAAACTTCAGCCGGCGCGCGATCAGGCTCTTGGCGATGCCGGGCGGGCCGAGCAGGAATACGCTTTCGCCGCTCAGCGCCGCCAGCAGGCACAGGCGAATCGCTTCTTGCCGCTCATAAAGACCGCTCTCCAGCGCGCTGCTGAGGCGGGAAATTCGTTCTGCCAGAAGGGATGATGGCGTCATATAATTGTCGCATTGTCCGAGAGTTAGCCAATCTTGGTCGATAATCCGATGATAAACCACCATTATTTTTAGTGGTATAGCTTGTTGATTAGTAATATTTTTCTAAGTTGAGCCGGATATCCGGTTCACATTTTGTTTATTTTTCGGCTCTGATATAAGGGTAGGCAAGCCGTATAAATGGTGCATACTGTGCGGCTTTCTGGTGGGCGTGACGGATCTTTGAGCCCGTATTTTGCCTGATGCGGATGCATCGCTAACGGATGTTCTGATAAAGAAACGAATTATGAGCGCAGAGCATAAGCAGTCCTTATCGGCGGTAACCCTGGCGGCCATCGGCGTGGTCTACGGTGATATCGGCACCAGCCCTCTCTATACGTTGAGAGAGTGTTTCTCCGGCCATTACGGCTTCGATGTTCGTCCAGACGTGGTTTTCGGCTTCCTGTCGCTGATTTTCTGGATGCTGATCGTGATCGTTTCCCTCAAATATCTCACCTACGTGATGCGCGCGGACAACGCCGGAGAAGGCGGTATTCTGACGCTGATGTCGCTGGCCGGGCGCAACACTTCGGCGCGCACCACCGCGGTGCTGGTGATACTGGGCCTGATCGGCGGCAGCTTCTTCTATGGCGAGGTGGTGATCACCCCGGCTATCTCGGTGATGTCGGCGATAGAGGGGCTGGAAATCGCCGCGCCTGCGCTCGATGCCTATATCGTGCCGCTCTCCATTCTGGTGCTGACGCTGCTGTTCGTTATCCAAAAGCACGGCACCGGCAGCGTCGGCAAGCTGTTCGCCCCGGTGATGCTGCTGTGGTTCATCGTGTTGGCGGTGCTGGGCGCGCGCAGCATCATTTCGAACCCGGAAGTGCTGCAGGCGCTGAACCCCAAATGGGCGCTCAACTTCTTTATGGAATATAAGAAGGTGTCGTTCTTTGCGCTGGGGGCGGTGGTGCTGTCGATCACCGGCGTCGAGGCGCTGTATGCCGATATGGGGCACTTCGGCAAGTTCCCGATTCGCCTGGCCTGGTTCACCGTGGTGCTGCCTTCGCTGGTGCTCAACTACTTCGGCCAGGGCGCGCTGCTGCTGAAAAACCCAGAGGCGATCAAAAACCCGTTCTTCCTGTTGGCGCCCGACTGGGCGCTGATCCCGCTGCTGATTCTGGCGACCCTGGCGACGGTTATCGCCTCGCAGGCGGTAATTTCCGGCGTCTTCTCGCTGACCCGCCAGGCGGTGCGCCTGGGCTATCTGTCGCCGATGCGCATCATTCACACCTCGGAAATGGAATCCGGCCAGATCTATATTCCGGTGATCAACTGGACGCTGTACATCTCGGTGGTGCTGGTGATCATCGGGTTCGAACACTCCAGCAACCTGGCAGCGGCGTACGGCATCGCCGTCACCGGCACCATGGTGCTGACCAGCATTCTGGTCACCTCGGTGGCGATCAACAACTGGCACTGGAATCGCTTCCTGGCGATCGGCATCGTGACCATCTTGCTGATCATCGACGTGCCGATGTTCTCCGCCAACGCCCTGAAGCTGTTCTCCGGCGGCTGGTTGCCGCTGACCTTGGCGCTGGTGATGTTCCTCATTATGACCACTTGGAAGAGCGAGCGCTTCCGCCTGCTGCGCCGCCTGCATGAACACGGCAACTCGCTGGAGGCGATGATTGCCTCGCTGGAGAAATCGCCGCCGGTGCGGGTGCCGGGTACCGCGGTGTTCATGTCGCGCGCCACCAACGTCATTCCTTTTGCGCTGTTGCACAACCTGAAGCACAACAAGGTGCTGCATGAGCGCGTGGTGCTGCTGACGCTGCGCACCGAGGATGCGCCTTACGTGCACAACGTGCGCCGGGTGACCATCGAACAGCTGTCGCCGACCTTCTGGCGGGTGGTGGCCAGCTACGGCTGGCGTGAAACACCGAACGTCGAGGAGGTGTTCCACCGCTGCGGGTTGGAAGGGTTGCCGTGCCGCATGTCGGAGACCTCGTTCTTCATGTCCCATGAATCGCTGATCCTCACCAAGCGGCCGTGGTACCTCTATTTGCGCGGTAAACTGTTCGTCGCCCTGAGCCGCAACGCGCTGCGCGCGCCGGATCAGTTTGAGATCCCGCCGAACCGGGTGATCGAGCTCGGCACGCAGGTCGAGATTTAACCCGCCTGATAAGGGGCTCAGCATGGCTGAGCCCCTTTTGTTTGTGCTTTGTCCGTGCGTGAACGAAACGTTTCGATAGCGATCACACTTCTGCATTGTCCCGGTTGCCTTCCCCTGCCGTTTTTTTAAACTCCCCCAGAGAGCGAAACGTTTCGCTAGCGGAGTGAGAAGATGAAAAAAGGCGTATTACTGAATTCCGACGTGTCTGCCGTGATTGCCCGGCTGGGGCATACCGACCAGCTCACCCTGTGCGATGCGGGCCTGCCGATACCGGCGGAAACGCAGCGCATCGATCTGGCGCTGACGCAGGGCGTGCCGACCTTCATGCAGGTGTTCGCGGCGGTCACGCAAGAGATGCAGGTAGAAAGCGCCATCCTGGCGGAAGAGATCGTGAAACAGAATCCGTCGCTCCACGAGGCACTGTTGGCTGAACTGACCGCATTGGGTCAACGCCAGGGCAATACCATCAGCGTGCGCTATATCAGCCATCAGGCGTTTAAAGCGCAAACCGGGCACAGCCGGGCGGTGATCCGCAGCGGGGAGTGTTCGCCTTATGCGAACGTGATCCTGTGCGCTGGCGTAACTTTCTGAGGCGCGTATGCAACCTTTACTGCAACTGAAAGGGATTGATAAAGCCTTTCCCGGCGTGAAGGCGCTTTCCGGCGCTGCCCTCAGCGTCTATCCCGGCAAGGTGATGGCGCTGGTGGGAGAAAATGGCGCCGGGAAGTCCACCATGATGAAAGTGCTGACCGGCATCTACCAGAAAGACGCCGGCAGCCAGTATTTTCTCGGTAAAGAGGTGGCGTTCAACGGGCCTAAGGATTCGCAGGAAGCGGGCATCGGCATTATCCATCAGGAGCTGAACCTGATCCCGCAGCTGACGATTGCGGAAAACATCTTCCTCGGCCGCGAGTTCGTCAACCGTTTCGGCCGCATTGACTGGAAGTGCATGTACGCCGAGGCCGATCGCTTGTTGGCGCGTCTCAATCTGCGCTACAGCAGCCACCGACTGGTGGGCGAACTGTCGATCGGCGATCAGCAGATGGTAGAGATCGCCAAGGTGCTGAGCTTCGAATCGAAAGTGATCATCATGGATGAACCGACCGATGCGCTGACCGACACCGAAACTGCCTCGCTGTTCAAGGTGATCAACGAGCTGAAGGCCGAAGGGCGCGGCATCGTGTATATCTCGCACCGCCTGAAAGAGATTTTTGAAATCTGCGACGACGTGACCGTATTCCGCGACGGGCAGTTTATCACCGAGCGGCCGGTGAGCGAGCTGCAGGAAGATTCGCTGATTGAGATGATGGTCGGCCGCAAGCTGGAAGAGCAGTACCCGCGCCTGGATTTGCCGCGTGGGGAAAAACGGCTGGACGTCAGCCACCTTTCCGGCCCCGGCGTTGAAGACGTCAGCTTTACGCTGTACCGCGGCGAGATCCTCGGCGTGGCCGGGCTGATGGGCGCCGGGCGCACAGAATTGATGAAAATCCTGTACGGCGCCGCCCCGCGCAAGGCCGGCTCCGTCAGCCTGGACGGTCGCGACGTGGTCACCCATTCGCCGCAGGACGGGTTGGCGAACGGCATCGTCTATATCTCGGAAGACCGCAAACGCGACGGCCTGGTGCTGGGCATGTCGGTGAAGGAAAACATGTCGCTGACCGCGCTGCGCTATTTCAGCCGCGCCGACGGCAGCCTGAAACAGGCCGACGAGCGGCAGGCGGTGGGGGATTTCATCCGGCTGTTCAATATCAAAACGCCGTCGATGGAGCAGCCGATCGGTCTGCTTTCCGGCGGCAATCAGCAAAAAGTGGCGATCGCCCGCGGCCTGATGACCCGGCCGAAGGTACTGATCCTCGATGAGCCGACGCGCGGCGTCGACGTTGGCGCCAAAAAAGAGATCTATCAGTTAATCAACCAGTTCAAGCAGGAAGGGCTGAGCATCATTCTGGTGTCTTCGGAAATGCCGGAGGTGATGGGCATGAGCGATCGCATTCTGGTGATGCACGAAGGGCATCTCAGCGGCGAGTTCCCGATTGAACAGGCCACCCAGGAAGCGTTGATGGCGGCAGCCGTCGGCAAGCAATACGGCGTAAAGCAGGAGTAATCAGATATGAGTTCCCAGACTATCGCAGCTAAGCGCTGGTTCAGTAAAGAGTGGCTGTTAGAGCAGAAGTCGTTGATTGCGCTGCTGGTGCTGATCGCCGTGGTCTCTTCCATGAGCCCGAACTTCTTCACCCTGAACAACCTGTTCAATATTCTGCAGCAGACCTCGGTGAACGCCATCATGGCGGTGGGGATGACGCTGGTGATCCTCACCTCCGGCATCGATCTGTCGGTAGGATCGCTGCTGGCGCTGACCGGCGCGGTGGCGGCGTCGATCGTCGGCTTTGAGGTCAACGCGCTGGTGGCGGTGGCGGCGGCACTGGCGCTGGGCGCCGCGGTTGGCGCCTGCACCGGGGTGATCGTCGCCAAAGGCAAAGTGCAGGCCTTTATCGCCACGCTGGTGATGATGCTGCTGCTGCGCGGCGTCACCATGGTGTACACCAATGGCAGCCCGGTCAACACCGGTTTCACCGACGTGGCCGACACCTTCGGCTGGTTCGGCATCGGCCGCCCGCTGGGCGTGCCTACGCCGATCTGGATCATGGCGATCGTGTTCATCGCCGCCTGGTATATGCTGCATCATACGCGCCTGGGCCGCTATATTTATGCCCTGGGCGGCAACGAAGCGGCGACCCGCCTCTCCGGCATCAGCGTCGATAAAGTGAAGATTATCGTCTACTCGCTGTGCGGCCTGCTGGCGGCGCTGGCCGGGGTGATCGAAGTGGCGCGCCTGTCGTCGGCGCAGCCGACCGCCGGCACCGGCTATGAGCTGGACGCCATCGCCGCCGTGGTGCTGGGCGGCACCAGCCTGGCCGGCGGCAAGGGCCGCATCGTCGGCACGCTGATCGGGGCGCTGATCCTCGGCTTCCTGAACAACGGCCTGAATTTACTGGGTGTTTCTTCCTACTACCAAATGATCGTGAAGGCAGTGGTGATACTGCTGGCGGTTCTGGTAGATAACAAAAGCAACAAGTAACCTCCCCCTACAGGAATCACGATGATGAAAATGAAAAAACTGGCAACCTTAGCTTCCGCCATCGCGCTGAGCGCCACCCTGAGCGCCAATGCCATGGCCAAAGACACCATCGCGCTGGTGGTGTCCACCCTCAACAACCCGTTCTTCGTCTCGATGAAGGACGGTGCGCAGCAAGAGGCCAACAAGCTGGGCTACAACCTGGTGGTGCTGGATTCCCAGAACAACCCGGCGAAAGAGCTGGCCAACGTGCAGGATCTGATGGTGCGCGCGCCCAAGCTGCTGCTGATCAACCCGACCGACTCCGACGCGGTAGGCAACGCCATCAAGATGGCCAACCAGGCTAAGATCCCGGTCATTACGCTGGACCGCGTGGCGAGCAAGGGTGACGTGGTGAGCCACATCGCTTCGGATAACCGCGTGGGCGGCAAAATGGCCGGCGACTTCATCGCCAAGAAAGTGGGTGCCGATGCCAAGGTGATTCAGCTGGAAGGCATCGCTGGCACTTCCGCCGCGCGTGAACGCGGTGAAGGCTTCAAACAGTCGCTGGATCAGAATAAATTCAAACTGTTGGCCAGCCAGCCGGCCGATTTCGATCGCACCAAGGGCCTGAACGTGATGCAGAACCTGCTGACTGCGCACCCGGATGTGCAGGCGGTGTTCGCTCAGAACGATGAAATGGCGCTGGGTGCGCTGCGCGCGCTGCAAACCGCCGGTAAAACCGACGTGATCGTGGTAGGCTTCGACGGCACCGCTGACGGCGTGAAAGCGGTCGAAGGCGGCAAGCTGGCGGCGACCGTGGCGCAGCGTCCCGATCAGATCGGCGTGATCGGTGTGGAAACCGCCGATAAAGTGCTGAAAGGCGAAAAAGTGCCGGCGACCATCCCGGTCGATTTGAAACTGGTCACTCAGTAAGTCATACCAGCGCCATCGGAACGGGGCGTTTACGATGGCGCGCAATTCAGGAATCAATGCGATGGAAACAGGTAAGCTGGTGGTTCTTGGCAGCATCAATGCCGACCATATCCTCAATATTGAACAGTTCCCCCACCCGGGCGAAACGGTGATCGGGAAACAGTATAAGGTGGCGTTTGGCGGCAAGGGCGCGAATCAGGCGGTGGCGGCCGGGCGCAGCGGGGCGGAGATCGCCTTTATCGCCTGCGTGGGCGCTGACGACATCGGCGAACGTGTCCGCCGGCAGCTGGCGAGCGATCGCATTGATACCCAACCGATTGAAGCCATCGCCGACAGCACCACCGGCGTGGCGCTGATCTTCGTCAACGCCGAAGGCGAGAACGTGATCGGCATCGATGCCGGCGCCAACGCCGCGGTGACGCCGGATTACCTGGCGCGCTACCAACAAAAAGTGATCGATGCCGACGCTTTGCTGATGCAGTTGGAGTCGCCGCTGGATACGGTGATCGCCGCCGCCCGCCTGGCGAAGCAGCATCACACGCAAGTGATCCTCAACCCGGCCCCGGCGCGTGAGCTGCCGGACGAGCTGCTGGGCATGATCGATATGATCACTCCGAATGAAACCGAAGCCCAGCGCCTGACCGGCATCGCCGTGGACAACGACGCCGATGCGGCGCGCGCGGCGCAGGCGCTGCACGACAAGGGCATCGCGACGGTGATCATCACCCTTGGCAGCCGCGGCGTGTGGCTGAGCGAAAACGGCAACGGCAAACTGGTGCCCGGCTTCAAGGTGCAAGCGGTGGATACCATCGCCGCCGGCGATACCTTTAACGGTGCGCTGGTCACAGCTCTGTTGGAAGGCAAGATCATGGCCGACGCGGTGCGTTTCGCCCATGCGGCGGCGGCGATCGCCGTGACCCGCCCTGGCGCGCAGCCTTCGGTGCCGTGGCGTGAAGAGATCGACGCCTTCTTGCAGCAGCAGGGGTGATCCTTTGGCCACCATGAAAGATGTCGCCCGCCTGGCGGGCGTTTCAACCTCTACCGTTTCGCATGTGGTCAACAACAATCGCTTTGTCAGCGACAGCGTGCGCGACAAGGTCATGGCGGCCGTGGAACAGCTGAACTATGCGCCTTCCGCGCTGGCGCGCAGCCTGAAGCTCAATCAGACGCGCACCATCGGCATGCTGGTGACCGCCAGTAACAACCCGTTTTATGCCGAAGTGGTGCGTGGCGTGGAGCGCAGCTGCTATGAACGCGGCTACAGTTTAATCCTGTGCAATACCGAAGAAGACGCCGCGCGCATGAACCGCAGCATGGAGACGCTGCTGCAAAAGCGCGTCGACGGTTTGCTGCTGATGTGCACCGAAAACCACCGGCCATCGCAAGATGCCCTGAGCCGCTACCCGTCATTGCCGATCGTGATGATGGACTGGGCGCCGTTCGAGGGCGCCAACGACATTATTCAGGATAACTCGCTGCTGGGCGGCGAGATGGCGACCGATCATCTGATCGCCCGCGGCTACCGCAAAATCGCCTGCATCGCCGGCCCGCAGGATAAAACCACCGCCCGTCACCGGCTGGAAGGCTATCGCAACGCGATGCGGCGCGCCGGATTGCCGGTTCCGCCAGGGTATGAAGTGCACTGCGATTTTGAGTTTGAGGGCGGCGTGAACGCCATGCGCCAACTGCTGGCGCTGGACGAGCCGCCGCATGCGGTGTTCGCCGGCAACGACGCGGTGGCGGTGGGCGTTTATCAGGCGCTGTATCAGGCCGGGCTCTCCGTGCCGCAGGATATGGCGGTGATGGGCTACGATGACATTGAGCTGGCGCGCTATCTGGCGCCGCCGCTGAGCACCATTCATCAGCCGAAGGATTCGCTGGGCGAACTGGCGATCGATGCGCTGATCAATCGCCTGCAAAACCCGGAGCGCGCCCCCCAGGTGCTGGTGCTGACGCCCGAGCTGGTGGAACGCGCCTCGGTGGGCCGCCGTTAACTCGCCGCCTTCGCTTCTTTCTTGCTTTCCTGGCCGCTGATCAAATTGCGGCCATCCTTCCTTCTCAGCAACATAAACACCAGCGCCGACGCTACGGTGACGATCCCCATGGTGATAAAGGTGTAATGGAAGTGGTCGATCATGGTGCCTAACGATAGAGATTCGTAAAAACGCAGCACCGCCGCGCTGATCGCCACGCCGAAGCTGATGGACAGCTGTTGGGTGACCGCCAAGACGCTGTTGCCGGCGCTGGCGTTGGCGTCGTTCAAATCCGCCAGGCTGATGGTGTTCATGGCGGTGAACTGGGTGGACATCGCCATGCCCAGCACGAACAGCGGCAGGATCATCAGCCACAGCGGCATGCCCGGGCTTTGCAGGGCGAACTGGGCGATCAGCACCCCGATGATGACGGTGATGCCGACCAGCGTTTTACGGTAGCCGAACCAGCGCAGCACCTGAGTGACGGTGGATTTCGCCATCAGCGAACCGATGGCGGTTGGTGCCATCATGCAGCCGGCGACGATCGCCGTGTAGCCGAATCCCACCTGCAGCATGAGCGGCATTAAAAACGGCACGCAGCCGGTGCCTAGCCTGGAGGCGACGTTGCCAGCGATGCCGACCGAGAAGGTGCGGGTTTTGAACAGGTCGAGACCGATCAGCGGCTGAGGATGGCGGCGGGCGTGCGCGATATAGCCGAACAGCATCACGAAGCCGCTGAGCAGAATGCCCAGCGAAACGTAGCTGGCCAGTACCCGCTCGCCAAACAGTTCCAACCCGGTAGAGATCAGCACCAGGCTCAGGCCGAACAGCATAAAGCCAAGGAAGTCGAAGCGGCGCTTGGGCGTGGTGAAGTCCGGCATGTATTTACGTGCATAGAAGATGCCGAGCAGGCCTATAGGGATATTGATCAGGAAAATCCAGTGCCAGGTGGCGTAGGTGACCAGCCAGCCGCCCAGCAGCGGCCCCAGAATCGGCCCGACCAGGCCGGGCATGGTGACGAAGTTCAGCACCGGCAGCAGTTCGCTGCGCGGGTAGGCGCGCAGCAGCGCCAATCGCGCGACCGGCATCATCATCGCGCCGCCGATGCCCTGCAGCACGCGAGAGGCGACCAGCGCGCTCAGCGTAGGGGACAGAGCGCACAGCAGCGAGCCGAGGGTGAATAACGTGACGGCGAAGATGAACACGCGCCGGGTGCCGAAGCGGTCCGCCAGCCAGCCGCTGACCGGGATCAGCATCGCCACCGTCAGCGTGTAGCTGATGACGGCCGATTGCATCGCCAGCGGCGAACGCCCCAGGCTTTGGGCGATCGCCGGCAGCGCGGTATTGAGGATAGTGGCGTCCAGCGCCTGCATAAAGAACGCCATTGCGGCGATCCACGGAAGTCCTGCCATACTGCGCGCGGATTGGGTCATGGTCGGTCCTGGTTAAATGGTCGTCTGTCCCTCGTCTCTTTCTTCTATATATAAGCGGGGAGCGTGTCTAGTCTTTCTCTTTCAGCAGTATCTGGCAGGCGACGAGCGCGCCGGCGCTGTCTCCGGCGAGTATCGCATCGACGATAGCCTGATGATGGCGCAGCTTGATCACTTCATTGCCGGTGATGGCGCGGAAGTAGCTTTGGTACACCGAACTGAACAGGTTGGCGAACGAGGTCAGGAACGGGTTGCCGCTGGCCTCGTAGATGAGCTGGTGGAATTGGGTATCGACCTGGATCCAACGCTCGCGATCAAACTGGGTATGCAGCGCGCGCATTTCCGCCATCAGCTCCGCCAGCAGCTTGGTTTGCTGCGGGCTGGCGTGGTTTGCCGCCAACGCGCAGGCCTGCGGCTCCAGCGAGGTACGCAGGATAAGGAAGTGTTGCATCACCTGATCGAAGTTTTCCCGCGTCATCCACCAGGTCAGTAAATCCTGATCGAGGAAATTCCATTGGCTCTGCGGCATCACGCGGGTGCCGATGCGCGGGCGCGGTAGCAACATGCCTTTGGCGGCTAACATCTTTACCGCTTCGCGTACTGCGGTGCGGCTGACGCCGAATTGCTCGCCCAGTTCCATTTCACCGGGCAGGATGCTGCCGGCCTGATAATCGCCCGCCAGAATTTGTTGGCCAAGTTTCTCTGCAAGCAGATAAGAAAGATTGCGTTGGGCGGCCTGTTGTTGTGCATTTAACGGCATGGCTGCGGGTCCTTACTGACATCGTTATTTCTATTTTACTCCAGTGATCGCCAGCTTTTATGGCTGTTTGCCTGAAAAAGTGACATAAATTCGTCGCTTTTTCGCCCTTTTGTTGAAAAAAAGCGCGCTTGAAAAGTTTTTTGCATTTAGGGGTTGCGGCCTGCCGAGAACTCCCTATAATGCGCCTCCACTGACCGGGAACAACGACTGACAAGCCGCCGGGTCAGCGAGAAGAAAGCAAAATAAACGCTTGACTCTCCGGGCTAAAAGCGTAATATACGCAGCCCGCGCCGATGAGTTTCTCGGCACTGCTCTTTAACAATTTATCAGACAATCTGTGTGGGCACTCCACAAGACGATATCCAGCATCCTCGGATGCAAAAAAATATCAAGTCTTGAAGAGTGACTAACTGAAGTAAAATTCATGCAGTAAATCTTTGAGCATCGCTTCTCGAGTGGAAGCACATCAAGCTTTTAATTGAAGAGTTTGATCATGGCTCAGATTGAACGCT